>QYPT01000050.1 GCA_007280125.1 Streptomycetaceae bacterium | reverse complement strand
CATCAACATCTATCCAATCAGTTCCAAGAATTTCATCGATAAGCTCAACTACTCTTTTAGCCTCATCTAATGAATGTGTTGTATTTCCAGAATGGTTAACCATTCTGACAAATACGCCAGGCATCACGCCGTCTAACTCGCGTTTTGCGCATCGCGCGTGTGCGCCGAGTCGCCCTTCATACTGCAAATGTGAGACTGGCTTACAAATTTCAGCATGCATCCGATAAGACTCCGATAAGAAATATCCCTTATCAGGTGGAATAGTTGGACTTTCCCCGAGTAGGTGTGAGAGAGCCGATTTTTCTACTGGCTCAGGATGTGTAGCTTGATTTACCTGAGGCAGTTGCTGTGGGTCTCCTAGTAGTAGAGCGCACCGAGAATTTGAAAGTGCTGCCAAGGAATTTGCCAATGAAAACTGGCCAGCCTCATCGATTACCATCAAATCAAATGCAGTACCCCGCATATCTTCATGACAATATTTCCATAGTGTTCCACCAGCAACAAAGCCTTCATTCTGGCTATCTATCCAACTTAACAAACTCGTCACTTCGTATACTGGTGGATCCGATGCTCCAGCTTTACCCTCCTTCCCAATTGGGATATTGGGGTCGACCTCATGGACTTTATTTAAGAGATTTTCTATTACAGCATGGGACTGTGCGACGACCCCAATTTTCCACCCAGCTCGAACTAAATTCACAATCACGTGAGCGCCTACATGAGTTTTACCTGTGCCAGGGGGGCCTTGTACGGCGACATAACTATTATCGCTATCTAGGAGCGAACTTGTTATAGAAAGTACCGTGTCCTGACTCTGATTCAGTAAGCCAGATTTTTGTCGCGGTGGAACTCTCAGTAGAAGGTCGGACCAGCACGAATCTTGAAAAGGAGGCTGACGCTCATTAAGGAGTGATAAAACCGGAACTCCAATCTCATCATTTAATACTTTCTCAATCGCTTTAGTCCCAACTCCTGGACCGGGCAAGATAGCAATTGGTAACTGTGACCATTGCTCATCTTTCTCCATCTGCTGAATTGTGATTTCATTACTAGTAACCTCATCTAACGTCACAGCGACTAAGCCCCGTGAATTTTGTGCCATTGTTATTGAGCCTAATGGAGCGGGATCGTAGAGCAGGTGTACTTGATCGCCTTTAGTAAATAGCATCGAGAAATCAGGCCCTGGTGATTGAATCACAAGATCGCGTCGAAATTTGCGCGCCCTAGGCGGCTTATGCCAATCGGAGGCAGATAGTGATTCAATCAGAATTACATCATCTTCGAATTCCAATTCATCAATACCCTTGCCCGCCAGTTCGAAAATCCCTTGCCACAATGGTTTTGACTCTCTCACGTGATATCTCAATGCTGCAGCGACTAAAGCAACGGCGTGGTCGCCATCATTTCGCTTGTCACGATTAGTTGGAACAAATCGAAGTAAGCCATCTGCCACAGGTTGATGAATTGCAACTCCCGCTTCTTTCGGTATACCAGGGTCTACTGGTGAAGGCTCAATATTTAGCAAAAGCATTTGTTCACGGATCCACTTGTCCAATTCATATGTTGAACTGCAATCATCTTTATTATAATCGCGAATTCCAGAAACTATATGCTGGAAATTTTCTTCATTGCCTTCTCGGAGTTGCGCTAGAGCATCTTCAAATTCAACAACACTTCTAATGGCATCATTGACAGGTTTGTCTTGATCACGTTTTGGTTGATAAACATGTTCAATGTGTTTGATGGACATTGACGTAGTAGAAAATCTGAATGCCTTTCTAACTATGGAATAGAGATCGACAAGAGTTCCTTTTCTTAAAAGATCATCTACTTCGTCTTCCATTTCGCCAT
This sequence comes from Streptomycetaceae bacterium, assembly GCA_007280125.1. Taxonomy (GTDB): domain Bacteria; phylum Actinomycetota; class Actinomycetes; order Nanopelagicales; family Nanopelagicaceae; genus QYPT01. The sequence goes on along the minus strand of QYPT01000050.1, from coordinate 6,509 downwards.
GTCGCCTAGCTAGCTTCAAAAGTGCAGTTTTTTCATATGCAGCGTAATGATAAATATGTGCATTAGGGAATGCCGTTAATTTCTCCAAAATCCACTCCATGAAATTGATGAATGCGACTCTCTCGCTGTCGCGATCTCGTGCATCAAAAGTCTTAAAGTCGTGTTTTTGATCTTGGTTTATCCAATAGACCCCAAACATATATTCAAGTCCACCGCCATTCTCTGCAAATGGATCACCCTCCATATCAAACCAAATATCTCCAAGGCTGGATTCAGGGACCTGGGACAAAGTAGAAAGATCTTTGCCCTCAAAGATTGGAATATCTAAACCTTTCCCCCTGACTTGTATAGATGCTTGCGCTCTAAGTGCATCGTACATTTTTATGCTTACTCCATTGGGCGGAAGTGGACGTTTCGCGTCATCGGCATTCGCTAACTCTTCAAGAGTGGTAATGCCGCCTTCAATTAAGAATTGGCGTGTTGTATTTTTGATTTCTTGCACAAGCGAGAGGTCGTTCGCTTTTTCTCTTCCATCTTCACAATTCACTTTCCATTTACATCGAGTGCAGGCCTCTCGCGGAGGAGCATAGGAATTTTCAGGTACATTTTTATACTCAACAACGTTTTGTTTCACTCTCTCCATAAAGAGCTCTCCTAGATCCATGACATTTTGAGCTGGTGTTGACCAAGTGAGATCACCTGCCAGCTTCAAATGAACGAAATGGGGGTCAGGTAGACCAAGTTGACGCAATGCTTGGGCATAAGAAGCAACTTGCAGTACCGCTGATCTCTTTGCAGAACGAGCAGATTTAGCATCTACGGGATCATAAATATACCTACCTTTGGGATCTTTTAACGGAATACCATTCTCGTCTTTCACCAAAATTAGGAAATCTACAAAGGCAAGATATTCGCCAGTAAACAGGGTCCCTTGCGAAATAGTCTCTATGCCCATACTCATCGCATCAAAAGTCTCTTTCATCGAGGCCTCGAAACTAGTAATTGAGTAGTCAAAATTCTTTATTTCTATGTATGAACCATTAGATTCTGCCTTAATTTTCAATTCATTTTCGTGTTTATTGCCTCTATTAATCAACATTTGCATTTCTTTACTTATTTCATTTTTAGGATTTGGTATCAAAAATTTCGCAGCAGACCAGTCCATATGTAGGCGGTATTCACACTCTAATTGTGCTAAAAGATCCCGCGACGAAAATATTAATGAATCATTAATAAACTGCATTACTAGGCAATCCTCTCTTTTTCAAAATCTATATCCTTTTCGCTAACAAAATCTTTAAACTTTTCTGGATAGCAAGTTAAGAGTATAAACTGCTGTTCATTTCCAAATTTATTAAATACCTCGGACATCGCCCTTATTCGCTGAGGATCAGTATGACCAAGCTCGTCATCAAAGAATATGGGAACAGATTGGCCAACTTGAACTATCCTGGAAAGAGCTAATCGTAATAGCACCGATACTTGCTCTTGCGCGCCAGTGCTCAATTGCTCAATTGGCAACGTCGCACCGTCCAAATATCTTCCTTCGATCTCAAATGCCTCAGAGATTTGAATCTCAACTTCATCGCCAAAAAACTCTTTGGCCAGAGCGTTTATCGCTTCAGAAAAGTGCACAGAATAATCAGCCTCGGCCGCAGATTTATGTTTCTCAACGACTTCCTTAAGCAGTTTTATAGCACTTGATTGGCCTTTGAGAATTTCGAGATTTCTCTGTTCATCGGAAATCTTATTTCCGAAGTTTGCCGATTTTTCGTGCCACCCAAATTTTGAAATTTGCTCCCATTCACCCTCTTGCCTTCCAACTTGTCTTGAGGCATCACGTACCTGTTGCTCTGAAATCAGTGGGCCGGCGACCAAATCTGGGTACTCATCACCGAATTCTGACTTCTTTACGAGGGCCTGTGCCAAAGAGGATTGAATATCTTCAAGCGATTTGCTCGCTGTTAATTCCTCAAACTTCTTTACGAGTGCCTGATAGGTTTTGAAAAGCTCATTTGCCGCTTCCGCCTCTCCAAATGTTTCAAAACCGAGTTTTACCAGATCCTCAACGTATTTTTTGTACGAAGCTTCAATGCCAACTTTTCCTGAAGAATTTGAATAATCCAGCTTTGCTAAATCACCAAACTGAATAAATAATGGGCTTTCCAGTTTTTGAATATGCTCAGATGACGCCGGCAGGCTCTGTTTTGTCCCATTTACGCTTAAATCAAAATCCTTCAATGCGGTTATTGTAAGTGAAGCGAGGCTTTCATAGGCAAATTCAAATCGCTGTCCCGCGGCCACTTCCTGGTAAAGAGCGGAGTTAAATGTATCAAGATTTGGATTTTCACCGACTAAATCCGTAATCGCTTGACTAACTTCTAAACGATCCGATTTGAGTACCTCTAACCCTTTAATCTCCACAGCCAGAATCTGTGCATCTCTCATTTTGCCTAGTTCCTGCTCAGACTTCTGATGAGACTCCATAGCATTCTTGGTTTGTGCTGCTTTTGCTATTTGTACATCCAAATCAAGTAGCTCTTTTTCCCAATCTTTGATTTGTTTATCAGATTCTTTAAGTTCCTTGCCTTTAGAACCCTGTGCGTCCTTTGGAGCACCGGTAGGTGTGAACCACATTTCAAACTCATCTTTAATCTTTTTGAGAAAAGTCGTGTCGTCACCGCTATCGCTTACCGCCACCGCTGATTCAAGTGCTTTCCTAAGAGTGTTTCTCTCTGGTCGAGAAAATCCATTTCTTACAGACTCGACCCCCTGCCCCTGGCCAACTTGCAGCATCGCCCAAAGAACAGGATCAAGATCCTCATTAAATATTCTCTCAATTATCTTATTTGAATCCGTTGCATTAAACTGCTGTTTTCTTGGAGCTAACATTGAAACTTCGACAGATGGATTTTTAACATATTTCTTCTCAATCCAATAAGTTTCTTCATTTATCTCTATTTCTGCGCCCATGATTACTGAAACATCTTTACCCTTTGGCTGCAGCGCTTTAACAGAAGCATCACGCGTGCTACTTGGGTATTTGAAAATGAAGTGTAGAACTTCAGAAATTGTTGTCTTACCAGTCTCATTGCGCCCGTGAATAAGAGTTAGGCCAGTAGGAGCAATTTCAATCTCGACTCTATTTTCTATTCCTCGGACATTCTCGGCCCATATTTTCAATATTTTCATCGCACAATGCCCGTGTATTTAAGCAGTAAGCGTAAAGCCTCACGTTCGGCGATATTATGATCTGGATCGGCTGCATAACTGTCGCGTAATTCTCTGTAAGCCGAAAGCATGTAACCTGTTAGTTCAGTTGGTTCCGGCTCATTTATTGGGTCAATTTTTACTACTGGAGATTTACTTCTTTTACTAATGGCAAAACCCCCAAGAATATCTTCATCCCACTCTCTAAAGAGCTCTTGGCGCAGCATTTCCTGCTCCAAGTCCAACTCTGAGTCCAAATAGATTTTGATGGCCGTTCTTGAGGGATTGTCTAACTCTTCGACCATGTTTTTCAATCGAGTTAAATGTTCAGCCTCACGAAGTTGTTCAAACTTTTGGGGCGTTCCTATCCTCTTTAACTTCCAAGTGGCAATCTCTAGCGGCTCTACCCTTATGTTGAACTTATCCTTCATATCAACGATAAGAATGTATCCAGGCGATGGCTCCCTAAAGCTTGTAGGTTCAGGAGCACCGCTGTACCTGATGCGAGGATCGCCGTCAACTATTTCCATCGAATGGGTATCGCCCAAGGCGACATAATGGATTAATCCAGATTCCAAAGCCTGCTTAATAGCAGCAGATGAGATTTTATCTTCACGCTCGATAACGGAGATGAAGGAATCGGGCTGCCCATGCGCTGCAAGAATTCGCGTCTTGCCGCTCGGCACCAACTTATTGAGCTGCTCTGTGACCACGTCAAAATTCTCTTGTTTTCCTTGCAGTGGCGCTGCGATTATTTCATAATCATCGCCAATCACGTTTATTCCGGGTTCTAGGAGTATGAAATTAGATTCCTTATTCTCTAAGAACGCTGGATTGTCATAGATATATTCATTGCCATTCCATTCGTGATTTCCTGCCAATACGTATACGGGCTTTTTAATCTTGCGAATGTTACGCATAACCAATTTTATGTTTGCCTCAGAGACGCGCGGCGTATCGAATAAGTCTCCAGCTACAAGTACAAAATCAATCCCTCTTGACTCGTCATTAGCAATTTCTGCGATTCTATTTATCGCCGCTAATCGGGCGTCGGCCATAAGATTTCGTGACTTTTCTTTGAGGAATCCAAAGTTCATCCCAATTTGCCAGTCAGAGGTATGGATGAATTTCATTTGATCGCCTCACCATTTGACCTCATGTATTAAGCGTATTGATATTAATTTATAAGTCAATGTTTTACTATTTTTTGACGCTAATGCGGATAACTTTGTCCACAGGGTTATGCAATATTTGCTATTCTCTTGTCACCTCTTTATTCTAAAACATGCCTGAAAATGAACACTTGATTACATTAATCGTTGATAAATTTGAGCGCAGCATTTCGCTTTTACTTGTCGATCGCGACCCGCGGGACTTTGCAGAGTCGGGGTTTGTTACTACTGCCACTAAATCTGGTAAATCATCTTTTAAGTTCATTCATGCTGAGGGGGCTGCTGTTTTTACTCCGAGCGCGTGGATCAATATAAGAATGTTTTAAAACAGTGCACTAGCTTTGAAAAGAGTCAAGCTTATTTTCTTTCTCATTTGGTTAGTTAGTTAACCAACGTTCGCTTATACATCAATTCGCACTAAAGCCGAAGCCGGGTGGCTGCTCATTTTCTAAACTGCGCATATTTTCAGTACTTTCATCTACCAAAATATTATCGGACTTCGGTGGAGAAAAATCCGGTTTAAAGTAATCCGAAAGGTCGCGGGCTTTATCAGTCTCACCAAATGCTAATAAGAGTGCAATTCCGTGTGCCAAATGTCTTTCTTTATCCGGACGGTTTTGTTCAAGACTGACTCGAGCTTTCACCTCATAAAGTTGGGCAGTATTGAAATTCACGCCTTCATTTTTTGTTTGCGCTAGAGCTGCGTCAGCAACACCCATTGCCTCTTCATGCCGATCAAGGGCATAGAGTGACTTTGCTTTGAGACTGTAGTACCAAATATTTCCGGGATGTTCACTCTCCTTGCCAAACATCTCAGTTGCCTCCAATTGCTCCAACGCTGTGTCCCAATTCTCAAGGACTTGATGGCAATCAATCATGCGTAAAAGTGCCCAGCCATAGCTTTCTAACATATCTGAATTATCAAGCGTTCCGATGAAATCCATAATTCTTTTATTCATGTCAATCGCAGCTTCGAAGTCCTCCATAGAAAAAAGCAGGATTGCAATTCTTGTAAGTCCTTTAATATATGCGGAATCTTTGCCGAGTGCATCCCAAAGCGAAGTTGCTGATCTCGTTAAATCAAGTGCTACATTGATTGATTCTGTTCCTCGATTTGTAAGTGAGAGTGAGTAGAAGCAGTCTGCAAGTGACTCATGATCGCCAGATTCTTTATAGAGATCTTGCGCTATCTCAAGATGAGATCTTGCCTCTGTGTATTCGCCAAGATCGATTAGAGCATTTCCCAATCGGTATGAGAAGTACTTGATACTTTGCGAGGATGTTGCCTGCGCTAAAACCAAACAGTTTCTAAGCAGATTTACAGCCTCTTTATGGTTGCCCAAATAAGAATGGATTTGTGCCATATAAGCATCGATATCGGCAACTTCGTCGAGATCTTGTTCAATTCTGCGATAACTTCTTGCTTCTTCGCAAGCCTCAAGGGCTTGAATATCATTATCGTCCAAGTAAAGTGCTTTTGCTTCCAGGAACTTATTTAGACCAGCCATGCTGTATGCCTCTTCGGCCAATGCACTATCGGTGCTAATCCTTGCCCATCTCGCTGCTTCGGCATATTCATCTTTTCCGAATAATGAACTTGCAACGCCCCATTGATTCTTAGAGAGTTCAATCTTTGAATCCGGTTCTTGATATTTGCCTATGCCAACAGTAAATGCAGCTATCGCCTCGTCATAACGCTTGGCTCGCCAGAAAGCTAACCCTTGACGGTATCGGGCATTTTCAACAGCGGAGTTAGCCATGCATTTTTCTGCTTCATTTGCTGCCTGTTCGGCTAGTGATGCAGCTTGAGCATGATCATCTTTGCGTGAACTGCGCTCAAACAATTCAATCAAGAGTTCAACTTTTTCCTCGTTCTCAGTTTCATTTAGGTGTGCCCAAATTTGATCATCTGAATATTGCCCTAGGTCGTCAGTGTCCATATTGAATCTTTGCAAATGTTTTTCTGTTTGTCACTCCCCTCTGCTATAATTATCGTAGGTCCAGAACTAAGCGATAAGCCCTTTAGCTTGCTTAGTACCAAGCCGCGCAGCTCGATCCGCGTACGGTGGTTCTAAAGGAAGACCTGCCGGCGATGAAAGACACCGCCGGAAGTAGCGGGTCTCTTTT
>QYPT01000078.1 GCA_007280125.1 Streptomycetaceae bacterium | reverse complement strand
GAATATTTGTGGTGATCGTGCTCACCTCAAAGTCATTCTCGAAACAGGAGAACTAGTCACTTATGACAACGTTCGAAAGGCATCATATTTAGCAATGTTGGCAGGTGCTGATTTCATTAAGACCTCTACTGGCAAGATTTCACCTGCCGCTACCGCTCCTGTTGTTTTGGTGATGCTTGAAGCAGTACGGGATTTTTACGCGATGGCCAACGTCCGTATTGGCGTCAAGGCGGCAGGCGGAATCCGCACGACTAAAGATGCGATCAAACAACTTGTTTTAGTGAATGAAACAGCAGGTCCCGAGTGGCTTAATCCAACACTTTTTCGCATCGGTGCCAGCGCCTTACTTAATGACTTGCTTATGCAACGCATGAAAATGCGCGACGGAAGATACGCTAGCCCTAACTACGTAACAATCGACTGAGAATGAGTGATGCATCCATGAGTACATTCGATTACGCACCAGCGCCTGAATCTCGGGCAGTTGTCTCGATTGATCCTGCTTATGGGCTCTTTATTAATGGAAAATTTGTACCCGGAAAGAACCATTTCCCAGCGATTAATCCTGCCACTGGAGAAAAATTAAGCACGATTTCGCAAGCAAGCACTGCTGATGTCAACAAAGCTGTCGCTGCCGCTCGTGGGGCTTACCAAAAGACTTGGTCAAAAATGCCGCCAGCAGAACGCGCAAAGTATCTTTATCGCATCGCTCGAATCTTGCAGGAGCGTGCTCGTGAATTTGCCGTTCTAGAAACTTTAGATAATGGAAAGCCAATTCGCGAATCTCGCGATGTTGATATCCCTCTTGTTGCTGCTCATTTTTTCTACCATGCCGGCTGGGCTGATAAATTGCAATACGCTGGTTTTGGAGAGAAACCGAAAGCACATGGCGTCGTTGGTGCAATTATCCCCTGGAATTTCCCGCTACTTATGTTGGCATGGAAGGTGGCACCAGCTTTAGCCACTGGCAATACAGTGGTCCTCAAGCCAGCAGAAACAACGTCTCTTACCGCACTGCTGTTTGCGCAAGTTTGCCAACAAGCCGAACTTCCTGCCGGAGTAGTAAACATTGTTACCGGTGACGGAAAAGTTGGAGCAGCACTTGTAAATCATCCAGATGTCGACAAGATTGCCTTCACCGGATCTACCGATGTCGGCAAAATCATTGCTCGATCAGTTGCGCACTCAGGCAAGAGCGTCACACTTGAATTAGGTGGCAAGGGCGCGAATATCGTATTCGAAGACGCAGCAATCGATGAAGCAGTTGAAGGTATCGTCAACGGAATCTTCTTTAACCAGGGCCACGTGTGTTGTGCTGGATCACGCTTACTTGTTCAAGAAGGAATTCACGACGAATTCCTTGAAAAATTGAAGAGACGCATGAGCCAAATTCGTCTCGGAGATCCGATGGACAAGAACACTGATATCGGTGCAATCAACTCCTCTGATCAATTAGCAAAAATCAAGGCACTCACAGCAGTCGGTACGAGCGAAGGCGGAGACGCCTGGAGTCCAGATTGCATACTGCCAACTAAAGGGTTTTGGTTTCCACCAACAATTTTCACCGGTATAACGCAGGCACACCGCATTGCACGAGAGGAAATATTCGGTCCAGTACTTTCCGTTCTTACTTTCCGCACTCCACAAGAGGCTATGGAGAAAGCTAATAACACTCCTTTTGGCCTCTCTGCAGGAATCTGGTCGGAAAAGGGCTCTCGAGTCCTTTGGGCGAGTAAACATTTGCAAGCGGGTGTTATTTGGGCAAATACATTTAACAAATTTGATCCAACGAGTCCATTCGGCGGATATAAAGAATCTGGTTGGGGACGCGAAGGCGGCCGACATGGTTTAGGGGCTTACCTCAAGGGAGGCGATCATGAGTAATCGCATTGATGTTCGTAAGACGTACAAACTTTTTGTTAATGGCCAATTCCCTCGTTCAGAATCTGGCCGTGTCTATGAGATTAAATCCGGTAAAGAGTTCATTGCCAATCCTGCACAAGCATCTCGCAAAGATTTGCGTGATGCCGTAACTGCTGCTCGTACAGCTCAATCAGGGTGGGCAAATGCAACGGCATATAACCGTGGTCAAATTCTTTACCGCATCGCCGAGATGCTCGAAGGGCGCACATCTCAATTCGTTGATGAAATCTGTATCTTAGAAAAATTAACCCCGCTTCAAGCTAAGGCTCAAGTTAAACAGGCCATCGATACATGGGTTTGGTATGCAGGGTGGGCGGATAAGATTTCAACAACTTTTGGTGCAACCAATCCCGTTGCAGGTCCCTATTACAACTTCACAATTCCTGAACCTATGGGAGTAGTTGGAATTTTGGCTCCAGAGAAACCTTCCCTCCTGGGATTAGTAGAGTGCCTTGCTCCAGTCTTGGTCTCTGGCAATACAACAGTATTAGTTGCTAGCCAAGGAGCTCCATTAACTGCAATTACTTTTGCCGAAGTATTGGCCACGAGTGATTTGCCTGCTGGTGTTTGCAATATTTTGACCGGCATTAAAGATGAATTGGCACCATGGATGGCATCCCATATGGATGTAAATGCAATGGATATATCTGGCGCTTCTAAGAAATCTCATGCTGGATTACGAGAATCAGGCGCTGATAACCTTAAGCGAATTTTTGCATTCGCTGAGAACGCTAAGACTCAGAGAATGACGTCATTCCTAGAAGCCAAAACTATTTGGCACACAATCGGTATCTAGGAACCGTCAACTAGGAACCGTCAACTAGGAACCGTCAACTAGGAACCGTCAACTAGGAACCGTCAACTAGGAACCGCCACCTAACTATTCAGCTGATACCGCTAAATAACCTGGCTTTACAATCTCTTCGATCAGCGCCAAACGCTCTTCAAAAGGGATAAAGGCGCTTTTAAGAGCATTAACGGTCACTCGCTGAAGGTCCAAGAAGTTCCAGTCGAAAGCCTTAACTAACTCTTCCATTTCATGCGTCATAGAAGTTTGACTCATCAATCGGTTATCCGTATTCACTGTTACACGAAATCTCAATTTCGCGAGTTTGCCAATCGGGTGCTCTTTGATGGTCTTTGCCGCCCCGGTTTGTAAGTTCGAAGTCGGACACATTTCTAGGGGCACTCTGCGATCTCGAATATATGAAGCAAGTCGGCCAAGTATTGGAGTAGCACCGCTTAAATCAATGTCATCGATAATGCGAACTCCATGCCCAAGTCTTTCGGCTCCACACAATTGAATCGCTTCCCAAATTGAAGGCAGACCATACGCTTCTCCTGCATGGATTGTGAAGTGCGCATTTTCACGACGCAAATATTCAAAGGTTTCCAGTTGGTCACTAGGAGGGAAACCGTCTTCTGGCCCAGCAATATCAAAGCCAACAACTCCTTGATCGCGATATTTCACCACAAGTTCTGCAACATCTTGTGAAAGTTTATTTTGGCGCATTCCGCACAGGAGGGATGTCACTCGTATTGGAAAGCCTTCTTCGCGGGCTTGCGCCTCACCCAATCGATAGCCCTCTAGGGTCGCCTCTACTACTTGGGACATGGTTAAACCCTTTAGAGTAAAGAGCTCCGGGGCTCCACGAACTTCGGCATAAACAACGCCATCTCGAGCCAAATCCAATGCACATTCTTTGGCCACCCTGACAATATCCTCACGGCGTTGCATGACTGCAATTGTGTGTTCAAAAGTTTCCAAATAACGCACTAAGGATCCGGAATCGCACGAATCACCAAACCATTTACCAAGTTCTGTTGCGTTTGTCGTGGGTAGCGCGTTGTAACCAATTTCCTTGGCGATATCAAGGATTGTTTGTGGACGAAGTCCACCGTCCAAATGGTCATGCAGCAAAGCCTTCGGTAGTCGTTTAATCTGGTCGCGCGTTGGTGCCTTTAACAAATTGCTCATGGTTCAATCCGTTCAATAACAAGAGGAAGACGATCTGCAACTCCACCCTGGACGATGCCCACGGCTCCTTCAAGAGATTCTAGAGCCCGTTCAAAACGAGCGCCTTCATCGGTATGCAATGTAAAAAGCAGATCCCCCTTGTTAACAAGATCGCCTGGTTTTGCATGAATTTCAATTCCAGCTCCTGCTTGTACTTTTTCGCCTTGGCGCGAGCGACCTGCACCTAAGCGCCACGATGCAACGCCAACTTTGAGCGCGTGCATAGTGGTCATAGTGCCGCTGGAGAGTGCACGCACTTGGTGAGTCTCTTTGGCAGTTGGCAATGGCGCATCAGGATTGCCTCCCTGAGCAGAAATCATTCGCCGCCAATGATCCATGGCGCTTCCGTCTTTGAGTGCATCAGCTGGATCTTTCTCGTGGATATTGGCCGCAGAAAGCATTTCGCGTGCAAGCAAAATTGTTAACTCGCGAACATCATCTGGCCCACCTCCGGCTAACACTTCCACGGACTCTCTTACTTCTAGCGCGTTACCAACTGTCAGTCCCAGAGGGACATCCATCGCGGTAACAAGAGCTCTGGTCTTTACGCCAGCTTCAGTACCGAGCGCAACCATTGCTCGAGCTAGTTCGCCTGCTCGAGCAGGATCACTCATAAATGCCCCGTTGCCAGTCTTAACATCCAGAATAAGAACTGACGTGCCCTCGGCAATTTTCTTACTCATAATTGACGAAGCAATCAGTGGAATTGCTTCCACCGTTGCGGTCACATCACGCAATGCGTATAACTTTTTATCAGCAGGTGCCAGCCCAGCCGATGCTGCGCAGATCACCGCACCACAACTCTTTAAAACGTTGAGCATCTCTTCATTGGTTAACTCAGCGCGCCATCCAGGAATCGATTCCAATTTATCCAAAGTGCCGCCAGTGTGTCCAAGACCTCGCCCAGAAAGCTGTGGGACTGCTCCTCCGCAGGCGGCAACTAATGGCGCTAACGGCAATGTAATTTTATCGCCGACACCACCTGTTGAATGTTTATCTGTTGTCGGACGGTCAAGTGCTGACCAATTCATTCTTTCGCCACTATTAATCATGGCGTTTGTCCATCGAGAAATTTCTCGTGTGTTCATCCCGTTGAGTAAAATCGCCATTAAGAGTGCAGACATTTGTTCGTCAGCTACAACTCCACGGGTATAGGCAGAAACTATCCAGTCAATCATTTCATTTGAAAGTTCGTTGCGATCTCGTTTGGCTGCGATAACTTCTACTGCTGCGAAAGGTTCAATCAAGACGGCGCACCATTTCTTCTGGACCAAATGCCCAAGGTAAGAGTTCAGATAGGGGCTTAATCCCTGTATCTGTCATAACTTGCAATTCACTTCCACCATGTTCGTGAAGTAACTGGCGACAACGCCCGCAAGGCATTAAATAATTTCCAGCAATATCAACACAGGTGAAAGCAATTAACTTGCCCCCGCCAGATGCAATGAGCGCGGATACTAAGCCACATTCAGCACATAAAGTTAAGCCGTAGCTAGCGTTTTCGACATTCGAACCACTGACTATTCGACCATCGTCAACGACCGCTGCAGCACCAACGGGAAACTTAGAATAAGGCGCATAGGCTCTCTTCATTGCTGATATTGCTTCTAGATGGAGCGCTTTCCAATCAATCTCTCTCACTTTGCTTGACCAGTTGTCGGAACAACAATCTTTCCAGAGATGATTGAACTTTTAGCGGCGCCAATTTTAGATTTGAATTTGCTTATGAAGCCACCCGAGTTGGAAAGTTCAACTCCCCCCATTTCTAGGGTATATAGCCGACCGTAGATTCCTTTTTGAGTATCGAGTACATCATTAACCGACGAACCTCGTAGAGAAGTTGCGATGAAATCATATGTTGCAAGGTCAGCTCGTTTAATTGTTGAAGTCAGCATGTTCTTGCGTTGAGAATCTGTTGCCATTAAGTATTGATCAACATCCGAGCCAATTGTCCAAACCTTCTTACCCGATGCTGCAGCAAAAGTTCCTGCGGCTGAACCATCTGCGGCAGCATAAATTACATCGACCTTCGCCGAAATCATATTTAGAGCAATCGCTTTCGCCTCTGCGGGGTCACTATAACCAGAAAAATCGGACGCACTACTGAGGTACTTGACCATAACCGTTGACTTTGAATTGGTTGCTTTCACACCCGCGATAAAACCTAATTCGTTCGAATCAAATTGAGATGGCTTGAGTGAACCGATGTATCCGACTTTTCCACTCTTTGATGCCAGCGCTGCTGCCACTCCCGCCAGATATGCGCTTTCGTTAGTTGAAAAAACTAGAGAGGCGACATTCAGTAAATCGATGCTTGAATCATTAATAATGGCAAAGGAAATATTCGGATATTCGGTAGCAACCTTCTTTAGAGCATCGGCATACCTATAACCAACGGCAATTACTGGATTACATCCTTCACGCAAGAGAAAACGAAGTCTCGTCTCTCGTTCAGATTGAGTGCCTACAGTTGCACTGACCTCAATAGCTGTTACCCCTAAGGATTTCTTGGATCGAAGCAAGCCGGCAGCGGCCGAGTCATTAAATGACTTGTCTCCTGTTCCACCAATGTCGTAGGCCATGCCTACTTTAATTTTTTGAGCTGCGGTTGAAGCAGGCGCAAGAATTAACGCGCTACCGACCAGGAGTCCCACGAGAAGCACATGTAATGACTTCTTCATCATCGGCTCCCTTAACCTACCTTGCCCTAATCGGCTTGCGACACGTGCGCAATCACCTAAGCGTAGTAGAAAGTCCTGCGTACTACCGCTCAACTAATCCAAGATTTTTATAGGTGTCTGAAAGGGTTTTCTCAGCCACAATTCGAGCTTTATCTGCTCCTTCGCGAAGTATTTTCAGAAGGTACTTCTCATCCTCAAGTAACTCAAGGGTTCGTAGTCGAATTGGGCGTAAATACTCAACGACAATCTCGGCAACTGATGCTTTAAAGTCACCGTAGCCCTTGCCTTCAAATTCTGCTTCCAGTTCAGGAATAGTCTTCCCAGAAAGTGCGCAGTGAATTGTCAGCAAATTACTAATTCCCGGCTTTTCTTCTGTATCGAATCGGACTTCTCTTCCAGTATCCGTCATCGAACTTTTAATCTTTTTTGCATTGCTTTCCGGCGTATCCATAATCTCAATGACACCTTGCATCGTTGCCGCAGACTTGCTCATTTTAGATGTTGGATCTTGCAAATCATTTATCTTTGCGCCGCTCTTGAGAATATAGGCCTGGGGCAATTGAAAGGTTTGGCCATATCGAGAATTAAATCGTCCAGCTAAATCTCTTGTTAATTCGATATGTTGACGCTGATCCTCGCCGACAGGAACCCTGTCTGCCTGATAAAGCAAAATATCAGCAGCTTGAAGCATTGGATAGGTAAAGAGCCCTACCGCTGTGCGATCAGTTCCAGATTTCTGTGATTTGTCTTTAAATTGAGTCATTCTGCTTGCTTCACCAAAGCCTGCCAAACACTCCATAATCCAACCCAACTGATTATGTTGAGATATATGGGATTGCAAAAATAGCGTGCATTTATTGGGATCAACGCCCAAGGCAATGAGTTGGGCAGCCGATACAAGTGTGCGCTTTCGCAATAACGCTGGATCGGTTTCGATTGTGAGAGCATGAAGATCGACGACGCAGTAGAAAGCATCATGATCTGCTTGCAATTCCACCCATTGTTTAATTGCGCCTAAATAGTTTCCAAGGTGAAAGGAATCATGTGTTGGCTGGATGCCTGAAAGTACGCGTGGGCGGGTCATGGGGTTGATTCTCGCATGAATTAAAGGGTGCGTGCGATTAATAGTCGCCCCGCGCGCTTTCCTTCCATGGACAGCACCGTGACACGTAAACCGTTGATATTCACGACATCATGTTCACGAGGTATTCGGCCCAGGAAATGCATCACAAACCCACTCGCAGTCTCATATGGGCCATCTGGGAAATCGATTTCGGCCTCATCACGTAAATCCTCGATAGAAATCAGGCCATCTACTTCGAAATCGCCCGTCCGAGATTCTTGAGAAACGTCAACTTCATGGGAATCGTACTCATCGCGAATATCTCCGATTAGGCACTCGACGAGATCTTCCATGGTGATGATCCCATCAGTGCCACCATATTCATCAAGGACAATTGCTAAATGCTGACGTTGGTTGCGCATTTCGGTTAATGCCGGAAGAACTCCCTTTGTCCCTGGCAAAAACATTATTGGTCTTACCAGTTCTTGAATCTTTCCCCCATTGCCCCCGAGAGAGGTATCTAGAAGATCGCGGACATGGATGAATCCGATTACTTCATCTGAGGACCCACGTACTACTGGATATCTAGAATGTGCGCGATCAACTGCGAGCGCAATTGCTTTTCCGATAGATAAAGACCCATCAAGAAAATCAACTTCGGTACGAGGAACCATCACTTCGTGAACTTGGCGCTCGCTAGCATTTAATACTTCTTCCACAATGTCGCGTTCTTCGTCCGTAAGCGCGGCGTGACCAGAGACTAAATCAAGTAATTCCTCTTCTGACATCTGAGTCCGTGCCTCGTGAGGATCGATTCCGAATATACGCACAATGAAATTTGTTGAGTGAGAAAGCAACCAAATGATCGGGCGGAAAACCATTGCCAAAACGTCAATGATTGGGGCTGCTGCCAATGCAATTGCTTCGGTTCTAAAGAGAGCTAAACGCTTGGGCACGAGTTCCCCAAAGACCAATGAGAAATAGGCGATGATTAAAGTAAGGCCAATCAAAGACAAGGTATTACTCCACCCGCGAGTCAAGCCAAGACTCTCTAACCATGGTTCTACATAGGTTCCGATGCGCTCTGCTCCAAGTGCTGCAGAAAGAAATCCGCAAACAGTTACGCCAACTTGAGCGGCAGCTAAGAATCGGTTCGGGTTTTGCGAGAGAGCCGCAACGCGGGCCCCGCGACGCCCCTTTGTCGCCATCTGGCGAATCTGGCTATCGCGCAAGGAGATGAGGGCAATCTCGGCGGCGACGAAAAGAGCGGCAAGGAGAATTAAGCCAGCCACTACCCCGATATCGGTAAATAAGGCGCCTAGGGAGCGGGGGTCAGAGGACATGCCTTAAGGATATAGCCAGGCACTTCCCTTCTCGCCTGCTTATGGCGTAATCTCCAGCCACAGCATTTGGGAAATCCAAATGACCTTCATCCAACGGACCGTCGGGCACGTACCTGCCCGGAGAAGGAGCGTTTCAGCATGGCATCAGTCGTATTCGATAAAGCAACACGTATCTATCCAGGAACAACCGCCCCAGCCGTAGACAAACTAGATCTCGTCGTCAATGACGGCGAATTTCTTGTATTAGTTGGTCCATCAGGTTGCGGAAAGTCAACATCACTTCGAATGTTGGCCGGACTTGAAGAAATTGATAACGGACGAATCCTTATCGGAGATCGTGACGTTACAAATATCGCGCCAAAAGACCGTGACATCGCAATGGTTTTCCAGTCATATGCTCTTTACCCTCATATGACCGTTGCAGAGAACATGGGCTTCGCACTTAAAATTGCAGGCACTCCTAAAGACGAACGTGAACGTCGCGTACTCGAAGCCGCAAAATTACTTGACCTTGAGCCATACCTAGAGCGCAAGCCAAAAGCTCTATCAGGTGGTCAACGTCAACGTGTTGCTATGGGCCGTGCAATTGTTCGCGAACCACAGGTCTTCCTTATGGATGAACCACTGTCAAACTTGGATGCCAAGTTGCGCGTAGCTACACGTACACAAATTGCTGCGCTACAACGTCGTCTTGGAATCACCACCGTTTATGTAACACACGATCAGGTTGAAGCTATGACCATGGGTGATCGCGTAGCGGTTCTCAAAGATGGTCTCTTGCAACAAGTTGATACACCTCGCAATCTTTACGATAACCCTGCCAACGCATTCGTTGCTGGATTTATCGGATCACCTGCGATGAACTTGCTCGTCGCGCCAGTAACTGATGGCAAGGCAATTCTTGGTGGTCTCTCAATCCCAGCACCTGCTAACGCCGGAAAATCTGTAACAGTCGGAATCCGCCCAGAAGGATTTAGCCCATCAAGTGGTGGCTTCGATGTCATCGTTGAGGTTGTTGAAGAACTAGGCGCCGACGCATTCGTTTACGGTAAGCCTGCCGACTCAACTGTGAAGTTCGCGCATTCAACAGATGAAGGTGCTCAAGTAATCCTTCGTTGGGATCCAAAGAATCCACCAAAGCCAGGAACAACGGTTTCGGTATCGGCTAATCCAGCTGGAATCCACTTCTTTGATTCAGTAACTGGAGAACGTCTTAAGTAAGAGTTGAATTAATAAAAATAACCCTCGGTCATTGCGACCGAGGGTTATTTTTTTAAACAGTTTTATTTAGCCATTGCCTTCTGCAAGTTCTCATCAATCGATGCCAAGAACTCTTGTGTGGTTTGGTATGGGGCATCTGAGGAAATCAGAATTGCCAAGTCCTTTGTCATCTTTCCTGATTCAACTGTCTCAATACATACACGCTCTAAGGTTGATGCAAACTTTGCAAGCTCTGGAGTGTTGTCCAGTTTTGCGCGGTGAGCTAAGCCCTGTGTCCAAGCGAAAATTGATGCAATCGGATTTGTCGACGTTGGCTTGCCTTTCTGGTGTTCACGGAAGTGACGAGTCACTGTGCCGTGGGCTGCTTCAGCTTCTACAGTCTTTCCATCTGGAGTCATCAAAACACTCGTCATTAACCCAAGTGATCCATAACCCTGCGCGATGGTGTCAGACTGGACGTCTCCGTCATAGTTCTTACATGCCCAGACATAGCCACCTTCCCAGCGAAGCGCAGTTGCAACCATGTCATCAATAAGACGATGCTCGTAGGTGATACCCAACTTCTCAAACTCGGATTTAAACTCTTTTTCATAGATATCTTGGAAAATATCTTTGAAGCGTCCGTCATAAGCCTTAAGAATTGTGTTCTTCGTTGAAAGAAATACCGGGTACTTACGCAAGATGCCGTAGTTAAGAGATGCACGTGCAAAGTCGCGGATTGACTCATCCACGTTGTACATACCCATTGCAACGCCAGAACCTTCGAATTTGTAGACTTCAAATTCAATCGGTGCTGAATTATCCTCAGGCGTAAATGTCATTGTTAAAGTTCCGGCTCCGGGAACCAAGAAATCGGTTGCCTTGTATTGATCGCCAAAAGCATGGCGACCGATAACGATTGGCTTGGTCCAGTGTGGAACTAAGCGAGGCACGTTGCTGATGATGATTGGTTCACGAAAAATAACTCCACCGAGGATATTACGGACGGTTCCATTAGGTGATTTCCACATCTTCTTCAACTTAAACTCTTCAACACGCGCTTCATCTGGAGTGATGGTTGCGCATTTAACGCCAACGCCGTGTTTTTGGATTGCATGAGCTGAATCAATTGTGACCTGATCATTAGTGGCATCACGGTGCTCCATGCCGAGGTCGTAATACTCTAAATTGATATCCAAGTAAGGCAAGATCAACTGTTCTTTGATGAACTGCCAGATAATACGTGTCATTTCATCGCCGTCTAGTTCTACAACGGTTCCGACAACTTTAATCTTGTTCATTTATTTCTCCGCTCCTAAAGCCTAGAGGCTTTGTACATCTGCTTGTTTTGTGCGAACGGCCTCTGCAGCCACTTTTAGTTCAGCTAACTCGGTAGCTGAAAGATCTGTTTCGACAACCTTTACGATTCCTGCGCGACCAATCTGGGCTTCCACTCCGAGATACACGCCGGAGATTCCGTACTCTCCATCAACCCAAGCGCACACTGGCATAACAATGCCGGCATCTTCGATAACTGCTTTAGCCATACGAGCCGCGGCGGCAGAAGGTGCATAGTAAGCAGAACCAGTCTTAAGTAGAGCAACTATCTCTGCCCCACCATTACGAGTGCGGGTTACCAAATCATCAATTTCTTCTGCTGAAAGTCTCCCTGATAATGGTTGGCCATCTACTGTGCAACGGCTAGGAACTGGAACCATAGTGTCACCATGAGAACCAAGTGTGAGAGTTTTCACCGAACCAACTGCAACTCCAAGTTTTTCCGCAACGAAATTTGTAAAACGTGCAGTGTCTAGCATTCCTGCTTGTCCCATCACGCGGTTACGAGGAAAGCCTGTTGCCAATTGCGCAAGAGCAGTCATTTCATCGAGTGGGTTTGAAACCACAATAATCACGGCGTTTGGGCTGTGCTTGGCAATGTTTTCAGCAACTCCACGAACAATTCCTGCGTTCACACCGATGAGATCCATACGGCTCATGCCAGGTTTGCGAGGCAGCCCTGCAGTAATGACCACTACATCTGAATTAGCAGTGGCTTCATAACCGGCTCCTTCAGGTGTTGTCGTAGCTCCGACAACTTTTGTTTCAAATCCTTCGATGGAACGTGATTGATTAATATCTAGTGCAATGCCTTCTGGCTTTCCTTCAACAATGTCGGTCAAAACAACCGTTTCGAAAACATTGAATTCAGCCAATCGCAGAGCTGTTGTTGAGCCATAAAATCCTGCTCCGACTACTGTGACTTTGCTTCCCATATCCTTCACTGCCTTCCATCTGGTTGTTGACTAGGAAAACTCTCTTGACGTCAAGATAATTCTAGCGCCCGCGTGGCAGTGCAATTGCCAAAGCGAAGAGGGCTATCGCTAACGCCAAGGGCAGAAATCTCCCGATGGCACGCTCGTTTTTCTGGGAAAGGGCCATAGCAGCGCACCCGCACGCGATGAGTATGGATCCGCCTCGCACAATTCCAAAAATGCCTAAAAGGACACCTAAAGCGATAACCGCATAGCTTGCCAGTGAAAAGCGAGTTAGCGACATGCGTCCACGACATTCTTAATAAGCATTGCGCGAGTCATAGGGCCAACTCCACCAGGCATCGGTGCAACATAGGCAGCAACGTTCATTACATCTGGGTGAACGTCACCGAGGAGTCCCGCTTCGGTGCGAGAAATTCCCACATCAATAATTGCAGCGCCCTCTTTAATCATGCTTGCTGTGAGGAAGTGCGCACTTCCAATTGCAGCAACAATAATGTCGGCGCTCTTCGTGTGCCTTATCAAGTCACGAGTGCCAGTATGAGTCAGTGTGACCGTCGCATTTTCACTTTTGCGAGTAAGGAGTAGGCCCAGTGGGCGACCGACAGTTAATCCACGTCCGATTACAGTTACTTCTGCGCCATCAATAGGAACGTTGTAGTGGCGAAGTAATTCAACGATTCCGTGCGGGGTACATGGCAGAGGCGCATTTTCGCCACTCACTAGGCGGCCAAGATTGAGCGGATGTAATCCATCTGCATCTTTATCCGGATCAATTGCTTCAAGGACTCGTTGTGAATTTATGCCACGAGGTAGCGGAAGTTGAACAATATAACCCGTGCATTCTTTGGAAGAATTGAGATCGGCAATCGCGGCAAGCACATCGGCCTCAGATGCTGATGCTGGCAAATCTACTCGGATCGAATTGATTCCTACTTCATGACAATCACGATGTTTGCCGGCTACATAGGAATGAGAGCCTGGGTCATCGCCAACAAGAACAGTGCCGAGCCCTGGGGTTCTTCCAAGTTTTTTTAGTTGCACTACATCAGCTGCAAGTTCTGTTTTGATTTTTGTAGCCAGGGCTTTCCCGTCAAGAATCTGTGCGCTCATGCCTCAATACTAATCACCATTAAGCATGGGAAAAGTGGCGGGTGCCCGTAAAGAACATTGGGATGTTCCTCACGGTTGCCGCAGCGATAACTTCTTCATCGCGAACGCTTCCCCCAGGTTGAACAATCGCAGAAACACCAGCGGCTAAAAGGATTTCGAGGCCATCGGCAAAGGGGAAAAAGGCATCACTTGCCGCTACCGAACCAGCGACTCGGTCACCCGCCCTAGCAACTGCCAGTCGTGCCGAATCAACGCGGTTAACTTGCCCCATTCCGATTCCTACCGAGGCGCCATCTTTAGCTAAGAGAATTGCATTGCTTTTTACTGCCCTCACAGATCTCCATGCAAAAACCAGATCGGCTAAGACTTCCGCGCAAACAGGTGCTCCGCTTACTTGCTTCCAGTTTTCCGAGCTATCTCCCTCGGCGTCAACAAGATCAGTCTCTTGAACAAGCATTCCTCCAGATACTGGACGCAACTCTAACTTTGGAATCATCGCCGTGGAGCACTCCAGAATTCGAAGCGATGGTTTCTTCTGCAGAATTTCTAGCGCTTCTTCTGAAAAAGATGGAGCAATCACAACTTCGGTAAAGATTTCAGACAATGCAAGGGCCATCTCTACATCTACTTCGCGATTGGCAGCTACAACACCTCCAAATGCTGAAACGGGGTCACACTCATGGGCGCGCTTGTGAGCTAAAGCAATGGAAGATGCTGTCGCAATTCCACATGGATTGGCGTGCTTAATAATTGCAACGCACGGTGCCCCATGATCATGCGCGGCGCGCCATGCTGCATCTGCATCAGTGTAATTATTAAAAGACATCTCCTTGCCATGGAGTTGTACTGCTCCGACTAATCCTGATGGCGCTCCACTATCTGAGTAAATAGCAGCGCTTTGATGTGGGTTTTCACCGTAACGTAATTCACCTTTTTGCGACCACACTCTTGCAAACCACGATGGCAGTGCAGAATTATTATCAACTCCAAGCCAATTCGCTATCGCCAGATCATATTGCGCAGTAGTTCTGAAAACTTCTAATGCCAATTCAGTGCGCTGCTGGCGAGTAAACCCACCTAATGAAATTGCTCCCACCAATTGCGGGTACTGAGATGTCTTGCAAATGACTGCTACCGAACCATGATTCTTAGCCGCACCTCGCAACATAGAAGGTCCGCCAATATCGATTTGTTCAATAGATTCAGCAAAGTTGGCACCTGAAGCAATTGTCGCTTCGAAGGGATAGAGATTGATTACGACAAGATCAAAGGGAGCAATGTCATGTTCAGATATTTGACGCATGTGATCTGGATTATCTTGATCTGCAAGTATTCCCGAATGAATGCGCGGATGTAAGGTCTTAACTCGACCTCCCATAATTTCCGGAAAGCCCGTGTACTCACTTACCTGTGTAACAGGAATTCCTGCAGCCTGAATACTTTGCGCTGTAGATCCCGTAGAAAGGATTTCGATTCCAGCCGCATTAAGGGAGGTTGCCAGTTCGATAAGACCGCTCTTGTCATAAACGCTAATTAGCGCTCTGCGAATAACTTTGCGATCAGACACTTTTACTCTCCAATGATGGAAGGAGTTTAGAAATGGTCGCAACAATGAGACCGCGTTCGAGAATCTTAATACGCTCGTGCAATGATGCTTCATCATCCTCGGGCAAGATATCCACGCTGGCTTGGGCGATTATTTCTCCAGTATCCATGCCTGAATCCACCCAATGAACCGTGGTTCCCGTCTTTTTAGCCCCGGCAGCAAGTGCATCTCGAACGGCATGCGCGCCCGGAAAGTTAGGCAAGAGAGCCGGATGTGAATTAATTACTTTGAAATTTGAAACAAAGTCTGGATTAAGAATCCGCATAAATCCTGCACTCACAACTAACGTTGGTTTGAGAGTTGATACAAGGTCGAAAATCTGTTGATCCCATTGAGAACGATCATCAGTCATTGGCAGAATATAAGTAGGAATTGAAGAATTTGAAGCGCGTCGTAAAACTTGAGCATGAGGCTGGTCAGAAATTACTCCAACAATTTCAGCAGCCAACTCTCCTTTGTCCACTGAGTCCATAATCGCTTGGAAAAGAGATCCGCTTCCTGAAGCAAGAACTACCAACCGAGCAACCATCACCGGGACCTTCCGCCAGGTAAGAATTCAGATGCTCGAGGGAGAATAATCGCCAAGAAGATTCCAAGGGCAATCTCTAGGGCTATCGCTAACGGAAGCTGCCACGGTGAAACTCCAACCGAACGTAGGGCAGTTGTTAACAGCGATCCACTGCTGAGTATGGCCAATACAGTAATCCCGAGTGAGGTAAGAAAAAAACTTTGAACTGTAACGCGAGAGCGTTGAGTAATGGTGAGGTTATACATAAACGCACCCAGAGCAACTACGCCCATAATGGAAAGAAGCACAAGTGGGTGCCTACCTGTTGGCAGGCCACCGAGAAGAGGAAGAGCGGGTATTTCAGAAATTCGGTGCGTCAATGGAGAAACCAATGTGTTGGCTCCAACTGCAAAGCCTGGACCAACCAAATAAGACAAAGTCGCGATTACTGCATTAGGCAGGTAGAGAACGTTCAATAGTAATAAGAGAACTCCACCAACAAAACCTGGTTGCAAAACAATAGTTAGGTTTTGCACGCTCTTGAGGTGGAAAAATAAACCTAGACCAAAAACTAAACTGGAGGCCCCGAATAGAATCGCAATCACGCTTAAGGCCATACTTCGAGCGGAAATTTCAGCCCTATTCCCTTTGACTTTATCGGAAATGGTAGCTACCCAAACAAGTGCAACTGCGATTGCTGGAGTCCAGTAAAGATTCGGAGTTATCGCAGCAGTTGCAGAAAACCAAGATATCGCGAGTGAAACTCCTGCATAAGTAAGAGCAAAGAGAACGCGTGCGAGTTGGCGCGTTTGTTGATCTGAATCGATACGATCGCATGCTCGTTTAAATCCATTTCGGGCGCTCAGTAAAGGAAAAATCAATGCGCCCACTGGCAAATAGGAGAACAAACCGCTTTCCCCGCCTGGTGGAAGAACTAGGTGAAATGGAATGTGATGTGCAGCGAGCCAGATCCACATTGTTGCTCGAATCGGATCGGCAGTATTGCCATTGCTGCTGCCTGCCGTTGCCCAGGCGAATAAAGAGATAAAGGCAATCGGTAAAACCAGGATGAAAACGCTACGAAGAGCTTGTGTCAACGAGACCCACAGGACGCGTTGAAACATCTACGTTATCGGCTTAGAAGTGCACGCATCAATCGCGCGCTCTCGCTAGGAGTTTTACCCACTTGAACTCCCGCTGCTTCAAGTGCGTCTTTTTTGCCTTGCGCAGTACCTGATGATCCAGAGACTATGGCGCCAGCATGGCCCATTGTTTTTCCTTCAGGCGCTGTAAAGCCGGCAACGTATCCGACAACTGGCTTGGTTACATACTCACTAATAAATGCAGCGGCACGCTCTTCGGCATCTCCGCCAATTTCACCAATCATCACAATTGCTTTGGTATCAGGGTCATCCTGGAATGCTCGCAAGCAATCAATGTGGGTTGTTCCGATAATCGGATCTCCGCCAATTCCAACCGCCGTAGTGAATCCAATATCGCGCAGTTCATACATCATTTGGTAGGTGAGAGTTCCTGATTTTGATACGAGCCCGATCGGCCCCGTTCCAGTGATGTCAGATGGAATGATTCCTACATTGCTTTCACCTGGAGTTATAAGGCCAGGACAATTAGGACCAATAATTCTTGTCGTGCCCTTGCTCTGTGAATAAGCGAAGAATGCTGCAGTGTCATGGACTGGAATTCCTTCAGTAATGACAACTACAAGTGGAACCGCCGCATCGATGGCATCAACAACGGCTGCCTTCGCAAATTTCGGAGGCACAAAAACTACAGAGACGTTTGCTTGCGTAGCGGCAACAGCTTCAGCAACGGTATTGAATACTGGAAGCTGATGGCCATCAATATCAATTACTTGGCCACCTTTGCCTGGTGTTACACCGCCGACGACAACGGTGCCAGATGCCAACATGCGACGTGTGTGTTTTGTTCCTTCAGAGCCAGTCATGCCTTGAACAATTACGCGAGAATGCTTATTGATAAAGATAGACATTATTTAGCCGCCAATTCTGCGGCGCGAGCTGCAGCGCCATCCATAGTATCGAGTTGCTGAATGAGGGGATGAGCCGCTTCATCAAGAATCCGGCGGCCTTCAAGAACATTGTTGCCATCTAAGCGGACGACTATCGGTTTCTTCGCCTTATCACCCAAGATTTCAAGAGCTTGAATAATTCCATTTGCTACGGCGTCACACGATGTGATTCCACCAAAGACGTTGACGAAAACGCTCTTTACATCTTTATCACCCAAGATTATCGACAGACCATCAGCCATAACTTGTGCCGATGCACCGCCACCAATATCTAAGAAGTTTGCAGGCTTCACTCCGCCGAATTGTTCTCCAGCATAGGCAACAACATCTAATGTGCTCATGACGAGTCCTGCACCATTTCCAATGATGCCAACTTCGCCATCTAGTTTTACATAATTAAGATCTTTTTCCTTTGCGGCTGCTTCAAGAGCATTTGTAGCTGATGCGTCAACAAGAGCTTCGTGATCTGGGTGGCGGAAACCTGCATTGTCATCCAAGGTAACTTTTCCATCCAAAGCAATAATGCGACCATCCGTGGTCTTAACGAGTGGGTTTACTTCGACAAGAGTCGCATCTTCAGAAACGAAGACTCCCCAAAGAAGTACGAGTGCATCAGCAACTTGATCTGCAATATCGGCTGGAAATTTAGCATCATTGATAATCTTGATTGCGGCAGATTTTGAAAGCCCGTCATTTGAATTAACAGGGACTTTTACTAATTTTTCTGGTGCCTCATGTGCGACCTGCTCAATATCCATTCCGCCAGCGACCGATGCCATCACCAAGAATGTTCTGTTTGAGCGGTCAAGCAAGATTGCTAAGTAATATTCTTCGGCAATCGGCGCAGCTTGGGCAATCATCACTTTTCCGACAATGTGCCCTTTAATATCCATTCCCAATATCGCAGCAGATTTCTCGCGAGCGTCTTGTGCATTTTCGGCCAGCTTTACTCCACCAGCTTTACCGCGCCCACCAACTTTTACTTGCGCCTTAACGACGACTTTTCCTCCCATGCCACGAGCTGCTGCTTCGGCTTCTTCGGGAGTTGTAGCAACTGCGCCTGCCAAAACTGGGACTCCATGTTTCTCGAAGAGATCTCTAGCTTGATATTCAAAGAGATCCACGCGGGACTCCAATCATGGTTAGTGGTACAGGCGAACGGGTGTAATCCTAGAGCTTCTCGACGGGTGCGTACCGCAG
Source organism: Streptomycetaceae bacterium (assembly GCA_007280125.1). Taxonomy (GTDB): domain Bacteria; phylum Actinomycetota; class Actinomycetes; order Nanopelagicales; family Nanopelagicaceae; genus QYPT01. The sequence continues at coordinate 23,045 of QYPT01000078.1, read as the reverse complement.
CAACAAACGCTTCTCACCATATTGACCGAAATTGATTGTCGCTTCAGCGCGATCTCCCTCGCCTGAAAGAGCCGTAACTGTCCCAAGTCCGAATGTGTCGTGTGACACACGCTCTCCGACAGCAAGATCCATCGCCACGCTCTTCTTGCCAGTCGCCCGAGGCGGAGGGGCTGTGAAATCTCGACGCTTAGAAATCGGCGATGACGTAACGCTTTTGTTTCGCCACTGAATAACATCTTCAGGGATCTCATCTAGAAAACGTGAAGGAGGATTGTAATTCGGAGCACCCCACGAAGATCGATACTCCGCACGCGTGAGATATAAACGTTGTTCGGCGCGAGTTAGTCCAACATAGGCAAGTCTGCGCTCTTCTTCAATTTCATTCTTCTCGCCCAAAGTTCGCGAGTGCGGAAAGATTCCATCTTCTAAACCTGTAAGAAATACAGTGGGAAATTCCAAGCCCTTGGCAGTGTGAAGTGTCATTAAGGTGACGACACCACCATGGTCTTCACCTTCAGGAATTTCATCAGCATCAGCAACGAGAGAAACTTGCTCTAAGAATCCTGCCAAAGAAATCTCTTCATCTTCGCCGAGGGCTTCAAATGGTCGCTCTTCGTATTCCATCGAGACGGCCACTAATTCTTGTAAGTTCTCCACGCGAACTTCATCTTGGGGGTCGGTGCTTGATGAAAGTTCGGCCAATAAACCAGATTGCTCTAGAACTGCTTCAATGATTACTGAAGGTCGCACCTTGGCTTCAACAAGAACCCGAAGCGCGCCAATCATCGATAGAAATTCATGAACTGATGCAGCCGCACGCGCCGGCATATCTGCAATCTCGCTACAGCGATGCAAACCTTGCCAGAATGAAGTGAACTCAGATTGAGCGAATGCATCTACATAATCAAGGGCTCGATCACCTATTCCGCGTTTAGGAACATTAATGATTCTGCGAAGGGATACCTCGTCACTGGGATTAGCAAGGACCCGCAAATAAGCCAGCAAATCCTTTACTTCTTTACGCTCGTAGAAACGCACTCCTCCAACAACTTTATATGGCAGTGTCGCACGCATAAATACTTCTTCAAAGACACGAGACTGGGCATTGGTTCGATAGAAGATTGCCGTATCACCAGGTTGGGACGTACCAGCGTTTTGTAAGGTTCTGATCTCATCTTTGATGAAGTTGGCTTCATCGTGTTCACTCTCGGCAACGTAGCCAACTAGCGGGGCACCAGCGCCAGCTTGTGACCATAGGTTTTTCTCTTTTCGGCTCTCGTTCTGAGTAATAACTGCATTAGCCGCATTGAGGATATTTTGAGTTGAACGGTAATTCTGCTCGAGCAAGACGGTTGTTGCATTCGGGTAATCCATTTCAAATTGCAAAATGTTGCGAATCGTCGCACCTCGAAAACCATAAATTGATTGATCAGCATCACCAACAACGCAGAGTTCGGCAGGTGGTAATCCATCGGCATCGGTTCCAACAAGTTCACGAATGAGTTGATACTGAGCATGGTTGGTGTCTTGATACTCATCAACTAATACATGGCGAAAGCGCGATCGAAAGCGAGCTTTTGTTTCGGGAAATCTTTGCAGCACTTCTACCGTTTTGAGAATCAGATCATCGAAATCCATTGCATTAGCCATCTGAAGTCTCTTTTGATAGACCGCATAAACTTCTGCGACAACTTGTTCGAATTGATTTTGTGTTGAATTGAGATAATCCGATGGCCCGAGCAACTCATTCTTTGCATTTGAAATCATTGATTGAAATTGCCGAGCCGGATACCGCTTGGCATCTAGATTGAGTTCTTTAGAAACAATCGTAATTAAACGCAAGCTATCTGCCTGGTCGTAAATGCTAAAGGAGTTGGTATAGCCAAGACGTGTTGCCTCTTGGCGAAGCATCCGAACACAGGCAGAGTGAAAAGTTGAGACCCACATCGAACGAGCAATAGGACCTACAAGTTCGGCAACGCGTTCTTTCATTTCACCGGCGGCCTTATTGGTAAAAGTGATTGCCAGAATTTCATATGGCGCCGCCCCGCGACGTGCCATGAGATATGCGATACGGCGAGTTAAGACGCGAGTCTTGCCAGATCCCGCCCCTGCTACGACCAAAAGTGGTCCGCCGGCATGCTCCACGGCGGCCTTTTGCTGGGGGTTGAGCCCGTCAATCAACGGATCAGGACTCATCATGTGGCGCATTCTATTAGGCTTCGCCGACAACATAACATTTCACGACTAAGGGACGATTATGCAGCCAATTGCCGATAGTGAGATTAAACGAGTACTTGTTATAAGTGCCCACCCTGATGATTCTGATTTTGGAGCATCTGGGACTATCGCTCAATGGGTTGCTCAAGGCATAGAAGTTTCTTATTGCTTTTGTACAAATGGAGATCAGGGCGGAGAGGAATCAGGCATTCCTGTAGAGGAAATGCCAGCTGTTCGTCAGAGAGAACAGCGCGAAGCCGGCGCCGCCATTGGTGTTACCGATATTACTTTCCTTAATTACCGCGATGGGTCACTCGAGCCAACGCTAGGACTGCGCAAAGATTTGGTGCGAATGATTCGTATCGCACAACCCGATCGCATCGTCTGCCAAAGTCCCGAAAGAAACTGGGATCGCATCGGTGCAAGCCACCCAGATCATCTAGCTGCTGGAGAAAGTTCAATTCAAGCCGTTTATCCCGACGCACGAAATCCTTTTGCATTCCCAGAATTCATGGCGGAAGGGATTCAACCGTGGAGAGTGAAAGAAGTTTGGGTTACCGCGCATCATCAACCCGATCACTTCGTTGATATCACGGATACTTTTCACCTCAAGATGGCAGCACTACATTGCCATGTCTCACAAACTGCCCATAACCCCGAGTTAGAAAACTTGGTCCGCTCTTGGGGCGAACGAAATGCTGCAGTTGCAGGATTTGCCGAGGGAAGAATTGCAGAAGCGTTTAAAATCGTAAATACGAACTAAATTATTTAACGATTACTTTTTCAATTGCAATTGTCTTCACTGGAGTTCCATCGGTTCCGCCACCCTTAATGCCGGCAGCGCCAATCGCCTTGAGTATGTTCAAGCCAGATGTAATGGTGCCCCAAACTGTGTAATTGGCTGGCAAAGTTGTATCTCCATAAACGAGGAAGAATTGACTTCCGTTTGTTCCAGGACTTCCCGAATTAGCCATTGCAACTGTACCGCTTGGGTAATTATTCACTTGAGTCATTGGAAGATTCTCATCTTGAAAAGAAAAGGCAGGGCCACCATTTCCTTTGGCTGTTGGGTCACCACATTGCAATACCCACATTTGCGTTGTTGTTACACGGTGGCACAAAGAGTGATCATAGAAACCACCTTTGGCTAACGTGGTCAAGGCCGTCAAAGTAACTGGAGCTTTTACCCCATCGGTTTTAATTACAATATTGCCGCAGTTGGTAACAAGTGTGAGGGATCCGATTTTGCCAGGCAATACTTTCTTGGGCGTAGCAACCTCTTTAGGAGTGTGAGCAATTGACTTCGTCACTTTGCATGTTACTTTGGCAACTGCGTGCACTGATGCGACTGCCGACTGAGGCAAACTCGAAATCACCAACCCTGTAACTACAACACCAAGAATTCGTTTCATTGCTCTCTCTCCCTTTTTACATGTGTGATCAGCGAAATTGTACTAATTACTCCCACTCAATTGTCCCTGGGGGTTTGCTGGTTATATCCAGAACAACTCGATTTACATCTCGTACTTCGTTGGTAATACGCGTGGAGATCTTTTCCAGTAAGTCATAAGGAAGGCGCGACCAATCCGCAGTCATCGCATCTTCACTGGAGACAGGGCGTAACACGATGGGATGTCCATAAGTACGACCATCACCTTGTACTCCCACACTTCGCACATCAGCCAGCAGAACAACTGGGCATTGCCAAATCAGGCGATCTTGTCCTGCTGTGTGCAATTCTTCTCGAGCAATGCGATCAGCATGGCGCAGGATAGATAAGCGATCTGGAGTAATTTCACCAATAATGCGGATTGCTAAACCCGGGCCTGGGAAAGGTTGGCGCATAACAATTTCTTCTGGGAGCTGAAGTTCGAGTCCCACTTGGCGAACCTCATCTTTAAAGAGAGTGCGAAGTGGTTCAATCAAAGTGAATTTCAAATCATCTGGAAGCCCACCAACGTTATGGTGAGATTTGATATTTGCGGTACCCGTTCCACCGCCCGACTCAACAACATCCGGATAGAGCGTGCCCTGAACTAAGAATTCGACGTCGCCTCCGGCTGCAATTTCCCGAGCTGCAGCTTCAAAACTTCGAATGAATTCACGGCCAATGATTTTGCGCTTTGTCTCGGGATCGCTGACACCTGAAAGCGCCTGTAAGAATTGCTCACGCGCATCTACGACCATCAGTTGAACTCCCGTTGCGGCAACAAAATCAGTTTCGACTTGCTCGGCTTCGCCTTCGCGAAGTAATCCATGATTAACGAAAACGCAAGTGAGTTGCGAGCCAATTGCTTTTTGGACAATTGCTGCAGCAACTGCGGAATCTACGCCGCCAGATAGGCCACATATAACCCGCTTATTTCCAACCAGTTGCTTAACCTTTGCAATTTCGGTTTCAGCGATATTGCTCGTTGTCCACGTTGGTTGGCAACCCGCAATGTCGACTATCCAATGTCGCAGAACTTCTTGCCCATTTTCTGAATGAAGTACCTCTGGGTGAAATTGCACTCCAGCCAATTGACCTGATTCATTTTCAAAGGCCGAAATAGCAGTGTCTTTGGTGGCAGCACACACAGTAAAACCTTGGGGGGCTTGTGTTACAGCATCTCCATGACTCATCCAGACCAGTTGTTCTGTAGGCAAAGAGTGAAAAACTTTCGATGAATTCTCTGACTTCAACGGAGTTCGACCAAATTCTGACTTACCTGTTTGGCTAACGACTCCGCCAAGTGCAGCAGCCATCACTTGAAATCCATAACAAATTCCAAATACAGGGATTCCTAAATCAAAAATTGCGCTATCAAATGTAGGCGCACCTACTTCGTATACGCTCGAAGGTCCCCCCGAAAGAATGATTGCTTCTGGATTCTTGCTCGTGACTTCCGCGGCAGTAATTGATGAAGGCACGATCTCGCTAAACACATTAACTTCGCGAACGCGCCGTGCAATTAACTGAGCGTACTGCGCCCCGAAATCGACAACTAATACGCCGTGGCGCGCCGGATTATGCACGATGGATAAGGACCTCAACGCGCTGAAATTCTTTAACATCTGAATATCCGCATGTTGCCATGGCGCGACGGAAAGCACCGAAAAGGTTCATCGATCCATCCGCAGCGTGAGATGGTCCAAGGAGAATCTCCTCCAGAGTGCCAGATGTACCTACGGCAACTCTTTCACCGCGAGGCAATTCTTGGTGTGCGGCTTCGCTACCCCAGTGCCATCCAAGGCCAGGAGCTTCAACTGCTTTTGCAAGTGGAGAACCCATCATCACAGCATCGGCTCCGCATGCAATTGCCTTTGCGATATCGCCACTTCGCCCTACAGAGCCATCAGCAATAACGTGTACGTAACGTCCGCCTGATTCGTCGAGGTAATCGCGTCGTGCAGATGCAACTTCTGCAACAGCAGAAGCCATCGGAACTTCAATACCTAATACTTTGCGGGTTGTGTGTGCCGAACCGCCACCGAATCCAACAAGGACTCCTGCGGCTCCCGCGCGCATAAGGTGAAGTGCGCCCGTTGCCGTTGCACATCCGCCAACAATGACAGGGACGTCGAGTTCGTAAATAAATTTCTTTAGATTAAGTGCTTCGTTATTAGAATCAACATGTTCGGCGCTTACAGTTGTACCGCGGATTACGAAAATATCGACGCCTGCTTCAACAACGCTCTTGTGAAACTCAAATGTACGTTGTGGCGAGAGTGAACCAGCCACCGTTACGCCAGCATCGCGAATTTGCTTAAGGCGTTCTTTTATCAGCGTTGGCTGGATAGGGGCAGAATAAAGTTCTTGCATGCGTTTGGTGGCGTGCACATCAGGCATAGATGCAATCTCACCAAGTTGAATGCGTGGATCTTCATACCTAGTCCATAGACCTTCTAGGTTAAGAACCGCTAATCCGCCTAATTTTCCAATAGCAATTGCTGTCTCTGGAGAAACAACAGAATCCATAGGAGCAGCCATCATGGGAAGTGCAAATTTGTACGCATCAATCTGCCATGAAGTTGAGACATCTTCAGGGTTACGTGTTCGGCGACTTGGGACAATTGCAATGTCATCAAAGGAATAGGCCATACGAGCGCGCTTTCCTGGTGCTAATTCGATGTCATTCATGAGCGACCCTTCCCGCGATAGTTAGGTGCATCGGCAACATCCATCACATCGTGAGGATGGCTCTCTTGTAAACCTGCAGATGTAATCTGAATCAGGCGACCCTCACGACGCAAATATGTGATGTCAGGTGCGCCTGCATATCCCATTCCAGATCTGAGTCCACCTACTAACTGATGAACAACTTCGGCAACACTGCCACGATAAGCAACTTTGCCTTCAATACCTTCAGGAACAAGTTTGTCTTCAGAGAGAACATCATCTTGCATGTAGCGATCCTTGGAGTACGACTTCTGCTCTCCACGAGATTGCATTGCACCGAGTGAACCCATTCCGCGATAAGCCTTGTATTGGCGTCCATCAATTGTTACGAGTTCTCCTGGGGATTCAGTACATCCGGCTAACAGTGAACCAAGCATTACTGAATCTGCTCCAGCAACTAAGGCTTTTACGATGTCACCTGAATATTGCAATCCACCATCTGCGATTAATGGGATACCAGCTTTTGCACACGCTTTACTTGCTTCCATGATCGCGGTGATTTGCGGAACACCAACACCGGCAACAATACGAGTCGTGCAAATTGAGCCAGGTCCGACCCCAACTTTGACTGCATCAGCACCAGCATTAATCAGAGCCTGCGCGCCAGCACGTGTTGCCACATTGCCACCAATAATTTGAGTCGATGGAGAAAACTTTTTAATTCGTGCAATCGCATCAAGAACAGCTCGGTGATGACCATGTGCAGTATCAACAACAACTACATCGACACCAACTTCGATGAGCGCCTGAGCACGGGCAAATCCATCTTCTCCCACGCCAACAGCGGCGCCTGCAAGTCCGACATTTTTTACTAATTTCACGTGAGTAACTTGAGCATCCACCGGCAAATTGCGGTGGATAATTCCGATGCCGCCTACTTTAGCCATAGCAATGGCCATTTCAGATTCAGTGACCGTATCCATCGCAGATGAAACCAGTGGAATTCGCAAGGTTATGTTGCGGGTTAATCGCGTGGCTGTATCTACTTCACTTGGGACTACTTCGGAGGCATCTGGCAGAAGCAAGACATCGTCATATGTCAGGCCCAACATCATCACTTTTTCGTTCTCGCTCATAAGACGTGCAGTCTATCGGTGCAGTTAGAGTCCAACCGCCCTTGAAATTTCCTCGCATGTAGTGGCTAGATCATCGACAAACTGGGCTCCCACACAGGCATCTCGGTCCCATCCTGAGCCACCCAGAAGGATTCGTGGCGCCGGGCGTACTTTAGGCAGATTTTTAAAGATATGCGGGTCAGCGTTTTCTGGCAACAAGGCCCAGAGGAAAATTGCTGGAGGACCGACCCTGCTGACAATGGAATTTATAGCCTCACCTGGCGTGCGAGCACCTAAGTAATAGGAAGCAATTCCTTTTTCAGCGAGGGCCGCCTTCACTGCTAAGAGCACCAAACTATGTTGTTCTTCAGAGACTGCAGCAAGTACCACTGGCCGGGTATTTACTGCCGATTTCAATTCAATACGATGAAGGCACCGTTGGACAGTCTCTGAGAGTAAATGCTCAACTTCTACACCAGAGTCTGTCCGCTCCCACTCTTCTCCGATTTTGACCATCAATGGGACTACAACCTCATGCCAAGTTTTCACGACTCCATCATCGGCAAATGATTGAGACAACGCATCTTCTAAGAAACGCTCATCCAGGCCATATGCGGCGCGGAAAAGGGATGTAACCAATTCATCGCGCTGTTGTAGCGGCGCAACATTCCCTAACTCAATCCGAGCACCTGTGTAATTCTTTGCCATCTCTGCAGCTTCAGCAGGCACAACGCCAGAAATAATGAGTCGGCGCATATATAGAAGTTTGGTGACATCTGCCTCTGAATAGCGGCGGTGCCGTCCCACTTCATGCTCTGATGGCCCTAGGCCGTAGCGACGATCCCAGGTCCGAAGAGTTGCTGGGGCAATTGCCATCGTTCGAGCAACGCTTGCAACGCTTAGGAACTCCTGGCTGCCCTCAACTAATTCCACGTATATATCCTCCCGCCTTATTGCCATTACCACCACTTAAAACAGGGGGGATTTCTAGATCAAAATTGGAGGTGTTAAAGGTAGTTGAACAATCTACGCAACGGTTGTACAGTGGTAACCCTCACGACGGAAGGTAGTCAAATGGCAGAGATATCGCGTTTACCCAAGCCGATTGCTGATTTGTGGCAATGGCAGTACTCAGGCGCCTGCCAGGACCTTCCCTCTGAGATGTTCTTCCATCCGGATGGAGAACGTGGTCCCCGCCGACGCAATCGCGAGAATGCGGCAAAGGCAATCTGTGCCTGATGCCCCGTATTGCAGCAATGCCGGACCCATGCGCTCAGCGTTGAAGAGCCATACGGAATCTGGGGCGGCCTCAGTGAAGATGAGCGCCTCATTATTCTCAATAAGAATATCGGCGGAGATATTTCGCACGCTTCTTAGCCTTTACTGGGCAGGTGGAATCAAACTCCAAGCCCTCACGCCTCCAATAATTCCTGCTTCATTGGGCACTATCACAACATCATTTCCCAAGCGATGAATAACAACATCTTTAATACGGCGAGCATTACCTCCGCCCAGATATAAACGATCCCATAAAAATACTGGTCGTAACTCTTCTACCATCGTGCGAATTCTACGCGACCAAAAACTATCTCCAAGTCGGCGACGTTCGTTCTCGCCAATCCACGAGTCATACGTTGTTGCTCGTCGCACTGGTGCATGCGAGAACTCAATGTGTGGTGCAAGAACTCCACCATCGAAGATTGCACTTCCAAGGCCGGTACCCAGCGTTAAAACAATTTCAAAACCCGAGCCTGCTACAACACCTGCACCGTGCACTTCGGCATCATTGAGGACAAGTGTTGGCATTGATAGCGCAACGGTAAGAGCTTGGCGCATATCAAAACCATCCCATGCTTTTTTCAACTCGGGATCCATACGAGTGAGCGGACCCGCAACGTTGATGTAATGAGGGGTTGCAACAACTACGCCGTGGCGAATCATTCCGGGAACACCGACCGTTGCACGAGTTGCTTGTGGCAATGTCTTTGCCAAATCCGCAATTGTTTCGACAAGTCTCTGCGGAGATAGCGGGTACGGAGTAGAAATGCGAACGGCCGGGGTTCTCATTGTTCCGGCGCTATCGAGCACCGAAGCTTTGATTCCCAGGCCGCCGCAATCTACTGAAAGGGTGAGCTGTTCCACCTAAGGAAATTTACCCCTTAGTGGCTATGTCCGCCAGGGCCGTGCGAATGGCCAGAGCCACCTGCATCAGCGCTGTCAGTTTCTGGCTTCTCATACACAACTGCTTCAGTTGTAATGAACATTGCAGCAATAGATGCAGCATTAGCCAGTGCAGAGCGTGTCACCTTCACTGGATCGATAACGCCATCTTTAGTCAGGTCGCCATATACATCAGTTGCAGCGTTGAAACCTTCATGAGCCTTCATCGCGCGAACCTTTGATACAACAACATAACCTTCAAGACCAGCATTTTCTGCAATCCAACGAAGTGGTTCATCGCATGCTTTGCGAACGAGACGAACTCCGACGGCTTTATCGCCTTCGAAACCAAGATCGCCATCAAGTGCATCTGCTGCGTGAACCAAAGCTGCTCCTCCACCAACAACGATGCCTTCTTCAACTGCGGCACGTGTTGCTGAGATTGCATCTTCGAGACGGTGCTTCTTTTCTTTCAATTCAACTTCGGTGTGTGCGCCAACCTTGATTACGCAGACTCCACCAGCAAGTTTCGCAACGCGCTCTTGTAGCTTGCTGCGATCCCATTCGGAATCTGTGTTTTCAAGTTCGCGACGGATCTCTGAGACACGGGCAGCTACAGCTGCCTTCTCGCCCCCACCATCAACGATGGTGGTGTTGTCTTTAGTGATCACAATGCGACGGGCGCGACCAAGAACTTCTAGGCCAACTTGATCAAGTTTCATGCCTACTTCTGCGGCAATAACTTGAGCACCAGTCAAGATTGCAATATCTTCCAACATCGCCTTGCGGCGATCACCAAAACCAGGAGCCTTAACGGCAGCTGAAGTGAAAACTCCGCGCATCTTGTTAACTACCAATGTAGAAAGTGCTTCTCCATCAACATCTTCAGAGATGATCAAAAGAGGCTTGCTAGCCTGAGCAATCTTTTCCAAGATTGGAAGAAGTTCGCTCAGTGCTGAAATCTTGTTAGCAGAAAGAAGTACGTAAGCGTCCTCAAGGACAGTCTCCATACGCTCTTGATCTGTAACGAAATATGGAGAGATATAACCCTTATCGAATTGCATTCCCTCAGTGAACTCAAGTTCAAGTCCAGTTGTGGATGATTCTTCAACAGTGATTACGCCATCTTTGCCGACCTTGTCCATTGCTTCGGCGATCAAATCTCCGATGGCACGATCTTGAGCAGAGATAGTTGCAACATCTGCGATCTGCGACTTATCTTTGACGACAGTTGCGTTCTCGCGAAGGCGCTCGGTGATAGCAACAACTGCTGCTTCAATTCCGATTTTGATATCCATCGGCTGCGCTCCGGCGGCAAGGTTACGAAGACCTTCCTTAACCATTGCTTGGGCCAAAACTGTTGCGGTGGTTGTTCCATCGCCTGCTACATCGTTTGTCTTGGTTGCAACTTCCTTCACCAATTGCGCGCCCATGTTCTCCACTGGATCAGAGAGTTCAATTTCGCGAGCGATGGTCACGCCATCGTTGGTGATTGTTGGTGCGCCATAACTTTTAGAGATAACAACGTTACGACCCTTAGGCCCAAGTGTTACCTTGACGGTGTCAGCAAGAATGTTGACTCCGCGTTCCATGGCACGACGTGCGTGCTCATCGAATTCAAGAATTTTTCCCATTTACTTCTTCTCAATCACAGCAAGAATGTCGCGAGCTGAAAGAACCAAGTACTCCTCATTGTTGTACTTAACTTCAGTTCCGCCGTACTTGCTGTACAAGACAACATCGCCAACAGCGATATCCATTGGAACGCGAGCGCCGTCATCAAAGCGACCTGGGCCCACTGCAACAACGGTGCCTTCTTGTGGCTTCTCTTTGGCAGTATCAGGGATAACAAGTCCTGATGCGGTTGTTGTCTCAGCCGCATTGGCCTTTACAACGATGCGATCTTCTAGTGGCTTAATGGCGACGGCCATGTGGTGACTCCTTCATATGTTGTTAATCGAGTTTCGACTCTTCGACTCTGTAATTAGCAGACTCGGGTCCTGAGTGCTAACGCCAAGCCTATGCTGGGGTAATAGCCACGGCAAATCCAAAAGGTAGCTAAATGGCGACCGTACTCACGCTCAGGCTCGAGGTCGCCTCAAGGTCAATGGAGCTGGCAGGGCGCCCAGCCGAGAGCATCAGAGAGCCTAATGCGGCAACCATGGCGCCGTTATCGGTACAAAGGCCAGGTGCAGGGATTCGTAGACGGATCGAGTTGGCCTCACATCGCTGTGCGGCTATTGCTCGCAATCGGGAATTGGCAGCGACTCCCCCAGCTATCACCAGTGAATCAATTCCTGTCTTTTTGCAGGCAGCAATTGCTTTGAGCATCAGAACATCTACTACGGACTCTTGAAAAGAGGCAGCAACATCGGCTTTTGCGTAATCAGGGGTGCCCTCTAAATATCGCGCAACAGCGGTCTTTAACCCCGAAAAAGAAAAATCAAATGGGCGCATTTCCCAATCGCGCGAATGAGTAAGACCTCGAGGAAAATCAATTGCTTTCGGGTTTCCAGAAAGTGCTTCACGATCAATTGCTGGACCCCCAGGAAAGCCAAGTCCCATCACGCGGGCAATCTTGTCGAAAGCTTCTCCCGCTGCATCATCCATACTTTCACCAAGTTTGATGACTGATGATGTTATGTCATCAACCTGAAGTAGCGATGAATGACCACCGCTGACTAAGAGTGCAATTGTTGGCTCTAGTGGTAGATCATGCGTCAATAGATCTACCGAAACGTGTGCAGCCAAATGATTGACTCCGTATAAAGGTTTGCCAAGTCCAAGTGCTAATCCGCTAGCAGAAGCAACGCCGACTAGAAGTGCCCCTACCAATCCAGGTCCAGCAGTTACGGCAACTGCGTCAATATCTTTTAGTGAAATCTTTGCATCAATAAGAGCCATCTCAATGCTTGGCAGCATTGCCTCTAAGTGTGCACGACTGGCAATCTCGGGAACTACGCCACCAAAGCGGGCATGCTCTTGGACGCTAGAGGCAATCACATTTGCTAGCAATGTTCGACCACTGACTATCCCAATTGCAGTTTCATCACAGGAAGTTTCGATACCAAGTACCAGAGGTTGGTGTGTCATAAAAGTTCCTTCTTCATGACAACTGCATGAACACCACTGCCGTAGTAGTCATCTCTTCGAGATATTGGTGTGAAGCCCTCGGATACATACAGCGGATTAGCTTCGATATTGTCTTCGCGCATCTCAAGAAAAATGGATGGAGATTTTCTCTCAATGGCCCAATCAATCATTTGATGAAGCATCTCTCGAGCTATTCCCTGACGGCGAAATGCTGGGTCAACGGTCAAAGTGTTAATGTCCGCGTCAATTTCGCGATCGGGAGAAAAAACTCCTGCGTACCCAACAATCTGATTTTCCTCATTTATCGCAACGGTATAAAAGCGAGTTTTAGGTACTCCAGCCAACTCTTCTTTGAATTGATTTGTGGACCAAGCATCCTGAGGATAAATAGCGCGCTCCATGCTTGCAATAACAGGGATATCCAGCGCCATCATGGATCTGTAAGTGATGCTCATGGTGTGCGCTCACTTGTTGGCACAGCATCGGGACGTCGCAGATAAATAGGTAACTGAATATGCAACTCTGGATTCTTAGCGATCTCAACTAATGCCACGACATCAGGAAATTGAACCTCATCATCGCCAGTGAGTAGGTACTTAAGCGCACCTTCTCCAAACATTGGTAATCCTTTAAGAGCAACATCTGCAGGGAAATCCACTGAAGGCTCAGTCATTCGTGCGCCGTTGGAGTATTGCGCCCAGTAAACCTCTTTGCGCCGAGCATCCGTGGCGATAATGAAATCATTTCTTTCTCTCACTTGTGTAGCAATCGCATCCAATGAGCACAGGCCAATGACTTCGATTCCACGTGCCAGAGCAAAAGACCTTGCAAATGAGATTCCAACTCGTAAACCGGTGTAAGGCCCGGGTCCCATCCCAACTACAACTTTATCGATGCTTCCTTGAGCAGAGAGCGCCTCAGCTACAAGTGCAGGAAGTGCATGCCCATGAGCTGTCCCACCATCGCGGAACCCATGCCACAAGATTGCACCCTCTTCAACAATGGCGACAGAGGTACGTGAAGTAGATGTATCAATTGCCAGCGAAATACTCACAAAGTAAATCCGTTCCAGCGAGGACCGTATGCAATGAAGGTTACTTCGCGCTCTTCGTTGGTCCGGTCAATGTTTATTTCTAATCTCTCATCTGATAGTCGGGCACTCTCTGCTCCGCCCCACTCAATAACGGTAATCGCCTCTTCGCGTTCTGAATCAAGATCTAAATCATCTAGCGAAAGATTGGGGTTAGCAGAGGCAACTAAGCGATATGCATCTACATGAATAAGATTAACGGCACCCTTATGAATTCTTGATATTACAAAAGTCGGTGAAGTTACCCCTTCAATTCCTAACGCTGATGCAATTCCTTGAGTCAGAAGTGTTTTGCCCGCACCTAATGGACCATTGAGTAGAAGTAGGTCGCCTGGTCGCAATTGACCGCCAATCTGCTCACCTAAAGCAAACATCGCCTCTGGCGTAGCAATGCGCGTCATGTCATCAAGGTTAGTTGATAGTCACTCTAAAGGCATAAAAATACGGGGGCCTCGATTTCTCGAAGCCCCCGTATTTCATTGAGATTTACTGCTCGTTGTAGAACTTCAACAATGGAGCACGGTACATAGGATCGATACTCAAGTTCTTGCCCTTGCGGATAAGAGTCCTAAGTGGTCCACCTGTAATCATCAGTCCAGTTGAAGCAACCGAAGCGAGTTGTTTCGCAACTACCTGATATTGAGCAGTTGTGAAGACGCAGTGATTGGTTCCTGGTGCTGGTGGTGTTGAGGTAACTGGTAGGCCCGCAGCAGTGAAGGTTGTGTACGCAGCTGGGGTTGTAACCCAGATTGATAACAACTTCTTGACTGGAGGGACATATGCACCAGTTGTTTTGAAAGCAGCAGATGCTGCTGCTTTCTCTGCAGCATATTGAGCAGCATATTTATCTGCCAACCACTGTGGTCCACCTGCTGGTGTAATTGGATCTGCAACGCCCGTCATTGTGATTGTTGGGACATTGATTTTTCCTGTGTGGGATAGCAATGCGCGCATCTTTGCAATTGCCTCTGGGTTTCCAGTTACTCGTGGAGCACCTGGATTGAGTGGGCTCAGCGCTTGAAGCATTCCCGCGATTCCTTCGTCGCCACTAAGTGCGACATTGAAAATAACTCCTTCAGTTGCGATACGCGCGGCATAATCAGTCTTGGTGTTATCAAAGATAACTCCGCCAGATTGTTGCTCGACATCTTGAGTTGCCAAGATTGCGAGTGCACCAGCGTTGGCTCCATTTTCAAGAACAGCAAGTGCTGGACTTACTGCTAATGGGAATGCCAACTTCAACGCGCCAGCTGGACCTGAGATTGAATCAAAGTGAGCACTTTGTGTGCCAATACCTGACATCAAACCAAGCATCAAGAGGGCGCTGCGAACTGGAATTCCAGCCTTCTGCAACGCTAAGCCTGTTGCACTCGATGTATCTGGCCAAACGCCAGTGCTTACACCGGCTTGAAGTTTGCCAAGGACTGTAAAGAACTTACCAAGATCAGTCATTTCTTGAACATAACCAGCAGCACCAGCTGCATAGTTGGTTCCTTGAATTGATGGATCAAAGAGGGTCTTTACGCCCCAAAGGAAATCTCCAGCCATTGTGAGTTCGGCCTCTACTGTTCCTGCAGCCATACACATTGGTGCGACAGCGTCAACGAGATCTGGGTGAGTTTCAGCAAGTGCCTGTGTGATGAATCCACCAAGAGATTCTCCCCATGCAACAACATGCTTTGTCGTTGGGAATTGTTTCTTGAATTCGCCGATTAGTTCGACATCAGTTGCAACGCCTGAATCAGCATTCCAGCCCTGACGAGCAAAACCCGAACCAACAACTGCGAAGCCTTGACTAAGGAGATAGCCAATAATTGTTGCGTTTGGTCCAGGTTGTGGAGTGTTGGTAACAACATATCCACCGTAGCCAGGAATTCCTGCAACAACATTGACGTTTGGACGGTATCCATGTGAATAGAGATACACGGTGCCATTGAAGTTTCCTGGAACCATCATTGCGTATGGTGCGCCATCAGAAGTTTTTCCGGCGCATGAAGTGACAGGCAACTTGCCATCGCAAGCTGGAGCCGCAGCATGTGCTGCTGTAGGAATTGCAACAACCATCATTGAAACCAATGCGGTCGCAGTAAGCATTGAAAGTACGCGTGCCTTCTTCATAGTTAGTGTCCTCATTAGTTTGTTGGCAATCCGTTAGCTGGCATTGCTGGGCGCTTGTAAGTGGACTTGACCACGGCGCCTGCTCCAGAGTCGGTTGTGTAAACGGTGTAAACACCATCATTTGGCTTCAGCGTTGCTGTGCCATCATAAGTTCCAAACCAGTACCCGTTGTAACCAGCGTGACTGGTTGCAGTTGGCGCCATTGGAGTGAGACCTGCACTTGCAAATGTTGAACCCTTAGTTTCAATTGCGGCAATCAAAGCTTTGCGGGTGAGATTCTTACCTGCGGCAGCGATTGCTTGAACTGTAACGAATGCGGTGTTCATTCCTGCCAAGATGTTGTTATCGAAAGTTACGCCAGGGTTGTACTTAGTATTAATGGTCTGGAATAGCTTCACATATTCATCTGTGGCGTCTGCAGGTGCTGGAAGGAAGGACGCTGTTTGCACTCCAGTAAAGAGTGGGGCAGGCACACCAGCAAGTTTAATTGCTGTTGCATCTCCGCCGACAGATCCAAGAATCCATTGAGGCCTGTATGACTTCGCATAGGCGGCGCCAAGGGCTGCCGCTGTTGCGCTAGATACACCAAACAGAACAACCACTTCGGAACCAGCAGCTTGCAACTTGGAAATCCATGTTGGAGGAACTGTAGGAGTTGCTTGCGAAAGTGGTGCATAAGGAATGTATGTATCAAAAGTTAATCCGCCAGTTTTGAAACCAGCAAGTGCATCGCGACCGAAGTCATCAGCCTGATACAGGAGTGCCAATTTCTTTCCTGGGAACTTATCCTTGATGTACATCGACAAAATCTTCGCTTCCATTACATAAGAAGGAAAGAGCGAGAATGTAGTTGGATAAGATTTCTTCACAGCGAAGCCACTGAATCCTGTGTTTACAAAAAGATCAGGAATTCCACGACGGCCTGGGTTAACGAGGGCAGCAACAGCTTTGTTGTTAGCTGTTCCTAGCGCGCCAACCACTGCGAAGACTTTATCCTTCAGAATTAATTCATTAGTAGCCTGCACTGAAGCAGTAGGAGTGTAAGCGTCGTCTTTTACGACCAAGGAGATCTTTCGACCATTGACCCCACCGCTTGCATTGACATAATCAAAATAGGCCTTCATGGCTCCTGGGATCTTGTTGTAACCAGGAGATGCGGCACCTGTCATTGGCAGAGTGATACCTA
Organism: Streptomycetaceae bacterium; assembly: GCA_007280125.1. Taxonomy (GTDB): domain Bacteria; phylum Actinomycetota; class Actinomycetes; order Nanopelagicales; family Nanopelagicaceae; genus QYPT01. The sequence goes on along the minus strand of QYPT01000078.1, from coordinate 5,964 downwards.
ATTTAATTGAGGTGGAGGTAACTCCAATCTCATTGCGCACTGAGAAGGCTTGGGCTGGAATCGCTGTTAAAGCAAGGCTTCCAGTTGCAAGCACCGCAGAAGCTACGAGTAACTTCCGGCGATATGTTCCGATCATGTATTTCCTTCCATCGAGGGGTGGTTGACCTAATCACTAACAAGTGGTTAACGCGATATGGACGCGTTCTTTCGAACGCGCATACTGCGCATCTGTTCTACTGGTCCGTTCGGTACGAGCATGACCACCAGAATCAGTAACGCACTCACCAATAGACCAGGTAAGTTCGTGGTCACCGCTTCTGAATTTCCAAGGCGATTGGATATCGCATGCGAAATCTCAGGCGTGGCAACCAGTGTCACTGCGCCAATCATGACGCCTGGCAGGGTGGTTACGCCAGACAGAACCGCGCCTGTAAGCAAAGAAAATGACAAGGTCAGCGGGAATGCGCTGGGGGAAACGGTCCCGATTGTCATCGCCAAAAGGGCCCCTGCAAGGCCAGCAACTCCCGAGCTGACGGTGAAAGCCAGCGTTTTCGCCTTACCGCTATGAATTCCAGCTAGCTGCGCCGCAATCTCATTGCCACGCACCGCACGCCATGTACGTCCATAACGCGATCGCACAATATTTTGCAGCCACCACAGAGCGATGAGCGCCGCCGAGGCGGCAATCCAGAAATACCATTTATAGGGAGAGAAATCTGCCCCCAAAGAAATAGGGGGTGCCCCTACATCAAAAAGGAGACCCTGCTCCCCACCTAAGAATGAAAATTGATTAGCAATCGAGGGCAGGCCAACCGCTAGAGCCAAAGTGGTTCCTGCCAAATATGGACCCGATAAACGCGCAGCTGCCGTCCCTAGTACTGCTCCCGCTGCCGCTGCAACAAGTACCGCGATGGCAAAGCAAACCCATATTGGCAAAGTCCAATAATTTCTAGCTAGCACAGCCGAATATCCACCGATTGCAAGCAAAGCGCCGTGGCCCAGAGATACTTGGCCCGAATATCCGGTCAGTAAAATTATTGATGAGATTGCAACAACGAACATTGCAAGTGTCGCGCCTTGATACACACGCAACTCGTCCACGCGATTTCCGGCTAAGAAAATGATGAATCCCAGGAAAATAAAGAAAACAAATCGCCCAAAATTTGAATGAAGTAATTTATGCACGACGACCTACTTTCCTGCCCATAATTCCCTGAGGGCGCACAAGTAAGACTCCTAGTAAGAGAAGAAAAGCAGTCATAAATGGAAGAGTCGCACTTACATACATGATGACAAACGCCAGAACTAGTCCAAGAAGCAACCCACCGATTACCGCACCTACGAGACTTTCAAGGCCACCGATTACAGCTGCAATAAAGCCAAGGACAAGCAGCAAACTAAACTCCAAAGAATCTGGTGAAAGCGCTCCCGTTCCGTTTGGCGTTTGCAACATACCTGCCGCTGCTCCTGCCGCTCCTGCAAGTGCCCAACCCAATGTTCTTATTGCATCCACTTTCACGCCAGCTAATCGTGCAATCTCAGGTGAATATGCTGATGCGCGCAAGGCCAATCCAATATTTGTTTTCGTAAAAATAAATGAAAGTGAGATCATCAAGAAAAGTACAGCCGAGACGATCACGAGCTTTAGTGGCGAAAGAGCCAGTGTGTGACCAGAAATTGTGTAACCAACATTGGAAACAGGTGGGCGAATAATCGCCTCTTTCCCTCCCATAAATATCCCAATAAGCCCATGTATCAATCCAAGAAGTCCCAATGTTGCGATGATTGGGGCGACGCCAGCAATAGGCCCGGTATTTCTCTTAAAAAGTGTACGCATGAAGAGAATCTCAATGAGTGCAGAAACTCCAGCGCCCAGAACAATTGCGAAAAATAGCGCAATCCAATATGAATCAAAAAGTCCAATAAATGAGTATCCGATATATGTGGAAAGTAGAGCCTGACCTGCTTGAGCAAAATTGATTACTCTCGTACTGCGCCAGACTAGAACTAGTGAAATCGCCATCAAGGAATAGACCGCACCTGATGTGAGTCCGATAATAACTGTGTCTATGAATGTAAACATCGCTATGGCCTCCTAATAACCTAAGTAGGCCGCACGTACTTGCGGATCGGCTATGAGGGATTGTGCGGAGTTGGTTGCGGCGACACGTCCTAAATTAAGAACGATTCCTACATCTGCAATTTCAAGAGCACTCATCGCATTCTGTTCGACAAGTACAACGGTTAATCCCATACGTGTAGTCAAATCACGAATGCTCTGAAAGATTTGAGCGATAACTAATGGCGCAAGACCCAAGGAAGGTTCATCCAGAAGTAAGAGTTGTGGCTTTGCCATTAGCGCACGTCCAATGGCAAGCATCTGTCTTTCCCCACCTGAAAGCGTGTCGGCTAATTGAGTAGATCGTTCCTCTAACCGCGGAAATGTCTCAAAAATTCTCTGACGAGTCTCTTTGGCTTCGGAGGCATTTCGGCGCCAGAGAGCACCGAGGTTGAGATTCTCTTCAACTGATAACTCTGGAATTACAGATTTACCTTCTGACACATGAGAAACTCCGAATCGAACTAATTTCTCCGGCTTGGCGTGAAGCAAGTTATGACCCTGCCAGGACGCAGTTCCGCTGGTTGTTGGAGTCAGCCCAGAGAGCGCCCGAAGAAGAGTTGTTTTACCCGCTCCATTAGCTCCAATAACAGCAGCAAGTTGGCCTTGCTCAATCTTCATGGATACATGGTCAACGGCGCGGATGGCTCCGTGATCAACGCAGAGGTCGCTTACAATAAGTGTCATGTTGCGTTGGCTCCCAGGTAGGCAGCAATCACTGCAGGATCGCGACGTACTGCTTCAGCCGCGCCACTGGAGATAACTTCTCCGAAGTTAAGAACATATAAACGATCACAGACTGACATAACGACGTCCATGTGGTGTTCAACAAGCAAAATTGAACATTGCAATTTCAGATTGTGAATGAGTCCATTCATCCACGCAATATCTTCGGCGCCTAAACCACCTGCTGGTTCATCCAACATCAATATGCGTGGTTCGCTCACAAGCGCACGGGCGATAGCAACGCGCTTTGTATCAGGGTAAGACAAAGTATCGGCACGACGTTCTGCAAGACCGGTTGCGTAGACACGTTCCAGCGCTAGCATCGCGCGTTCGCGCAACTTGCTCTCGTCTTTACTGCGCCCAAAAGCCGCCGATATAAAGCCCGTATGTGCAAACTTTTGAGCACCGATCATTACGTTTTCAACAACAGTTAAGTCAGGGAATAAACCGACACCTTGTAACGTGCGAGCAATACCGAAATCAACTAGTTCGTGAGGTCTTGGCCAACCATGAGCTTTTCCATCAAGAGTGAGTTGACCTTTGGAAGGAGCAACTAGACCGCACAAGGCATTAAAGAGTGTCGTCTTTCCCGCTCCATTGGGACCAATTACTCCAACCACTTCCTGGTGTCGTAGTTCCAAGAAAACATCGTTAAGGGCTCGTAGGCCCCCGAAATCAACGCGGAGATTCTCTACAGCCAAGAGAGCTGAGGGCGTGGTCACAAAACTCCAATAGTTGTAGTTGGTTCGTAGATTCTAGGCACGCGTGGTCCAATTCGTGTGACTATCTCGTAGTTAATACTCAAACTGGCTCGCCCCCAATCATCGGCCGTGTACTCACCCTCGGTTCCAGGTCCAAAAATCGTGACCCAATCTCCGCTCACTGCCGAAGTATCCGGTCCCAAATCAACAACGAATTGATCCATGGAAACACGGCCAATAATTGGGCAACGGCGGCCATTCACATAAACGCCTGCACCTTGAGCAATTCGGGGAATTCCATCTGCATAGCCCATGGATACAACTCCGACAGTGGTATCCATTGATGTCAATGCAATCGCACCATATCCGACAGGCGTTCCTTCTAATACTGGCTTAACAGCATTCAATTTTGCACGGAGAGTCATCGCCGGGATTAGTCCAAGTGATTGAGAAGTTCCAAGATTTTCGAGATCGGGAGTTAGTCCATACATTGCAATACCAACCCGTACTAAATCAAAATGTGAGGAGGCGTCAACCAGTGTTGCTGCTGAATTAGAAAGATGATGGATCTCGGGCTGAATTCCAATCCGATTTAAGTCATCCGCCATTTCAGTGAAACGCTTAAGTTGCACAACATTTTGTGGTTGGCCTGGCTCATCAGCCCGAGCGAAATGAGAAAATATTCCTATTACTTCAACGCTCTCCGAATCCTTTTCTAGGACTTCGAGAAAGCTTTCCCATTCAGAAAGAAACCCACCGCGCGTCATACCTGTATCAACTTCGATATGAATGCGGGCTTTTCTACCCAGCTTTCTTCCTACTTCACTTATTTGCGCAAAAACTGCGAGTGACCCAACCCCCAGATCAATGTCAGCCGAAATAGCACTGGCGAAATCTGAACCTGGCGGAACAAGCCAAGCAATCGTTGGTGTTGTAATTCCGCTGGCTCGAATTGATAACGCTTCTTCAAGTAAAGCAACGCCGAGCCACTGTGCGCCCGCATCTACTGCCGTACGTGCAACCGGCAATAAGCCATGACCGTAGGCATCGGCTTTTACAACTGCCATAACTGGAACACCAGCTCGGGCTTTAATGGTGCGAACATTTGCGGCGATAGCTGAAAGGTTTACAACTGCTTCTGCGCGATTCGTATTCATGCCCGCTCCACGATAACCATCGCCGACGCTATCCCCGCATCATGCGACAAGGTGAGATGCACTATTGCTCCATCGACAAGATCTGCTATCTCCCCACGAAATATAAATACAGGTTTACCTGATTCTAAGTTCACAACTTCGGCTTCTAGCCACGCAAGACCCTTCCCTGCGTTTAGAGCTTTTGCCAACGCTTCTTTTGCGGCGAAACGAGCAGCCTTTGATGAGATAGGGAGTAAGGATTCCGCAGAAGTAAATATCCGCGCGGCCAAGGCAGGTGTGCGCTCTAGAGATTGAGCAAATCTCTCAATGTCCACAACGTCAATACCGATGCCTTCGATCATGGAGTAATACTAAGTCAGGAGCGCTGACTTTCTGAAGGAACAAAGCGATCAATGGCAATTATCAGGACTAATAACGCCCCACCTACAAACAATCCTGCCAAAAGATCAGAAAACCAATGGGTGTTACGAAAAAGAGAGACTGCACAGACTGAAAGTGTGATTGCACCGACCGAAACAGCTAGGGCCGTTGCATGGAGAGATGCCCTTCGGGTATACCGATAGGCGATGTAGGCCAATATGCCCCACGTTAATAAAGCGTTAGCCGCGTGCCCACTCGGATAAGAAAGTCCGCCAGCCTTTATTAAATCTATATTCATCCTTGGTTTCGTTCGTCCAATTGCCAATTTCGCGACTCCAACAACACCATTGAGGACAAGTAGAGACAAGAATGCCAAATTGAGTGGACGCCAAGACTTATATCTCCTGGAGACTATAACTGCGGCAATAATCAAAATCGTCGCAGTCAAACCGCGCAATCCCAAGTTATCGATTTTCTTCAAAAGAAAATCTATAAAGTGGCCCATCTTCGGTCTCTTCGAATGCGCTACCCACGAATCAAAATCTATTAGGACTCCATTAGTCATGACTTGTTGTGTTACTGCTAAAAAACCTACAAACAAAAGCCCAGACCAACGAAAAGCTTTATTCATTTGTGCTCTGCGAATTGATGCTTGAATCAATTATTCCACCGTCACAGATTTGGCAAGATTGCGTGGTTGATCGACATCGTTGCCGCGCGTAACTGCCATCTCGTAAGCAAATACTTGAAGAGGGACAGTTGCAAGAATTGGCTGGAATATTGCAGGTGCAATAGGGATTCTAATAATGTGTTCTGCGCCGGTAACTTCTGCGCCTTCTTGAGCAATAACAATTACCTTGGCGCCACGTGCCTTTACTTCTTGTACATTGCTCAACATTTT
>QYPT01000093.1 GCA_007280125.1 Streptomycetaceae bacterium | reverse complement strand
TCTTCCTTCTGAAGAACGAGTGCCTCAATTTTTTCGCCAACCTTGACGATTTCATTAGGGTCTACATCGTGGCGGATAGATAGTTCACGAGAAGGAATAACTCCTTCAGTTTTATATCCGATATCAAGAAGTACTTCGTCACGATCTACTTGTACGACTATGCCTTCAACAAGGTCTCCATCATTAAAGTTTCTGATGGTTCCTTCAATTGCGGCTAAGAAATCTTCTGCTGTTCCGACGTCATTGATTGCGATTACTGGTGAGATGCTCAAGTTGCTCCGTAGGGATAGAAAGTAGTAGGGATAGGGCGGGCTAAGGGTACGGTTTTAGCTCTCCATGGGTCAATTCGCCGACGTAGAATGAACCCACTATGAAGCGCTACCGCCAGTTATTAGCCCTTCCTAACGTGAAGGTGCTCCTCATCAGCTCATTCCCGGCCCGTGTGGCCTACGGAATGATTGCTCTGGCCACCTTCTTTAAGACAGAACAGGCAACCGGATCTATCGCAATCGCAGGTCTGGCCATCGGATTGGAAAGTCTTTCCTCTTCAGTCACCGCCGGCATTCGAGGTTCCCTCATGGACAAATGGGGGCAGAAGTGGCCCCTTCGTATTTTTGTCCCGTCGTACGCGGGGATGATTCTGGCGCTGAACTGTTCGCACACACGTTTTTCAATATTGGCTATGGCTTTTCTTTTAGGAATCGCAGCTCCACCGATTAATTTATCTATTCGTCCAATCTGGAAATTTGTAGTTCCCAAAGAATTCTTGCGCACCGCTTACGCCATTGATACCGCAGTTATCAGTGCAGCAACCGTTTTTGGACCAGTGATTGCAACAATATTGGCGCTGAGCAAACATCCAGGCAGCGCGCTTGGGACTTGCTCTGCACTAATTTTTATTGGCGGAATTTCACTATCTCTTACGAAAGTTTCTAGTACATGGCAACCTGAAGCCAAAATACGCGGCGGACAATCTACTTTTAAGAATCCCGCGATGCTACTGCTCATGCTTGAAGGCGCCTTTATTGGATTTGGCATGGGAGCCTTCGATATCGGAGTTCCAGCATTTGCAACTCTCGAACATGTACCTAACCGAACTGCATGGATTTTGGCCACAATGGGAGTTGCCAACATTCTAGGCGGACTTCTTGGTGGAATTGTTTCAAAGAAAGCTTCTCCTCTGGTGGCTTTTCAAAGAACTTACCTAGCATGGTTTTTACTCTCCATTCCACTTGCCTTTACATATCCTGGTTGGAGCATGGCAATTGTCGGCGCATTCATCGGACTGTGTACTGGCGCGGTCACAGTTTTCTATCTTGAAATTATGGAGGCGGTGAGGTCAAATGGAAGTGCGATTGCATCTTTGGGTTGGCTCTGGACTGTAGAAGGCTCCTTTATGTCTTTAGGCGCAGCGGCAGGTGGATGGATTAGTAACGCATATTCACCACGTATTTGCTTAGCGCTGTGCACTGCATGCGTGGGCTGTGGGCTTGCCACCTTAACAATAGGTCGCAAAAGATTATCAGCAGGGAATTCCATTCCGACCGAGGAAGAAGATCTCAACGCGATGATGGAAAATACAGACTTACACAATAGAAATTAGTGAGCAGCTTCGTTCCAGCTTTTGCCGATTCCTACACTCACCGCTAGCGGAGCCTTGAGAGGATATGCGGCGCCCATCTGCTCGCGCACTAAGTCAGTGAGAACCTTTTCTTCGCCAGCGGCAACTTCAAAAATCAACTCATCATGAACTTGCAACAATAAACGAGATTGCAAACCCTGAGCAGTCATCGCTCGATCTACATTGAGCATCGCTTGCTTAATAATGTCGGCAGCCGATCCTTGAATCGGAGCATTTAACGCCATACGTTCGGCAACTTCTCGGCGCTGGCGATTATCGTGTGTGAGATCTGGCAGATAACGACGTCTGCCAAGAATTGTTTCGGTGTATCCAACCTTCCGCGCTTCTTCAACAACGGTCTTCAAGTAGTCGCGAATCCCGCCAAATCGTTCGAAGTACTTATCCATCAATTCCTGTGCCTGTGGTGGGCTAATAGCCAATTGCGCCGATAGCCCATATGACGAGAGACCGTAGGCAAGACCATAAGACATTGCCTTAATCTGACGTCGCATCTCTGGGTCTACATCTTTTGGCTCGACTCCGAAAACCTCAGATGCAATAGTTGAATGCAAATCCTCTCCAGATGCAAAAGCCGCCAACAGATTCTCATCATGCGAGAGGTGGGCCATGATGCGCATTTCAATTTGGCTGTAATCGGCGGTAAGTAACGATACATAGTCTTTGCCTGCAACGAAACAATCTCGAATCTTGCGACCTTCCTCTGTGCGAACTGGAATGTTTTGAAGATTTGGACCAGTGGAAGAAAGCCGTCCCGTTGCAGCAACAGTCTGTTGGAAATGCGTGTGGATGCGTCCATCAAGAGCAATCTCACCAAGTAATCCTTCGATGGTGGTGCGTAACTTATTCGTTTCTCGAATTCGAAGGAGCTGGTTGAGAACTGGGTGTTGGGTTTTCTCGAACAACCATTCAAGGGATTCAGCATCGGTAGTAAAACCCGTCTTAATCTTTTTGGTTTTAGGTAGTTTGAGTTCATCGAAAAGAACTACCTGTAACTGCTTGGGAGATGCCACATTGAATTCGTGGCCAACGGCTGCATATGCCGCAAGAGTCTCTCGCTCAACTTCGGCAACGAAGAATTTCTGGAGAGTTAAGAGTTTTTCACTATCTACGCAAACGCCTCGACGCTCAATGACGGCCAGAAGTTGTGCGATTGGTAATTCAAGTTTTTCGTACAGATCCAAGACTTGGCGATCTTTCATCTCCCTAAGTAGAGAGGTATGCAGTGAAAACAATGAAGAAGCGCTCTGAAGCAAGATCTGTCCGGGATCAGTTGCAGATATCTGTGCGCCATCGCCCCAGCGCTCCAGCAAATCATTGAGCTCTTGCGCTCTAACCCCTGGATTAACCACATAGCCCGCTAGCGCAGTGTCGAAAATAATCCCAGCGAGTGGGTACGTCCTATCTAAAGTCTTCGCATCGTGCAATATTTTCAAAATAGATTTATCTTGCGCCCACTCCCCCATTTGCGAGGAGTGAACTAGATAAGCCTCCGAAGCAGATAAGGCGACGGCATATCTATGCAACTTCTCATCAGCCACCTCATAAGAAATGGCGATAGGGCCTGAATGTTTCTCAATCTTTTTGGAGATCTCAACTGGAGTTAACACATTCTCTTCGACGTCAAACCCAAGCATCATGAGCGGTTCTGTCTCTGTACTAGACAAAGAGGCTGACTCGCGCACGAGAGGTTTGATGCGATCTTTCAAAGTGCGAAATTCAAGTTGGTCAAATAGTGCATACATAGCGGCTTCATCAATGCCATCCCAGGCTAAATCCGACATCGAAGCATTAAGTGGGACATCATGTAAGAGTTGAGTCAGTTCGCGATTTCGCAAAACACTGTTAATGTTTTCACGTAGAGCCTGCCCAACTTTTCCGGGGACGTGATCGATCTGTGAGATTAAGTGCGAAATCGAGCCATACTCCACTACCCATTTGGCGGCGGTCTTCTCACCCACGCCGGGAATCGATGGCAGATTATCACTGGGATCTCCACGCAAGGCCGCAAAGTCCGGGTAGTTGGATGGAGACATTCCATATTTATCAAAAACCGTTTCCGGAGTCATGCGCGCCAAATCGCTGACTCCTCGCTTTGGATAGAGAACCGTGATTTTTTCAGTAACTAATTGAAAACTGTCTCTATCTCCAGAGCAGATAAGAACATCCATTCCCTCCATCTGGGCCTGGGTCGACAAGGTTGCCAAGATGTCATCTGCTTCAAAACCTTCTCGTTCGAACTGAGAAATCTTGAAGGCGGTAACGAGGTCATGCAAGAAGGACATCTGCGACCTGAATTCATCAGGGGTTGCCGACCGATTCGCTTTGTACTCAGGGAATATCTCCGTACGAAATGTCTTGCGAGAGACATCGAAAGCCACTGCAATGTGAGTCGGTTTCTCTTCTTTAATTAAGGAAATTAACATGGTTGCAAACCCATAGACGGCATTGGTGTGCTGGCCGGTAGCTGTGGTGAAATTCTCGGCAGGAAGGGCGTAAAAAGCCCGATAAGCCATCGAGTGTCCATCAATCAAAAGTAACCTGGCGCTCATGCGGGTCATTCTAATAGGCGCAGGATAGACTTAACGATTATGAGCGATCAAGCGATGACTGATTTCATGGAGATTCTTAGAGAACGCGGAAGCGGCGCACTCGATAAGAAAATGGGAATCGTAATAACCGAAGCTTCCCCTACAAGGCTTGTTGCGACAATGCCGGTTGAAGGCAATACGCAACCTTTGGGATTACTTCACGGAGGAGCAAGCGTTGTCCTGGCAGAAAGTCTTGGCTCTATCGGCACGCAACTTCATGCAGGTCCAGATCGCAAAATAGTTGGCGTGGATATCAACGCGACCCACCATAAATCAGCAACTCAAGGAATTGTTACGGCAGTTGCCACGCCTATCAGTTTAGGCAAAACTCTATGTTGCTATGAGGTAATCATTACAAATGAAGCTGGAGAACGAACCTGCACTGCGCGAATCACTTGCTTAATCCTCGCGCAGCGCTAGTTCAACTCTTTATTATTAACCGCCTAAGTAAGCCTTAGTTACTGCATCGTCTTTAGCAAGATCTGAAGCTTTACCACTGATCTTTACAGTTCCTGATTCGAGAACATAGGCACGATCGGCAACATCGAGCGCCGCTGCAGCATTTTGTTCAATGAGAAGAATCGTGATGCCTTGGTCGCGAATCTTGGTTATGGTTTCGAAGATCATGTCCACAAGTACTGGAGCAAGGCCCATTGAAGGCTCATCAAGCATTAGCAGTTTAGGTGCGCCCATGAGTGCGCGGCTCACTGCCAACATCTGCTGCTCGCCACCTGACATCGTGCCAGCACGTTGATTAATGCGCTCACGAAGTCTTGGGAAAAGTTCTAGTACTCGTTCACGGTCGGCTTCAACACCACTTTTATCATTGCGAAGAAAGGCGCCTAAGTCGAGGTTCTCGCTGACTGTCATGCGAGGGAAAATGCGACGACCTTCAGGTGACTGACAAATTCCAAGCTTGACGACGTCATGACCTTCTGTGCCATCAATTCGGTTTCCTTCAAAAAAGATCTCACCAGACTTCGGTTTCAAGAGTCCTGAAATGGTTCGAAGAGTTGTCGACTTACCAGCGCCGTTAGATCCAATCAAAGTGACAATCTCACCCTGATTGACCGTAATTGAAACATCTTTCACGGCAATGATCTTTCCGTAACCTACTTTAAGATTCTTAACTTCTAAGAGTGCGGACATTACTTGCCTCCCTTAGCTTTACCTAAGTAAGCCTCGATAACTCGTTGGTTAGATCTGATTTCATCCGGTGTACCTTCAGCGATTTTTTCACCTTGGTCAAGCACTGTAACTCGCTCCGAAACGCTCATGACAACTTTCATATCGTGCTCAATAAGCAAAATAGCTACATCTCGCTCTGCTCGAACCTTATATACGAAATCAATGAACACCTGAGACTCTTGTGGGTTCATACCTGCCGTTGGTTCATCCAGAAGGAGAACTTTTGGATTGAGCGCAAGGGCGCGGGCAACTTCTAAGCGTCGCTGATCTCCGTAAGAAAGGTTACGTGCATATTCCCCTGCCCACTTACCGATGCCCACGAAATCAAGAATCTCACGGGCGCGGTCTAGCGCTTCCTTCTCTTCTTTGCGCTGAGATGGCGTACCCATAATTGTCGCAAGAATTCCAGACTTAAGATGGGAATGCATGGCAACGAGAAGATTTTCCTCTGCGGTCATAAGACCAAAGAGGCGAATATTCTGAAAAGTGCGTGCCATTCCCAACGCTGCAATTTTATGCGGAGGTAAATCTGTTGTATCAGTTCCGTCATAATTAACGGTTCCAGACGATGGTTTATATAAACCAGTAATCACATTAAAGAATGTTGTCTTGCCGGCTCCGTTTGGACCGATAAGCGAGACTACTGATTTTTCTGGAATGCCAAATGTCACGTCATTGACGGCAAGCAAGCCACCAAATTGAACACTAATATTTGATGCAAGCAGGACATTATTTGTAGAGAGTGCCATCTTTATTTACTCTCCTTGCTCGTTATGTCTTCTTCAGCATCACCCTCGTGAAGAATTAGACGCAGGCGCGATTCAGGGATCAAGCCTTCGCGTTTATATAACATCATTAATATCAAGACCAACCCAAATAACAAGAAGGTAAATGAAGGGAAGTTGATCGACGTACCAAATTTGTCATTAAATGTTGAACCGAAGGCAGGAAGTCCCGTTGAGTTTATCCATGAAAGCAAGAGAGCTCCAATGATTACTCCCCAGACATTTCCCATTCCACCTAGAACTACCATGGCTAGCAAGAAGATTGAGATAGAGAAATTGAATCGCTCGGCATACACGCCATCTACGTGCGTCGCGAAGGCGACACCGCCTAATCCGCCAGCAAATGCTCCAACAGCGTAAGCAGATAATTTCGTGCGCATCAACGGCACACCCATCATGCTTGCTGCTAATTCATCCTCGCGGATTGCAAGCCACGCGCGTCCTAACTTGCCCTTGCGCAAGCGCAACGAAATAAAGACCATGAGCGCTGCCAGAAGAACGAAAATAATGAACTTGAAACCAAAATCAAAGGGCCCAATGTTCTTGACTCCCACCGGAATTGGATCCAAAATCGTAATTCCCTTGGTTCCATTGGAAAGGTTGAAACCGGCAATATTGTCTCCATTAAAGAAGACCTGGGGAATGATTTCACCGAAACCTAATGTAACGATTGCAAGGTAATCACTCTTGAGGCGAAGTGTCGGACCGCCGATGAGAATTCCAAAGAATGCACACACTAATCCGCCGATGAGCAGCACTCCCCAGAAATTTACGTGAATTCCAGGAGCGGTACGAGCAACAGATCCGAAGAAGTGCACATTAATCTGATAGAAGAATTCAGACATAAACCAACCCGCGCAATATCCGCCGATGGCCCAAAATGCAACGTATCCAAGGTCAAGCAAACCTGCATAGCCAACAACGATATTGAGGCCTAGAGCGCAAATAACATAAACCAAAGATTCGTTTACCGCTGTAGGTGGCAACCAAAGTTGCAGGAAATCATAAATCCCAATAGGCAAGCCTTCCCACGGAAAGAGGAACTGATAGAGAATGAAAATTGCTGCTACCGCGATTAAGTAACCAGTAACCCATTTTCTTTGTGAGGTACGAGCCATTTTCACACCTTTTCCGTAGTGACTTTGCCGAGGAGACCGGCAGGTTTAATAACCAAGATAAGAATCAAGAT
>QYPT01000066.1 GCA_007280125.1 Streptomycetaceae bacterium | reverse complement strand
GTTTAATACATTATGTCTGCCCGGGACTGAAAGTTGGAGCTCACCGAGAACTCGACCACGCCAAGTTATTCGAGCGCTGGCAGAATTAGACCCTAACGCAATTCGATCTACCTTCAAATCACAGTCTGAACTTTCCCCGTAAGTTGCCAAAGTAATGCTCGTTGAATCTATTTTTGGAATCAATCGTCGCGCACCTGGGTCATCCCCGCAAATAACTAGAAAACCATCGAGTTGAATCGTTCCAACAAAATTAGCAAATACTTCATCAACTGCTTTTTCATCAGCGAAGTGATCCACGTGATCTAGTTCAATGTTGGTGATAATGGCTCCATCTGGTTTGTATACCAAAAAAGATCCATCAGATTCATCTGCTTCAGCAACAAATACATTACCGCTGCCGTGGTGAGCGTTAGTCCCGGAATTTGAAACGGTCGCACCAATTGCAAACGAAGGATCAACGCCACAATGTTGCAACGCAACAGTCAACATCGAGGTGGTGGTGGTCTTGCCATGCGTGCCAGCAATTGCGACCGAACGCTTTTGGGACATGAGAATTGCTAGCGCTTCGGCGCGTAATAACACCGGCAGGTTGTTTGCTCTGGCATATTTGAGTTCAACATTCGATTCCGAAATGGCACTAGAGATCACGACGATATCCCGACCGGCGATATTTTCTTCGGCATGCGATGCAAATGCTGCCACCCCTAACTTTCGAAGTCCTTGCAACGCTTGCGAATCTTTAATATCCGAACCAGAAACCGCAATATCCAGCGCCACCAATATCCGGGCAATCCCGCTCATCCCAGAACCACCAATCCCAATTAAATGGACTTTTGCCAGCGTGAAATCGACATAATTAATTGGGTTCATCATTTGCTCACCGATAGCGCAAGTTTCGCAATTTCTTTTGCAGTCTCTTTAATTTTTACAGTTACCGCCGTCGATGAATAGGCCTTGCTCTTCGCGATTTCCGATTCAATATTTTTACCAAGCCAGTCGGCGGTAAATTCTGAATTTCTAATCATGGTTGCCGAGTTCTTAGCCATTAATTCGTCCGCGTTCGCTTCTTGCTCGCCATTTCCAATTGGGAGTGGAATTAAGATTGCGTACCGATTAACTACTGCCAACTCCGCGCAAGTTACAGCGCCACTCCGACAAATTACGATGTCAGCAGCTGCGTAAACCCGAGCAATGTTATGAAAGTATTGAGTTGGGAAATAGCCGGTTCGAGCAATTGGAAGGGTGTTATGCATTCCGACTGCGTGCGCTATTTGAATCGGATATTTTTGGGAACTAAGGTATTCCGAAACTACTTTATTAATTCGCTCCGAACCAAGTGAGCCGCCGAAAACCGCGATTATTGGTTTATCGGGAGAGAGTCCCCACTCCTTGGCTTGGCTATTTCTAAGTTCGGCTAATTCACTTGGTCTAAGTTGGGAAACCGCAACAATGTCATCTCGTAGCGGCATCCCGGTACTGATGGACTCTGGCCACTTTCGTTGCACTGAGCCAAAATTCACAGTTACGATTTTTGCAAATAGTCGCCCTAAACGATTTGCCCAACCTGGCTTGGCGTTCGCTTCATGGATAACAATTGGAATTCGTAATACAACCGCAGCCAAATAAGCAGATGCGGCAACATAACCACCAAAGCCAATAACTACTGAAGCGTCTTTAATAATACGAATTGAAGTAAACACACTTCCAATTAGAGCAAACGGCCATTTGAATATAGATAACGAAAGTTTTCTAGGCAGCGCAACTTTAGGTATTACCTTCAATGGAAAACCGCGACTAGGTACTAACGCGTTCTCTAGTCCCGTTTTAGTGCCGATAAACTCACATTGCAGCGCCGGGTTAATTTTTTGCAATTCAACTGCGACTGCAAGGGCTGGCTCAATGTGGCCAGCAGTGCCGCCACCGGCCAGAATTATTTTTTTACTTCCAGTTGCCATTACTTAGCCAACTTTAGTTTTCTGCGTTGCAAAATCGCTTCTCTGATATTTGGTGTTCGTCGAGCTACGCCAAGCACGAAACCGGCTGCAATAAATACTGAGAGCAGTGAGGATCCTCCGTAGGAAATAAACGGCAAAGTTACACCTACGACTGGAATTAACCCGACGACCGAACCAATATTCAAGGTCAATTGCATAGAGAACCAACAGCCAATTCCGGCAGTCGCGTACTTTTCAAAACTAGTACTTGCTCCGAGCGCCACTTTGAAAATTGAAAGAATTAAGCCAGCAAATAGTAGAAGGACCGCTAAAGTTCCTAACAATCCAAGTTCCTCACCAATTACCGAAAAAATAAAATCAGTATGTGCTTCTGCGAGCGTTCCCCAGTTCTGTCTACTCGCTCCTAATCCAATTCCGAATAAGCCACCAGAGGCTAAACCCATCAGGCTGTGGGCTGGTTGCCATCCTGCTCCTTTGTAATACTGAACGGAGAATGGATCAAGTAGTGCAAAGAAACGATTTAATCGATTTTTATGAGTAATAACTAAAACCGCAACTACTAATCCACCTAGACCGCCTGCGACTGAAAGCTCTTTAAGCGGAACACCTGCAATAAAAAGTATTCCAGCAAATATTAAAGCGACTACTACGGCAGTACCAAGATCTCTGCCCTTATAGATAAGCGCTTCAACCAAAAGAAAGCCAGGAGTCAGCGAAATCCAAATATTCGACTTGATTCCTTCTGCAATCCGTTGATCGTGTAGCCATAGTCTAGATGCGCACCAAATTATAAAGCCCATCTTCGCAAATTCGCTTGGTTGAATTGTAAAACCAGCAACATAAATCCAATTGGTATTTCCATTAACAGTTTTTCCAAAACCGGGTAATTGCGGCAATAGTAAGAAAATACATGAAGCCACCAAAGAGAGCGGTGCAATGCGATCCCAAAGTTTAGTTTTTAATTTCATGGATAAATAACCAAGTAAGAGAGCCAATATTAAGAAAAATGCTTGCCGTCCCACAATTGAAAAAGAGTTCCCAGTTTCATGTAACGAACGGACCGCAGAGGCCGAAAGTACCATCAGCAAGCCAAGACTACTTAGAGCAGTGACCGCTATTAGTATCAAATAATATGAAGCTTCGGGTTTCGCTAAAAAATTCTTTGGTTTAGCCATTATTTACCACCAATTTTTCGATTGCTTTTGCGAATGCATTACCTCGATCTGCGTATGAAGTGAACTGATCCATAGACGCACATGCTGGAGCAAGCAGAACCGTGTCGCCGCTTTTCGCTATCGATTTCGCTAACGCAACTACTTCTAACATCAATGCATCGCCAGTTTTATCACTTGCAATAATGTGTAATGGCACTTCCGGAGCGTGTTTAGTAAGTGCTATTTTAATAATTTCGCTATCTTGGCCAATCAGAATAACTTCCCGAAACCTACTTTTCCCACGAGTTATTAAGTCGTTCATATCTGCTCCTTTTGTTAACCCGCCAGCAATCCAAATAGCAGAGATTTGTGAAAGTAAGGCAGCTAACGCAGCATGCGGATTCGTAGCTTTTGAGTCATTAACCCACTTAATGCCAGCTTGATCTAGAACTAGTTCTAACCGATGGTGATCAAGCACGAAGTTTTTTAAACCTTGTTGCACTTTTTCTGGAGAAATGCCCAGTGCTCGGGCAATGCCGCCAGCTGCAAGCGCGTTCAAAATATTGTGTGGGACCGCTGGCAAAATATCTTGCAATTCTCCGATTGCTTCAGCAGCATCACTACTGGTGAAAGCGCGATCAATCAATAGATTTTCGACTAGCCCTAACTCTCCTAGCTTTGGCGTTTCAAGGGAGAAGTAAAATTTCTTACCTAAATAGCTAGTCGAGTACTGCATTACTTCTGGGTCGCTTAAATTCAAAAGCGCGCTTTGGGACATGTCGAGTAATTTTGCTTTCGATTTTGCATAATTTTCAAATGACCCATGCCAATCAATATGGTCATCCGCAATATTTAAAATACAACCGATTTCAAATTTAGCTTCATTGGACCATTCAATTTGAAAAGATGAGAGCTCTAACGCTAAGAAATCATATTTCTTCGATGAAGTGACCGCGGCAATAACTGTTTCGCCAACGTTTCCACAAGCAGTTCCGCTTACTCCAGCTGCTTCAAAAATCGATGCCACCATTTGAATTGTGGTGGTCTTGCCATTTGTCCCAGTTAGCGCAACCCATTTTTGATTAGGCAGAATTTCAAGCTTTACCCGCCACGCCAAATCAACTTCACTTAAAATTTCCGTGCTTAATTTGCGAAATTCCGAAATAACTGGGTGGTCGGTTCGCCAACCAGGTGAGACGCAAACTAGTGAAAACTTCGAAAACATATCGCTATCAATTTCAGTAATTACACTCTCGTTAATTTTCTTCTCATCGATAAGTTTTACGTGCGCGCCTTGGCTTTCCAGAAAACTCAACATTGCTTGACCAGTAACGCCCGCTCCAATTACTGCGATATTTCTATTTTTGAGAGATTCGAGGAAGGACATGGCTAATTAAGCAACAACCCATTGCGCGTAAAAGAACGCTAATCCAGCAGCAACTGAGAGTCCAGCAATAATCCAGAACCTAATAACAATTGTTACTTCGCCCCAACCCATCAATTCGAAATGATGTTGCAGGGGTGCCATTTTGAATACCCGCTTACCGCCAGATAATTTAAAATATCCCGTTTGAATGATTACCGAAAGCGTAATTATTACAAATAACCCACCTAGCGGGATTAACAGCAATTGGGTGCGCAAGGTCATCGCTAGTCCAGCTAAAGCGCCACCAAGAGCGAGCGAGCCGGTATCTCCCATAAAAATTCGAGCCGGAGATGCGTTCCACCAGAGAAAACCACAACATGCTCCACTAAAGGCAGCAGCTAATACCGCAAGATCTAGCGGATCACGGACGTTGTAGCATTTTGGACCAAGGTTAATTGCACAACTTTGACCAAACTCCCAAACTCCGATTAGTACAAATGCCAAGAAAGTCATCACAGCAGCGCCGGTCGCCAACCCATCTAAACCATCAGTCAAATTAACACCATTACTTGAAGCTAAGACCATAAAAATTGCCCATAAAACCACAACTACTGCGCCTAGCTTTAGTGAGGTATCACGCACTGCGGAAAGATTTAGTGACATCGGAGTCAAATTATTCTCGTCCGGAAATCGAGTTGCGAAGATTCCAAAGATCGCGGCTATTAAAGCTTGACCAAATAATTTCTGTTTTCCAGAAAGACCTGACGATTGTTTTCGTGAAACTTTCAACCAATCATCAAGGAATCCAACGCCACCTAAACCTAGAACTAAAGCGAGAATTAACAACGCAGAAATACTTATGGTCACTCCAGTGACTAAGTGGCTTAAAAAATACCCAACGAAACTTGCAAAAATTAAAATAATTCCGCCCATAGTTGGCGTGCCACGTTTTATGTGATGAGTCGTTGGCCCATCTTCTCGAATCATTTGTCCATAGCCACGCTTTGCCAGTATCTTGATTAATCCAGGCGTGCCAAAAAAACTTAGGAATAACGAAATAGCTCCGGCAACGAGAATCCCTTTCATAGCGTCTCCTCCGGATCAATAGTTTTAGCGCTCCAAAACTTAGCAATTTCTGCAGCAATTATCTCAAGATGTTCGGCTCTAGAGGCTTTGACTAGTATCACGTCGCCAACTTCAAAGTGTGAAAAGAGTTCATAGGCATCACTTTGTTGATTGTAAGAGTGGGAGACCATATCGATTGGTTCTGTGCTTTGATATTGACGATTTCCAATTGCCACGAAATGATCAATATTTAGCGCCGCAGCCGCTGTAGCAATTTCGGCATGCGCGCTCTCAGACAAATTGCCTAATTCATGCATGGTTCCAAGAAATGCCCAAGATCTACCGCCACGCTCCTGACTTAATAGCGCCAAAGTTCGCAGCGCTGCCATCATGCTTTCAGGATTTGCATTGTAAGCATCATTAATAATTAAGAGACCATTTATATCTTTAAGTTCCATCCGCCACTTACTAGTGACTTCGGCAGTTGAAAGCGCGGATGCAATTACCTCTATCGGAACATTAAG
>QYPT01000049.1 GCA_007280125.1 Streptomycetaceae bacterium | reverse complement strand
GCATCTACTAGGTCACGCCAGTTACCGTTAAATTGAGTATTGTGATTGGCCTCGATCTTTGGGATGGGCTCTTCATCAACAAATTTCTGATCGTCTTGGCTTATTAGTATTTCTGGAGTCTCAACTTGTTCTATCGACGTTTCATTAATAATAGCTGCTTCCTGAGAGACACTTTTACTAGGGGAGGTTGTTGGTTGGGGCAATTCGATTTTCGATGATGCTATTACTCTTGTTTCAGGGCTTTTTTTTGTGGTTATCGCAGTTTCGCCTTGGTTGAAGGCAAGCATGCGAAGCAGTGTCATCGTAAAGCCAGCAAACTCATCTGGGGCTAGCCCGATATCGCGTTTTCCAAGAAGAGCGATTTGGTAATAGAGCTGTACTTTTTCAGGACTAATTGCTTGCGCAAGCTCTAATAAGGCAGGGCGCTCTGGTAAGTCTAAAGCAATGCTTTGAGGCACCACCTGGATCATTGCAATTTCATGTAGCAGATTACTAATATCATTGAGAGCCGCATCAAAATCGATGCTTCGTTCTGACATGGCTTTTGCCTGGTTCATGAGTGAATGACCATCATTTTTAACTAGCGCGTGAAGTAATTCATACAGATAGCTCTGATCAATGGCCCCTAGCATCGTGCGCACTTCGTTTTCACGAACACTTTGGTTGCCGTAAGCAATTGCTTGATCAAGCAATGATAGTGCGTCACGCATACTTCCAGAAGCTGCTTTAGCAATCAGTTGCAGAGCAGTTGCTTCATATGGGATATTTTCTGTTTTTAATATGACTTGGCAGTGTTCGGTAATCGATGTGCTCGCCATTTGGCGTAAGTTAAATTGCAAGCAGCGCGATAACACCGTCACAGGAACTTTTTGGGGGTCTGTGGTCGCCAGAATAAATTTAACGTGTTCTGGGGGCTCTTCTAAGGTTTTAAGCATTGCATTAAAAGAGCTTCGACTAAGCATGTGGACTTCGTCGATGATGTAAACCTTGAACCGACCTGAAGTAGGGGCGTATTGCGCGTTTTCAAGTAAATCGCGCATGTTGTCGACTTGGGTATTGGATGCGGCATCCACTTCAATCAGGTCGATGAATCTGCCTTTGTCGATATCAATGCAGGCGGAACAAACGCCGCACGGGTGAGCAGTGATGCCAGTTTCGCAGTTAAGTGATTTGGCTAATATACGCGCGATGGTCGTTTTGCCAACGCCCCGTGTGCCTGTTAATAGATAGGCATGATGCAAGCGCTGTTGTTCAAGCGCGTTGGTTAAAGCGCGTACGACGTGCTCTTGGCCGATCAGTGTTTCAAATGACTTAGGGCGCCATTTGCGTGCGAGAACTTGGTAACTCATCGAATATTTAGCTCAATCAATAAGGCGTTAACTTTAGCTTAATTCTTCACAAAATGGCTAAAAAATCATGGGAGTTTTGTTAATAAAACCTACATTTAATTTTGAATTTTTTAAATCGAATGAGGCGAGCCAAACCCCCGGCACTTGCTTGATAGTTGTGGCTGCTTCCTTCCGGACCTGACCAGGTTGGCTATCTTACAATGCGGGGAGGCCCGCCAGCCAATATTCTACATCAAGACAAGCCTGTTCTGCGAAGTAAACATGAATAATGATAAGGATCTTAATGGTGGAATAGGCTCTACTCCAATAATGAATATATTACGCATTGGAGTTGCGTTATAATCCTGCTCCGCACGGAGAGATGGATGAGTGGTTTAAGTCACCACCCTGGAAAGGTGGCACAGGGTTATCCCTGTCGCGAGTTCGAATCTCGCTCTCTCCGCCAAAATGTATATATTTTGGTGCCCAAAAGAGGACTCGAACCTCCACACCCTAAGGCACATGGACCTGAACCATGCGCGTCTACCAATTCCGCCATTTGGGCTATACTACTCAAAATAGATTCTTCCCCAAGAAAATAATTCGTAACATCACAGGAAAAACAAATCTTGACCAATAAAAAAACAACGCGATCATCTAAAAGGCAGGCAGATCCTCATTCTCAGCGAGAGAGTGCTAACTACGAGAATCCTTTACCTAGTCGTGAGTTTATTCTGCAAATGATGATCGATCAAGGCGTCCCTTTGCACGTCGAAGACTTGTATTCATTGCTTGAAATTGGGGAGCATGAAAAAGAGATATTTAATCGTCGACTAAATGCCATGGAGCGAGAAGGGCAGATTATGCGCAATCGCAAAAATGCCTTATGTATCGCAGAAAAATTACATCTAATTTCAGGAAAAATCCAAGGACATGCTGATGGATTCGGCTTCTTGATTCCTGATAGTGGCGCTGAGGACTTGTTCCTATCCTCTCGGGAAATGGCGCAAGTCATGCATGGCGACCGTGTCATGGTGCGTCAATCTGGATTCGATCGTAAAGGACGTCCGGAAGGAAAAATTGTTGAGGTTCTAGAGCGGACAACAAAAAATCTAGTCGGGCGGTTGATCCGTGAACAGGGGGTCACAATCGTTGCCGCTGAAGATAAGCGCATCAGCCAGGATATTCTGGTGCCGCCAGGTCAAGATTTGAATGCTAAAGCAGGCCAAGTGGTTGTAGTTGAGTTGATTGAGCAGCCTTCTGCTTATGCGAAGCCTATTGGTAAGGTTGTTGAGATTCTAGGAAACTATGCCGACTCTGGTATGGAAATTGAGATTGCCTTACGCAAACATCAGTTACCTCATGAATTTACCAACGCTGCAGTGAAACAAGCTGAAAATTATCCGCGCCTCGTTCAGCCAGAAGATTACAAAGGGCGTATTGATGTTCGTGAATTACCTCTCATTACCATCGACGGTGAAACAGCACGCGACTTTGACGATGCTGTTTTTTGTGAGCCTCAAGGTAAGGGGTGGCGCGTTGTGGTTGCAATCGCGGATGTTAGTTTCTATGTCAAACCGGGCGATGCTTTGGATAAAGATGCCTATGAAAGAGGCAATTCAGTTTACTTTCCGCGTCGCGTGATTCCAATGTTGCCGGAAGCGTTATCTAACGGCTTGTGCTCTCTTAATCCTGATGTTGAGCGGTTGTGCATGGTCTGTGATATGCAGGTTGATGTGGCAGGGGTCGTTAAACGTTATCAGTTCTATCCTTCGGTCATGCGCTCAAAAGCGCGGATGACGTACACTAAAGTGCATGAGATCTTGACTCAGCCAGATGGTGATTTAGCCAAAGAGTATGCTTGGTTGGTCCCTCACCTAGAAAATCTTAATAGCTTCTATAAGCTCTCGCTCGCTGTTCGTGAAAAACGCGGTGCAATCGAATTTGATAGTCAAGAAACCCTCATGGTATTCAATGAGAATGGAAAAATTGAACGCATTGAACCGACGACGCGAAATGATGCACATCGGTTGATTGAAGAATGTATGTTGGCCGCTAACGTCTGTGCTGCTAATTTCTTAAAAGAAAATGAACATCCTGCCTTGTATCGAATCCATGAAGGCCCAACACCAGAAAAGCTAGAAGCTTTGCGCACTTTCATGGGTGAATTTGGGTTTGGCGTGGGTGGTGGTGATACCCCCCATGCAAAAGACTATGGCAAGCTCTTATCGCGTATAAAAGGCCGTCCTGATGAGCAGTTGCTCCAAACAGTATTGCTTCGTTCTATGCAGCAGGCTGTATATAGCCCTGATAATGTTGGCCATTTTGGCTTAGCTTATGAAGCCTACGCACACTTCACTTCACCGATTCGGCGTTATCCGGATCTCGTCATTCATCGCGCGATTAAAGCCGTGCTCAAAGGTGAACGTTATCAAGCGGGTGAATGGAATCATTTAGGTCAGCATTGCTCAATGACAGAGCGCCGTGCGGATGATGCAACACGTGACGTTCAAGCTTGGCTCAAATGCTTCTACATGCAAGATAAGATCGGTGAAGATTATGACGGTACAGTAGCGGGCGTGACTAGTTTTGGCTTATTCGTCGCGCTTGATGGTGTTTATGTCGAAGGCTTATTGCATGTGACCGAATTGGGTAATGATTACTTTAATTTTGATAAGACCCGTCATGAAATGGTGGGTGAACGCACTGGCGTTAAATATCGATTAGGTGACCGATTGTCAGTGAAGGTCAGTCGCGTAGATTTGGAAACATCACGGATAGATTTTGTATTGGCCCAGACCAATAAACTGACCCCGATCAGTGAAGAGGATTCGATATTGCCTGAGCGTTATCGAGATAAAACTAAATCTGCTAGCCATCATGTTGCTAATAAATCCGCTGTTGTTAAAGCAGAGGATAAAAAAACAGACAGAAAAACCTTGAAGGTAAGCGCCCCTTGGGATGCTAATGCTAGTCCGAAATCGAGTCGCGCTAAAAATGCGAATGCAAATAAAAGCCGCAGTCATAAGGCTGGGCATGCCTCTTCGAAACCGAGTGCTAGTAATAAATCACGACCTGCCAAAACCTCTTCTGGCCGTTCTAAGTAGAACATATCAATTAAATGCAAAGGTTTGAGTAATGAGTGATGCAAGAATTTTGTTTGGATTCCATGCAGTTTTAAGTCGCCTTCGCCAGCATGGTGCAAGCGTGCAAGAGATTTTAATTGATCGTGATCGTATTGATGCTCGCATGAAGGACCTATTAAGTCTAGCTGAAACAGCTGGCGTAAGAACGATGGAAGTTGATAGAGCCCGGTTGGATGGTCTCGCTGGCATGAATGGGCGTCATCAAGGAGTGATTGCTCGTGTTATAGACACGCCAATTCCGTATAAAGACATTTATGACATTCTTGAATCTGGACTTAAGGAGCCGCCTTTTTTCTTAGTTTTGGATGGCGTAGAGGACCCGCATAATCTAGGGGCCTGTTTACGTGTGGCTGATGCGATGGGCGTCCATGCCGTGATTGCGCCTAAAGACAGAGCAGTAGGACTTAATGCGACGGTCCGGAAGGTGGCTTGCGGCGCAGCTGAAACAGTTCCCTTTTTGGCAGTGACGAATCTGGCTAGGACCATACGTGAATTGCAAGAAGCGGGCGTCTTTGTCATTGGCGCTTCAGCTGAGGCCGAACATGATTTATTTGCCACTAAGTTTGATGGGCCGGTGGCGCTTGTGCTGGGCGCAGAAGGAACAGGGCTTCGTCGCTTGACTGAGGAAACTTGTGATGCTTTAGTCAGCATTCCAATGTTTGGTAGTGTAGAAAGTCTAAACGTTTCTGTGGCGAGCGGAATTTGTCTTTATGAGGTACGCCGTCAGCGTAACCTTAAATAACTAAATCTCGATGTTTGGCTTTATTAAAGACCGTTAAAATGGTATTTTAGCGGTCTTTATGCTTTATAGATTCACAACCCATTTTTGTTTCTAAATCGCCGTTAGATTTAGAATTTTTTTGTTGTTTATGTAGTGTTAATTTAATGGAGTAATTATGGCTTTAGAACGTACTTTATCTATCATCAAACCTGATGCAGTTGCTAAAAATGTGATTGGTCAAATCTATACACGTTTTGAAAACGCTGGTTTGAAAATTGTAGCAGCAAAAATGGCCCAGCTAACACAAGCTGAAGCTGAAGGTTTTTATGCGGTTCACAAAGAACGTCCTTTCTTTGCTGATTTGGTTAAATTCATGATTTCAGGCCCTGTGATGATTCAAGCCCTTGAAGGTGAAGGCGCAGTATTGAAGAATCGTGATTTGATGGGTGCAACAAATCCTAAAGATGCAGCAGCAGGCACTATTCGTGCGGATTTTGCTGAGAGCATTGATGCAAATGCGGTACATGGTTCTGATTCAGCAGAAAATGCAGCCATTGAAATTGCTTACTTCTTCGGTAAATAATTTTAACTAATGATTAATCTGCTCGACTTCAACCAAGCGCAACTCACTAAGTACTTTGTAGAATTAGGTGAGAAGCCTTTTCGTGCTAAACAATTGATGCGCTGGATGCATCATTTTGGTGTGAATGATTTTGAGCAGATGACCGATATTGCTAAGTCTCTTCGTGAGAAATTAGCTGCCACGACAACTATCACTCCACCAACAGTTCAGCTTGAGCAGATTTCAAATGATGGGACGCGCAAGTGGTTGGTGGGTGCTGGTGCGGGCAATGGTGTTGAAACCGTATTTATTCCCGAAGACGAGAGGGGTACCCTCTGTATTTCTTCACAAGTAGGCTGCGCCCTGGAATGTACTTTTTGTTCAACGGGGCGACAAGGTTTTAATCGTAATCTCAGCGTTTCTGAGATTATTGGTCAATTATGGTTAGCGAACCATTCGCTTAGGCAAGACCCTGATTACGGAATGCTTCCTTTGAGTGAACGCATTATCAGCAATGTGGTGATGATGGGCATGGGTGAGCCGCTCACTAATTACGACAATGTAGTCACGGCCATGCAAATCATGTTGGATGACTCTGCCTACGGCCTGAGTCGTCGGCGCGTCACCCTTTCAACAAGTGGCGTGGTGCCTGCAATGGATAGATTGAAAGAAGACTGCCCTGTGGCGCTCGCAGTATCACTTCATGCCCCAAATGATAGGCTTCGTGATGAGATTGTGCCAATCAATAAGAAATATCCACTTAAAGAACTGATGGCGGCTTGTGAGCGTTACCTAGTGAAAGCGCCACGTGATTTCGTCACCTTTGAATATGTGATGCTGGATGGGATTAATGACAGCTTCGATCATGCGAAGCAACTGTTGGATGTGGTTCAAAATGTCCCATGTAAATTCAATTTAATTCCTTTTAATCCTTTTCCTAATAGCGGTTATGATACTTCACGTGACGATAATATTCGCCGTTTCAGAGACGTTTTAATGCAGGCTGATTATGTTGTGACGACCCGTAAAACGAGGGGTGAAGACATTGATGCCGCTTGCGGTCAATTGGCTGGCAAGGTGGAAGACAAAACAAAAAGAAGCACTCGACCAGTCTTTTTGGAGAAAAGGGTATGAGAAAGTTTTTAATTGTTCTGCTATTAATAGCTAGGGGCTAATGATGAGTGATGATGGAATTAATCTTTCTTCGATAGGCGCATCATTGCGTGCTGCTAGAGAGTCCCAAAGTTTAAGTGTTGAGAAGATTTCTTCTCAATTACACTTAAGTGAAAAACAAATCCAAGCATTGGAACAAGATGATTTCCAATCTTTCGGCAGTGCCATGTTAACCAGGGGGTTTATCAAGAATTACGCACGCTTGTTATCCTTAGACCCTGAGCCGCTACTCGAGGCGCACCGTAAAAATACCCCGCAGGATCAAATTCAATCTATTTCATACACGGCTGAGAAAATTGTTTCTTCAAAAGCACCCAATTTGAAAAAGTCTAAAGTATTAATGATGAGTATTTTGTTGCTTCTTATTCTGACGGGTTTAATTGTTTATAAAATCACTAGCCATTCAACTAACTCAGGGGAGAATGGGACGGCATTGGAAGCATCAACGCATGCGGTTGATGCTAACGTTCAGGTTTCAGGGGATCCTATGCCGGAAGCGGCTTTGCCAGCGGCAGAACGTGCAGCAGAAGGAAATGTCACAACGGTCACAGAGATTCCACTGCCGGCAGATCCTGAAGTGACTAAGCCACAACTCCAAAAAAATGAAGTGAACAAGGGCGCCGATAAAGTTGTAGAT
>QYPT01000023.1 GCA_007280125.1 Streptomycetaceae bacterium | reverse complement strand
CTCGATATTTAACCTTGAGATTTAGGATGGACTGCATCTGCGGCGACCGGGCATCGCCCAGAATCGAACGACCACCTAGCGCACGAGGTCCAAATTCCATGCGCCCCTGGAACCATCCGAGCGCATTACCTTCCACTAATGCCTGCGCACAGGCATCGAAAAGGTCCTGGTCACCGAAAACGGTGAATTGCGCACCACATGCAGTCAACCGCTGCTCGATATCAGCTTGTTCAAACTGGGGCCCGAGGTAGGATCCTCGCATCTTATCCCGACCGTCCGTGATTCTTGGCTGCGCAAAATGAATGTGATGAGCAGCCAGGGCTGCACCCAACGCACCACCGGCATCGCCGGCAGCCGGCTGGACCCAGATATTCTCGAATGCACCGTCGCGCAACACCTTACCGTTGGCAACACAATTGAGGGCGACCCCACCCGCGAGACAAAGGTTTTTTATTCCAGTTTCCTTGCGGATCGATCGAGTCAAGCGCAGCACGATCTCCTCGGTTGCCGCCTGAATGGAAGCAGCCAAATCCATGTGTTTCTGAGTCAGGGGGCTACTAGGCGAACGTGGCGGACCGCCGAACAATGCATCAAATTTCGGCCCAGTCATGGTCAACCCAGTACAGTAGTTGAAATAGGACATGTCGAGACGAAAGGACCCATCTGGCTTCAGGTCAACCAGATGATCAAAGATTTTTTTGACATACTTCGGCTCACCATATGGGGCCAGTCCCATGACCTTGTATTCGCCAGAATTCACCTTGAACCCTGTGTAGTAGGTGAAAGCGGAATACAGCAGTCCTAGCGAGTGGGGAAAGTGGATTTCCTTCACAACGTCGAGTGCATTGCCGCGTCCGATGGACAGCGATGTTGTGGCCCATTCTCCGACGCCATCCATGGTGAGGACGGCGGCCTCTTCGAAAGGTGAGGGAAAGAAAGCACTCGCAGCGTGGCTCAGGTGATGCTCTGAGAAGCGCAGCTTTTCCTCCCAGCCCAAATCGGGTGCTAGGCTTTTGAGTTCATTAACCAGCAGGTCCTTTAAAAAAAGTTTTTCGCGCAGCCAGACAGGAATAGCCCTCCGAAAAGACTCAAATCCTCTCGGTGCAAACGTGAGATAAGTTTCCAGAAGTCGCTCGAACTTCAGAAAAGGCTTGTCGTAAAAAGCGACGATATCGATCTGGCCGGCATTAATGCCGGCTTCGCGCAGACAGTACTCGATCGCCTGCCGGGGAAAGGCGGCATCATGCTTTTTGCGCGTAAATCGTTCTTCCTGTGCAGCAGCGACAATATGCCCATCTTTCAGTAGAACAGCCGCACTGTCGTGGTAAAGCGCAGAAATGCCAAGAATAATCATTGATTCAGAACAGCGTATAGATGAAAGGGGCGACAGCACTGCCTTGCGCCATGACGATCAGACCGCCCAGTATGGCCATCATGACTAGTATGGGAATCAGCCAATATTTTTTACGGGCACGCATGAACGCCCACAGCTCTCTAAGAAAGGACATCGAGGTCTCCTAAAACTGTTGATGCATTGACTCTGGGGCCGGGCCAGGTGGGTCACGGTTAATCCAGTAACTCTCTGCCGATGAATCAAATTTCAAGCGCAATGGATCTTTGCCAAAAAGACGCATAAGTAAACCGGTGGGAAAAAAGACAAAGAAGAACAGGATACCCAAAGCAATCGGGCTGACGATAGCGTGCAGCAAAAGGCCGAATTTCATCCATATCTGATTAGCCGGGCCCAGCAGATTGGGTGCGATTGCCGCGATGAGGCCGAACGCACATGCTAACCCAATGGCCCATGTGCGGATTGGCCCACCGATCCAAATTGGATAAAGGGCAATCAACGAAAAAAATGCTGTAAAGACAAATCCAAAGGTACGATTTGATGATCCTTTGATGACCGCGTTATGTTTTTTTGTGTGTTCGTGCATCAGAAAAGCCGCTCCAAGTTATTTTTCGATTATCTGGTATCAGGAAATATCGGTATGCGATTTGAAATTTCTCAAAACCTCATTACTGCCGTGCAAGAAAATCCGCAAACGAGTGGCGACCCAAAATAGATTTGAATCTACGATAAAGCCTCCAAAGATTACGTTTAATTACGCCTAGGAATGTGACCTCCCTAGCAATCTGCCAAGCATGCAATAGTGGGTCTGCTGCGTATTCAGGTTTAAGCTGCGGAACCTCGATTGAGGAGTTCGGATTCGTCAGAATCTCACTTATTACTTGAGGTGAGTGGTACTTTTCATACCAAACACGCGCCAACATACCTTGTTCGCGAAGAAAATCTCGGTTATAGATTTTTAATAGTTGATAAAGTTCTTCAGGTTCCCTCCAACTACATGCGCCGTCATAAACCATGTCTAGTCCACCTATCATTCTGTCTGCGATATTTCTGTGGATTATTATCGGAACACCGGCACCCATAACCTCGACCATTGTCTTGCCGCCACCATACGGAAAAGACGCGATATAAAGATCAACTTTATAGTCATGCAATGCCTGCCAAACACTGTGTACGAGTGGTATGTACACGAATGACTCTCTGGGCACTCCAAGGTGCTTCATTTGCCTATGTATGCGCCAGCGCGCGAATTGCGAAAGGCGACCTATGTGTATATGGCACCCACCAGTGACATGCAAAAGACGCGGTATAACATCTACGTACTGGATGAAATAGCTTACCTCAACCTTGTTGAAACCAGCGGCTGTGCAGGTCACCAGACCTGAAGATTCATATTTATTTTTTAGGCTGCCACCAAGCAAATCAGTAGCGGTAAGCGGCAAGTACCTATTGCTTTTCACCCCAACCTCATCTCTACACTTATGGAAAAGGCTGGGAGAAATATCAAAATGAGTACCAAAGCTGAGGCAAACGCCTAAACACAACCTGTCGTCCCCATGATGATAAAAATTGAGGTCGTACCCACGATCGGGCTGAACTGCTGCGACCGCTACACTGTCCTGATGATGATTGAATAGCCAAACGATCGATGGAGTTTGCTCATGCAAAAATTTCTGAATCCAGGACAGCTTCTGCAAATGTCCGCCTGGTGGCACATTGACTAATTCGACATTCGGAGCTTCGCTAAGACGTCGATGTACAGCCTTGTAATCTGTCCTGCCACAGACACCTGTAACTAGAATAATTGACCGGCGTTTTGGAGAAAGTCGTATCACATCCAACAATGCAGCGGTGTGTCCACCCGATGACTGTAGCTTACTGGCGATATAAACCGCGACATCAGAGGTAGCTTGAAGCGGCTCAGCAATTCCGAGAGTTTCGAGGTTCCGACGCCCTATTCGCTGGCACAAATCATCTAGCTCATGCGAACCGAATACACGTCCAACCGTCAAAGACTCGCATAGCAGATAATCTACGAATACCTCTATCTGTTCCAGACACCGACCTGCGTTTTGGAAGGTATCTTGCAAGCTGTCAATCGCCGGAGGAAGCATAAAGTCCTCCGCGATTAGGCTAGAGTATTCAGCGCGTGCACAACGTAGTCCACTGCTTCTTCACTCATGCCCGGATAAACAGGTAGACTGAGCACCTGATTGGCGAGCATCTCGCTGATAGGCAGATCGCCCCATTTTTGATCGGCGTAACAAAGTTGACGATGCGGGGGAATGGGATAATGCACGATGGTCCCTATTCCTTTACTCGAAAGAAACGCTTGTTTCTGGTCTCTCTGACTTGTGCGAACAACGTAAAGATGCCAGACAGGTTCTGCGAAGTCGGGAATCTCTGGAAGTATTAAGTCTATGTTACGCAGCCTCTCCGAATAGGCCTGCGCTATCGTGCGACGGGACTCATTCCAATCGTCCAGTCGCTTCAGCTTTACCCTTAGCATGGCAGCCTGAAGTTCATCAAGCCGAGAGTTGTAGCCCAAGACTTCGTGGTGGTACTTAATGCTTGAACCATAATTCCGAAGCTGGCGCACTTTATTGGCGATGGCAGGGTCGGACGTTAGAACCGCACCGCCATCACCCAAGCAACCCAAATTTTTCCCCGGGTAAAAACTTGTTGCTGCTGCGTGTCCAAGTGAGCCCACACGCTTTCCTTTGTATCGAGCTCCCTGAGCCTGCGCCGCATCTTCAATTACCACCAAACTATGTTTCCTAGCGATTTCGTTGATTGGATCCATGTCGGCAGGTTGTCCATATAGATGGACCGGGATGATGGCGCTCGTACGCTTGGAAATTGCTGCTTCTAACCGCTGCGGATCGATATTATGTGTGCCAATAATTGGCTCCACAGGAACTGGGGTCGCCCCCGTCTGGGTTACTGCTAGCCATGTAGCTATGAATGTGTTTGCGGGAACGATCACCTCACAACCCGGGCCAATACCATAGGCCCGCAAAATCAGGTGTAGTGCCTCTAAACCATTTCCTACGCCAATGCAGTAAGGTACTTCACAGTACTGAGCGAACTCGGATTCGAATGATTCAAGCTCGCTACCCATGATGAAGGAGCTCGACTCTAAGACCCTCTTAAAGGCATCGTTCAGTTCGGTCCCTACTTCAAGGTGAGAATGACTCAGATCAAGAAACGGGACTTTCATTTGGCTCTAACTCCGACGGCTTTAACGAAGTCATCGTAATTACGGTAGTAGTCTGACTCATCAAAATAGTCCGACGCCAACACCATACAAACGGCGCCTGACGAAAAATTATCCAGATCACGCCACATCATGGGAGGGATGTAGATTCCGGAATACGAACGATTTAGGTGGTACTTTTTCTTTTCAGCCCCATCATCCAGGGTGACATCGAAGCTTCCAGACATTGCGATCATGAGTTGATGCAAAGCTTTGTGACCGTGTGCAGCACGTGCCGCCCCTCCAGGTACATCGTATAAGTAATAAACCCTCTTAATATCAAATGGAATGTGCCGAGAGTTTTCGATAAACGTCAAGTTACCCCGTTGATCATGGATTTTAGGAAGCTCAATTAATCTGCTGTCATGAATCGACATTAAAAACTCTCCAGTTTCATTTCATAGAATTCGTGAACAAAACCACCGGAACCAAATTCCGTTTTGAATCCGTAAAGACCGTCGTTAAGGTGTTTGCCACTCGCCTCTGTACTGATGCCGAAGTCAAACCAGCGTTTGCCTGCCTGGTTTGACTTCGCAATGCAATGCTCAAAAACAGCATCCAGTGCCGACACTTCGTAGCCTTTTTCACTCGACGCAATGTACTGAGCATGATCGGCCATAGGGGTGCTGAACACGATCACACCAGCTAAAACATCCCCATCCAACACACAACAATAACAGCCGATATTCTCTGGAAATCGCTCCATCAAAGAAGTGATTTCAGTCAGGGTATGCACCGGTGCAACACCGTGCTTACGGGCAAGGTTTTCTGCAAGGACCTCCCACATTGCAGACAGACATTCGACTCCAGAGGTCATGGTCACGCCGGCCTTTAGCGCTTTTTTGAGACTGCGGCGGCGGCGTTCGCTCAATGCTCCACGATTGCCCAGATCAATCGTACTGCTCAGATCACAGCGCGTGCGCAATGCACCCAAGCGGAACAATGCATACAAGTCATCTTGGGCTGGACGTCGCTGATAAAACGTCGGGACTGCTTTGTAAACTAACTGCTGGTACTTCAACTCACTGAAGTGCCGGCCAATCGCAACCATTGCATCAATCATACGAGTGCCGCGGAGAAAGCCGGCATGTAGCACGCCACCATAAGTGATGCCAGGATGACTGACGATATGATCGTGCTGCTTCGGATGTTCCGCAGCCGGGAACAGACCGACAAGACGCCCATCTTCTTCAATGAGCAGTGAGCGATCAACAAAGCGTTCGCCGTGGTAACTCAAAAAGCGACGTGTATGCAACAACGTCGCTTGGTCTGCTTGGCTACAGAAAAAGTCCCACTCCTGCGAATTTTCTTCTGAATAAGGTCGAACGCTAAGCGACATATCAACTCAATCCCAAGGCCTGAGGAACCAGTTCTGCGACAGAACCGACAATTAAATTCGGAGCATATTTCTCAAGCCGTTCGACGATACTTGCGCCAGAGGTTACTCCAACGGTGAATATGCCGAGTTCCTTTCCGGCCAAGATGTCCTCTCCACTATCACCAATGAATACGTCACCATCACCTACCTCGACATTCGCTTGTACAAGATGTGCTTTAGGTATGCGTTGTGCCGTATTAAGGATGCCAGTGAAGTAGCTTTCGATGCACAGTTGCTGCATCTGATCGATCAGCCGCTCATGATGCTGTCGCCCCGTCACCAAATAGAGTTGAAAGTGCTTTGCAGCTTCCACAAGGAACACTGGCACACCGGCAATCAAGACATCGGTTTGCAAGCGTTGTGGATCCTCGATCGCTTCCATCCATTTGCCTTTAAAGGCAAGCTTCTGATCAGACGTGTAGTTGGCATATTTTGCGAGCATGCCACTTTGTTTTACGCCAGCACGCTTGGCGCCCCAATATTCACTGAAGCTGAGCGATGTCTTGCCGGCTAGTTCGACGAAGAGCTCATATTGGCGCAGCCTAGAGTCGACAAGTGTGCCGTCAAAATCTATAAACAGATGCCTACTCATGAATACGTTCCGCGTCGAAGCAGTGAGCTTCGTCGTAGCGATTCGTCAGCTTGGTATCTAAGTCAAGCGGCACCTCAATGATGTACGGCAGATCATCCGAAAACACATCGCCCAGCGTAGCGATGTTTTCAATACTCTCAACCAAGCGATATCCGAGACCATAGGTCTGCGCCAGCATTTTTAGATCGACACACCCGAACTCTTGCGGATTGGCTCCGTGATAGTTGGCCTTGTAATAGCGAATCTGAACTTCACG
The DNA here is from genome assembly GCA_007280125.1 of Streptomycetaceae bacterium. Classification (GTDB taxonomy): domain Bacteria; phylum Actinomycetota; class Actinomycetes; order Nanopelagicales; family Nanopelagicaceae; genus QYPT01. The sequence continues at coordinate 588 of QYPT01000023.1, read as the reverse complement.
GATCATGCCCAGAGTTTTGTTGTTGAACACTACGCACTTAAGACCCAACTGGCGCATACCAACTAACATCAATTCCTGAATATTGATCTGAAGACCACCGTCCCCCATAAACGACACCACTTGACGGTCATTCGCAGCAAATTTTGCACCGATCGCAGCTGGCAGAGAGAAGCCCATGCTACCCAGACCGACGGAGTTCAGTAACCTTTGCCCTTTTTTCACCTTGAAAGCCTGAGCCACCCACATCTGGTTCTGCCCAACATCGTTGGTCAAAATGGCATTGGTCGATAGTAGCTGCAGCATTTCCTCGACCACTCGAACCGGATCAAGCCCGCGGTCATTGAGCAACGTATTTGCGTGATATTTTTTTTGCCAGTTACAGATCGTCTGATGCCAAGAGGAGAAATCAGGCAGGTCAACCTCGCGCAAGACGGGAAGCATTTCAGCCAAAAATGTCACTAGGTGCGTATTGATAGCCAACTCATCTGCAAAGACACGCTTGAGCTCTATGTCGTCGATGTCGACGTGGATGATGCGTGCCTTTGTATAGTTCTCCGGCGTCTTACCAACTTGTCGCTGCCCTAGGCG
>QYPT01000101.1 GCA_007280125.1 Streptomycetaceae bacterium | reverse complement strand
GGACAGGATCACCGCCATCTTGCTCTTTAGTGTTTCTGCTATCTACCACCGAGTTCCATGGTCGCCTGCCAAGAAAAAGATTTGGCGTAGATGGGATCATGCAAATATCAATCTCCTTATTGCTGGCTCAGTAACTCCTTACGCAGTAACGCTACTTACAGGCAACGATCGGGTGATCTTGTTGTCGGTGATGTGGACCGGTGCATTAATAGGAGTAGCGGTCCGAGTTTTTTGGGTAGGCGCTCCACGTTGGCTCTATGTTGCCAATTACTTAGCCCTTGGCTGGGTAGCAGTTATCTATTCACCTCAAATTTACCGAGCCGGAGGCTTATGGGTCTTATTGCCAATTCTCATAGGCGGACTCTTCTACTCAGTGGGGGCCATCTTTTACGCACTTAAGCTCCCAGGCAGGAATGCCAAGTATTTTGGATTCCACGAGCTATTTCACATTTTCGTCATTGCCGCGTGGATTTCTCAGTATATTGGCGTCTCCATTGCGATTTATCGCGCCCGCTAACCCCAATAGGTGACTACTCCGGGCTTTTGGTAAGCCGCTTTCTTACCCTAATCTGTACTACTAAAGAGAGTTAGGATGAGGATTAATGGCTGAGAAGAGTTCCTTCCTTAATTGGGTCGGATTTAAAGGCGAGGAAACCAATGCGCCTAATTCCGTCGAACGCATTAGAGAACTTGAAGCTCAACTAGCTGACCTACGTTCCAGACGCGACATCACATCCTTGTCAAAAGAAGAATTTGAAATACTCGCTACCGAAACCGCAATGGCAATGATTAAGTCTGCCCAACTACGGGAATCAAAAGCGCAAGCATCATCTGATCGTTTGATTACTGAATCAACTAGGCAGGCAAGAGACGCTGTTGAAAGCGCTGACCAAAAAGCAAAATCATTGTTATCTAGCGCCGAAACTCGTGGCCGTAAATACATCGAAGCTGCTGAAACCGACGCAGAAGAGCTCTTAGAGAAAGCAGAACTCGAAGCGGATTCCTTGCTAGAGGAGAGAAAGCGTGAAGCGTCCCACTTAACAAGCGTCGCTCGACGTGAAAGTGAAAGAATTATCACTGGCGCTGCACATGAAGTGACTGAATACCGTCAGTGGCTCTCTGGCGTAATTTCTGAGGCCGAGCGGTTGTACAAGATTCAAACTCAATCTCTTGATGCTGCCGAGCACGCTATTCATCAATCTCGCTCGCGCCTTGAGTCCGCTTTTGTACGCTTGAGTGATCTTCAACGAATCGTCCTCGAAAACTTAAATCCTGATGACACAATTATTAAAAGAGAACCAGTGAAAGTTGAAAGCGAAAGAACCAAACCTGCCCTTGACTCTCCAGCTAAATCAAAGAAGAGCGCTCAGAAAGTTACAAAGAAACCCGCCGCTAAACGGAACTAGTTGGTATGGAAACTCAACGCGGTATCAGGCATATCCCTGCAATAGATGGCTTGCGTGCTGTTGCAGTAATTGCGGTGATGCTCTATCACCTTGGGTTTTCTTGGATACCTGGCGGATTTCTTGGAGTTGACCTCTTTTTTGTAATCTCTGGATATGTAATAACCCGTCTTCTTTTGGATTCAATTCAAAGAAGTGGTGGTTTAGATCTTCGAGGTTTCTACCTTGCAAGAATTCGCCGACTTCTACCCGCTTTAGTTTTCATGGTTTTCTCGACAGCTTTATTTATCAGCGTCTGGGCTCCTGAGACTGTTAAACGTTTCGTGACTGATATTCCATTTGTGGTTTCCGGATCCATGAACTGGGCACTCGTTTATCGTCATCAAGACTACTTTGAAGCAATCGGCCGGCCACCGCTTTTACAGCACACATGGTCGCTTGCTGTTGAGAGTCAGTTCTATTTGCTCTGGCCCCTTATTCTTTTACTTGTTCTTAAGCAATTCGGTAAGAACAAGATTCCTGGTGCTGCGCTTGTCATTGCAGGCTTCTCTGGAATTGCACTGCTAGTCCTATCAATGCGAATGGATTCCAGTAACGCCCAGAGCGTTAGCCACGTTTACTTTGGTACAGATACGCACAGTATTGGGCTTTTTCTCGGTGCCGCACTTGCTGTCAGTTGGATCCCACAAAATTTGACAATACATATTGAAAAACGAGCGCAGGATTTTATTGATGCGATAGGGGTATTCGGATTACTTGGACTTCTGGCTTGCTTTCTATTTATCACTGAGTCCGATCCCACTTTATATCGCTTAGCTTTCCCGCTTGCAGGAATATTTGGTTGCGCAATTATCATGTCGCTGGTTCATCCAGCATCTCGATTTGCCCCCATGCTAAGTAATAAACCAATTCTTTGGATAGGGCAACGTTCCTACGCAATCTACCTTTGGCATTGGATTGTTTTTCAACTGACTCGTCCAAGTGTTGATTTAGCTGGTTCTGTATGGGCTTTGTACGCCCTAAGAATTCTTGTTGTTTTTGCCCTTGCAGATATTTCACTGCGATGGGTAGAACTTCCTATTCGAAGCGATGTAGTTGGAGCATGGTTTAGAGGGATGAAGTATCGAACCAAGAGAGTTCGAATTCGCCAACAGATTGCAGTTTTGTCTGGAATTGTTGCTCTAGTTGCATCTACATCATTTGTCAGCGCCAATGCCATTTCAAGTAGTAATAAAGTCGCAGCCGCTCTAAAGGCTAGCCTTGTGGCACCGATTGTGCCTGAAACTCCGATCGTTTCTAATGTTCCAGGAATATGGCTTGCTGGAGATTCAGTAATTTTAGGTATTCGATATGAGTTGGCACAGAAAGAACCAATCGCGTTGATTAATGCCCGAGTTGGGCGTCAGGCTGGTGAGCTAATTACAGTTCTTCTTCGCGATCAAACAGCTATGGCCAACTCCCCAATTGTCTTGGATTTAGGTAACAATAATCGTCTTACAGAAGCGGAAGTCGCAAAGGTATTTGATGTGATTAAGAACCAGCCACAGATAATCATTGTGAATACTGCAGTTCCTCGAGGATGGCGTGATGAAAATGATGCGCTCATTGCCAAATATGCGCGTAAATATTCGCAGGCATCGCTTGTAGATTGGAAGAGCATTTCAGATGGCCATCCAGAGTTTTTCGGTCCTGATGGAGTTCACTTGCTTCCTGCAGGAATCTCTGTTTACGTCAATGCAATTCTAGAAAAAATCCACGCCCCAGAAATAAAATAACCCCCGCATATTTTCTATGCGAGGGTTATTCGTTAATGATTGGTTAGGAGAAAAGTCCTGGCAAGCCAAATACTTTTCCAGCAGCAGTTTGAGAATCCGAGTAGACACTTGAAACGCGCACTGATGTCCAAGTTCCCTTAGTAGATTCTGACTTTGTGATATCCAAAGAGAGTTGAGTTGCTGGAACAGTTGCTGCGACTTTCCAAGCTCCGTTGTTCACAGAGAGTTCAACGGTGTAACCAGTGAGTCCCTCAACTGCCGAAGGAGCTTTCCAGAAAACCGTTGCACCAGTTGCTGTGTAGTGAGCAACAATTCCACCCGGCGCTTCTACTGTTGCAACTGTCGCTGCAGGTGTCTCGCTAGGCATTGGTTCTGATGGTGGAGTTGCAACATCTGTCGGCATTGCAGATTCACTTGCTGTAGCAATCGTGCTTGGACTTGTAGTAGGTGCTGCAGCGTCATCGTTATTGTTGGCCTTTGAAATTACAATGAGTGCAAGCAAAACAACACCTAGCGCAACTGCAAATACAACTCGTCCCGAAGGTCCTTGCTTCTTGGCTGCCGGGGCAACTGGAGCCGGGGCAACAAATCTAACAGGAGCAGCAATTTGAGCTGATTCGATTGGCGCTGGACGATAGGTCGAAGTAATTGGCACCGAAGGGACTGTAAATAGATCTGATTTATTTACAGCTTTCTTTGACGCGGCTTTCTTCGCAACCTTCTTAACAGCTTTCTTCGCAACCTTCTTTACCGTCTTCTTAGGCGCGGCTTTCTTCGCAACCTTCTTTACAACTTTCTTGGCCGCAGATTTCTTGGCAACCTTCTTTACCGTCTTCTTAGGCGCGGCTTTCTTCGCAACCTTCTTTACGGTCTTCTTAGGCGCGGCTTTCTTCGCAACCTTCTTTACAACTTTCTTGGCCGCAGATTTCTTGGCGGTTGCTTTCTTTACAGCCACAATTACTCCTTGTACTCCTGAGGGTGCATTAAAGGACACGTTCTCTTATGGGAGAAGTTTACCCCAGCCTGTCGAGCATTAGCGCTACCCGCGGCGCAATTGCTCGTAAGGATTGTCCCCTATGGCTGATTGCATCCTTTTGTTGCGCATCAAGTTGTGCGAGTGAAAGCTCAAAACCATCGGGGCGAAAGATCGGGTCATACCCAAAACCATTGGACCCAAGGGGTGACATCAAAATCTCACCCTTGAACGTTCCTTCTTGAGTAGTTTCACTTCCGTCGGGCATTGCCAATGCGCTCACGCAGGTGAAATGTGCGCCTCGTTCTTCACGAGGGATTCCCTTCAATTGCCCCAAGACTTTTTCGATATTTCCCGCATCATTTCCATGAACGCCAGACCAACGAGCAGAGAATATTCCTGGCGCGCCATTTAAAGCGTCGATACAGAGTCCGCTGTCATCGGCGATGGCTGGCAAGCCGGTTTGCTTACACACGGTGCGAGCTTTCAGTAAGGCATTTCCCTCGAAAGAGTTCTCGGTTTCTTCGACGTCTACGAGATCAGGGAATCTTTCAAGTCCGATTAACTCGATAGTTCCAGGTGCTATCTCCTCAAGAATGCGGCGGAATTCTTCAATCTTTCCTGCATTGCGAGTAGCTAAAACTAAACGGTGTCTGCTCATGCCTGCAGGTTTACTGTCCGAGCGTCTGTTTTTGAAGTGCCTTCAATTGAGTGCACCCAGCAACAGCAAGATCCAGCAAGGCATCTAATAGCACGCGATCAAATGGTTGACCTTCTGCGGTTCCTTGAACCTCAATGAATCGACCATCTCCGCTGCAAACGACATTCATATCTGTATCTGCCCGAACATCTTCTTCGTAACACAGATCAAGCATCGGAACCCCATCAATAATCCCAACACTTACAGCAGCTACAGAATCTGAAAGTGGGTTAGCTTTTGCAGAGATGTGACCCTTCTCTTTAGCCCACGCAATTGCATCAGCCAACGCTACATAAGCACCTGTGATTGCGGCGGTGCGGGTGCCACCATCGGCTTGTAAAACATCGCAGTCAATAACGATTGTGTTCTCGCCAAGTTCCTTCATATCAACAATCGAACGAAGTGAACGCCCGACTAGTCGTGAAATTTCTTGTGTCCGTCCACCAAGTTTTCCTTTTACACTTTCACGATCTGAACGAGTATGTGTTGCTCTGGGCAACATTGCATATTCCGATGTGACCCAACCTTTTCCTGAATCTTTCAACCAACGCGGTACTCCGGGAGAAAATGAGGCAACGCACAAAACGCGCGTGTTGCCGAATTCAACGAGGACCGAGCCTTCGGCGTTGTTTAGCCAATTTCGCGTAAATTTGATTTCTCGTAGATCTGAGTTTTCTCTTCCGTCATTGCGTGGCATGTTTCCCTCTCCTAGGACAGTTCTTGATGTTCAACTTGTCCCACTTCGGGCCCAAGAAATCTTCGAGCTAACTTTTCAAAATTAGCGGCATCACCAGTGGCAAGAAATCTATGAGTTGGATGCGTGGAGCTGGATGTCCGGAGCAAAGTATTCTCTACTAATACTCGATACAAATCCTTTGCCGTTTCCTCTGCACTGGAAACTAATGAAACTTCGTTGCCCATGACATATGAAATCACTCCGGTGAGCAATGGATAGTGAGTGCATCCCAAAACCAATGTATCCACGTCTGCATCCATTATCGGCGCTAAATATTGGCGAGCGATAGCCGTGATCTCTTCTCCCGAGGTTTCTCCGCGTTCAACAAACTCAACAAAGAGCGGGCAAGCAACAGATGTGATGTGAAGTTGGGGCGCCGCTGCGAATGCATCTAAATATGCTTTGGAATCCACAGTGGCGAGAGTTCCGATAACTCCAATGCGCCCCGAACGAGTGGCAGCAACAGCCCTGCGAACCGCAGGTTGAATTACTTCAACTACTGGCACTGAATAGCGTTCGCGCGCATCTCGTAGCATCGCGGCACTTGCTGTGTTGCAAGCAATAACAATCGCTTTAACACCTTGCTCGACTAGAAAATCTAGCGTCTCTAGAGCAAAAGTTCTGACCTCAGCAAGCGGTCTAGGTCCATACGGTCCACGGGCGGTATCGCCAATATAGAGAATTGATTCGTTAGGAAGTTGATCCAAGATAGCTCGTGCAACGGTGAGACCACCTACACCTGAATCAAATATTCCAATCGGGGCATCGCTCACCTGTGAATCTTACCCTTCCACATCATCCATCAGTGAATCCACGAGCGTTCCTTGAAGCCAGCCGAGCCAGGAATAGACTGCATATACGCCGCGCATTGGATCATCGGGTGAAAGTAATTCAAGTTGCTCATGCGAATTCGCTTCGACATTGAGACGAACACCCAATGCTAAGCGAATGTCATTCATACCGCCTAGCCATGCCTGGGCAGTCTGGTGATCTAAGGCGACTTCAGTTTTATCACTGTTGAGCAAATGTGAACGAATTGCCATCGCATTCATGCGTTTCTTTTCTCGAAGAACTGATTCTGTGTAACGACGAAATTCAGATGAGTCGACAGGATCTGCATAGGCATTAGGCAGTAAGCGTAAGAGAACTTCATCATCTGGCGGCGAATCGTGGCCAGTAAATCCGATCATCGCCTCGAGAGGATCAGTTGGCTGTCCATCAATACGTTCAGCAAGAATCTCGACAAGTTGTTCAGAAAGATTTACCAGTACATCTCTTTCTTGTTGGCCAAAGTGGGCAATAAAGGAATTCTTCCCGTGTCGCGAGAATCCTGAGTTAGTAGTCATAGATTTACCGATCGTGGTTCATTGATCATCACGTTGCAGCGTTGCCCATAGTCCATATTCATGGAGGCGTTGAACATCTCGTTCCATCTCTTCACGGCGCCCACTTGAGACAACGGCTCTTCCTTCATTATGCACCTGCAACATCAGGGTTTCGGCTCGCTCTTTTGAGTATTCGAAAACAGTCATGAACACATATGTAACGTATGACATTAAATTAACGGGGTCATCCCAAACAATTGTTATCCAAGGACGATCGACAAAGAAAACAGGATCTTCAATCGTGTCTGCCTTCTCTTTCGTATCTTCTTGAATACTCATAATTAGGTGCCTACCTCTAGTAAATCACTACATTAAATATAGAACTTGTTACACCCTTTAGCTGAGCGTCGGCACTGGTGCTAAGTCGATATTGGGCAAAACCACGTGAGCCTTTGGTTACTAGAATTTCGAATTTCCCGGAATCATCCGTCATGGCTCCTTGAGACGAACTTTGCCATTTTCCAAGAATAAATTCTTGCAAGGAGATTTGCACTCCCGCCGCGTGAGGCTGAACAACACCAGAAATCCTAATTGAAGTTCCGAGGGGCGAAGATGCTGGTGCAACGATTGAAATTCTGCGAGTGATAGCTATCACTTGCGGAGGACTCTGCGAGGAGTTTCTATCCCACGTGCCATCTGAGCTGACCCTAAGTGAGATTGATTTACCAACCAGAACAGATGTTGCAATTGATCCGTCCTCGCTTGTTATCGCATCTGCGAGAGTGCGCCAAATAGTTTCACCAGCATTGAGCCCTTCAACTCTTACCTGAAGCCCCGCGATTGGTTGTTTATCAGCAAGAGAGAAGACAGCTTTTACATCAATTGGGGTGCCATAGGAGAGTTCATTTGCCTGCGTAGTCAATGCACCAATAACTTGGTCGGGCGCAATCGATTGTGCAACCTGTCGCACCGCGTCTAACGCACTTTGATCTTCCATGCCAAGAGTCCATGCAGTAATTCCGCCCAAGTGATACTTTCCAACTAACTGCGCGCGAGCCGCATATCCGCGTGCGTCCATGTACCAGGCTGTTCGCGATGCTGTACATGTGGTTGCTAATCCGCTTGCAGACAATCCGTTGTAAACCTTTTGATAGCTAAAAGTCACCTCAGCATAAGACTCGTTATAGAGAGGTACTGCACCATATGTTGTCGACAGGGTTGATGCATCGCGCATAACAAAAGTTGCAGCTTTAGCAGTTGGCGAAACTGTTTTTGCAACCGTGCTTGGGCAAATTCCTGTAACCCTTGTTACCCAGTCTCTGCCATATCCAGCAACTCCGACATAAATCTTTGAAGCAGGCACAACACTCACGGCATACTGCACGGATTTCTCTGCCCAAGAAAGTGGACCGATGGGACCTGGAGAAGCTGTCGAATAGTCGTAGGTCATAATACGAAGTCGATCAATCATCGGCGCGATAGTTGCCCAATCATAGAGGTAATAACCTTTTTTGCCTGAAAGTGGATCAAAGAGAACTGGTGTTGTAACGGATAATAATCTTTCTTGCTGATGTAAGGAATCACTTAACTCTTTAACAAATGCAACCCAGTTCGGTTGTGTTGAAGGCCAAGTCGCATTGCCATCTACAAAAGCGAATCCTTCGAAATCCAAATCAATCCCATGAAAATTATTGGTGACAACTAAATTAGTGATCGTCGCAACTAAAGTTGTTCGAGTTTTTGGATCGGCAATTATTTTTGCGAGTACGAGCTTGTTTGTACCGTCGGTGATTGTAGGAATAATCGCAAACCCTGAGTCCCTCATAGATGCCAATGGATTTGCCATCGGAACACTTGGATTCGCCGGAGTGTAAAGATCGGTGATTACGCTTTCACTTTTGAGGGTGTACCAAAAAGGCATTACTTCTTTTATTAAGTCACCATTTGCAACCGCAGCAGGAAGTGCGGTCTTCATTGCATAGTAAGGAATCCAACCGGTATATATCTTTCTTGCTACAAGATCATCCGCGCCACTTGAAGCAGGAATTGAGAAGTACGTGACACTTAACAGGGTTGCGCAAAAGAGCCCCCAAGTGGCTGCATTTCGAAAAAAGGTTTTGCTGCGCATCAGATTATTCAGGCGCAGGGCGCAGGCCAGCAAATATTTCTTTGCACACTGGGCAAATTGGAAATCTTTCGGGGTCGCGCGAGGGAATCCATTTTTTGCCGCACAGCGCCTTTACCGTCTTGCCACTGATGGCTGAATCGACGATTTTTCCCTTCTTCACATAATGTGCGAAGCGATCATGGTCGCCTTCATCAATTTGAGTATCTGGGCGCGTTAGTAGATCTGTATCGCTTTGCGTTGATGGCGATTTGCGGAAGATTCCCATGGCAGAAGAATACTTGCCCCAGCCTTACATTGCTCGCGTAAGATAAGGACATGAAAGATCTTCTTCGTACCGCTGATTTAAGCAGAGCCGACGTAGATCTCTTGCTGTCTACGGCAGCTGATTTTGCGGTTCATCCCCTTATGGCAAACACAGCTCTGGCTAATCGCACCGTTGCTATCTATATGACAAAACCCTCTACGAGAACTCGGCTGGCATCAGAAAGTGCAGTGGCGCATCTAGGTGGCACTCCCATTTTCATTCGTGGCGATGATTTGCAATTGGGTCGTGGCGAGACGATTTCTGACACTGCCAAAATCATCAGTGAGTTTGCAAGTGCACTTATCGTTCGCACATACGCGCAATCCGATGTTGATGAACTAGGACGCTCTTCATCGATTCCAGTAATTAATGCTCTAACGGATGATGATCATCCAACGCAGTTACTTGCTGACTGGATAACTATTCACGAGAAATTTGGAAAAGATATCGCTGGACGTAAGTTTGTATATCTTGGCGATGGCAACAACATGTCTCATGCATGGTTGATCATGGGCGCCATCATGGGAGCACATGTCGTTACCGCAACACCAGCGGGCAAGTGGGCACCGAATGCTGATGTTGTTGCAAAGGCGCGCGAAATTGCGAAAACTTCTGGAGCAACTATTGAAGTGTTCCACGATCCAGAAGTTGCATCACAAGGCGCAAGTGTTTTGTATACGGATGTATGGATGTCCATGGGAGATCCTGAAGCTGAGCGCGCTGAAAAAATGAAAGTGTTGCAACCATTTGCTGTTACATCAGAGTTGATGAAGTTGACGGAGAAAGATTCAATATTCATGCATTGTTTACCTGCGCACCGCGGAGAAGAAGTTTCAGCCGAGGTAATAGATGGACCCCGATCAGTAGTGTGGCGTGAAGCACATCACCGACGCACAACGATTCAAGCATTGCTCTACCACTTAGTGCGCGGCGAGATTAAAGGGCGCTAGCCCTAGATTTTTTACCACGAATCGTGGAAAAGCTATAAACCAACGACTACGGTTGGCTCATGCATGTAGTCGTACCAACTGAAATACGAGATGGTGAGAAACGTGTAGCACTCGTTCCTGACATCATCAACAAATTAATCCGACTTGGCCTGGATGTAACAATTCAATCCGGTGCTGGTCTTCACTCCCTAAACTCAGATGCTGCTTACGAGCAAGCAGGAGCAAAGGTTGTCAGCGGAGATGTACTTAAAGACGCTGATGTAATTCTCTCGGTCTCCCCTTTAACTGCGGCGCAAATCGCGACGTTGAAAAAGGGTGCGATCACTATCTCCTTCCTTCCTATTACAACTGCTCAAGAGTCCATCGATGCGGCCCTTAAGGCAGGAGTTACGGCTTTCTCGCTAGAACTAGTCCCACGTATCTCACGTGCGCAGTCCATGGACGCATTGACGTCACAAGCACTCTGCGCCGGATACCGAGCGGTTCTTGTTGGCGCCGAACTTTCTCCACGATTCTTCCCATTACTTATGACCGCTGCTGGAACAGTTACTCCCGCACAAGTCTTAGTTCTTGGCGCTGGAGTTGCTGGATTGCAAGCAATTGCAACTGCTCGCCGATTAGGAGCGGTTGTATCTGCTTACGATGTTCGAGCATCATCTGCCGATGAAGTGAAATCGATGGGTGCAACTTTTATCCAACTCGAACTCGAATCACTTGAGGGCACAGGCGGATATGCACGAGAGATGACTGAAGATCGCGCTGCCAAGCAACGTGAACTTTTGACGCCATTCATTGCGAAATCACATGTACTGATTACAACAGCGGCGGTCCCAGGACGCGCAGCACCTCGACTCGTTACTAAAGCGATGTTGGATTCAATGTCACCAGGTTCGGTTGTCGTTGATTTAGCCGCAGAAACTGGCGGAAACGTTGAAGGATCAAAACCAGGTGAAATCGTAACGACTGCAAACGGAGTATTAATTTGGGGCGGAAAAGATGTCCCCAGCCAACTCCCATTC
>QYPT01000075.1 GCA_007280125.1 Streptomycetaceae bacterium | reverse complement strand
CGGTAATGTCGCGATAGGCCAGCCAATCTTCACGATTTTCCTGCATCTTCTTCGAGCCTAACGCACCTATATATCCAACGTCACTCTCTAGCGCCGATGCCAAACAACGAGATGAGCTCTCAACATCGTGGCCCATAATGACTGCGCAATCGAGTGGAGAGAGTGCAGCCATAAAACCAGAGACCATCTCAGGCCGAGATTCAATCTGCACCTGCCAACCAAGGCTCATGGCACCAGATGCAAGTGCTTCAGCGATCTCACCGCTTCCTGCGATAACTAACTTTGTAATCGGTGCATAAATTGAAATAACTTGATCACCCTCTTCAACAACGACCGAGACGGCCTTATTAAATAGCTCAACAACTGTGCTATCTGCTAGCGCAATAGTCTGAGCAGTAAACAGGTTCGTCTCAACAACCTCCATTCCTTCAATATGAGCAACCAGTGCGATGCGCTCACGAGCTAAAAGTGCCGGCCACATCTCTTGCGATATTTGATCTGCCGGCACGATGATAAAGCGAGGCTTAGAGTGAGCAGGCAGACCCGATGTCACAGATTCAAACTCGCTCACCGATAACTCAAGAACTCGCCCCGTTGATAGTTGCCTCATTGCAACTTCGGCGAGTTGGCCATCAAAAGTCTTACCCAATAAAACCCCGATTCGACCGCCCCCCGGTGTGACCAGCAAGGCATCTGTTGCCGCTGAGCTTAGATTGGGTGAAATCATCCAGGCGATATCGGCGCGAGTCTTCGAGCGCAGGCAAGCACTAACGCTCAAAGCGATTTCATACATTCGGCGAGTATACGAGAGCAGCGAAATGTTGCCTCTCCATAATGAGAAAACTCTCAGGTTCCACTCAGGTGCCACAGATTAAATCCTCACCCGCCTAGCCCATAGTTACCTCATTGACACCCGATGGCTATCCGAAAGGCGTTACACATGAAGAAGTTATTAACAGCGGTACTTATCTCTGTTGCATTAATCGCAACATCTACAACGGCTCAAGCATCCTCCCCAAAACCAACTATTAAGAAGCCAGTGGCTACAGCAGCCGAAGGCACGACAGCTCATGAGTCTGGCGAAGGTGCTTCAACTCAAAAGACTGAGAAAGTAACAGCAAAGAAGACAACTACTACAAAGGTAAAGACGGATAAGCCAGTCACCAAGAAGAAGTAAGCACCCCGCTCATAGATTTCGCCACGAGAGTAAAGCAGTTGCCGCATCGCCATTGAGAGGCATATTGAGCAATCTCTCCCCCTTGTAGCCTCTAAATCTTTATTAAAATCGATCCTGCGCTCTCACTAGATACAAATTTACGCAGTGGGTTTCCAGCAGGTCCGTTATTGACGGCCCCAGAACTGAAGTTAAAACTCGATCCATGACATGGGCAGGCAAGCTCACTCTTTGTTGCCTCAACGATGCATCCTTTGTGAGTACATATTGCACTCAAGACTACGGCTACTCCACCAACACGCGTAACTGATACTGAAATACTCGCTCCAGAAGCTGGCATTACCGTCACTATCTTTGCTGTGCCTTCAGTAATATCTGCAGACCTAGCGACAAAAGCTAGTGGCGATGCAGATGTGCTCGGCTTTGCACTTGCGCTTAAAGGTGGCTCAATTACAACACCATCATCCCATATAAGTGTCTTACCTTTTTTTATACACGTATATTTTTTGTTGCGATACATTACTGTTTGTCCAAGACGCGTTGGTTTTACGAGTGGGCCAGTAGCTGCCACGGCCCTTTGCCCAACTACAGACAGAATCGAGCCTGAAATAATGGCTATGAAATTACGACGTTTCAGATTCATGAGCGTTACCATATCGAGAATAGACCCTTTACGCCCGATGAATTACTAGGGTTGAGCACCCTCAGAGCCTCAATCACATCTCCACAATTCTCGCTTTATTTGGCCCACTTTTAACCTCCTAAAGAGTTAAACCAACTGCTGCGATGATTGCGGCGGCCACAATCGCAGCTGTACACAGCCACACATTTCTTGATGCCCGTATTTCAACTTGCTTCAACGATTGTGCAGCGCTGATGTAGCCAAAATTCGGCACGTACTCCGTATACGTTGCAAAGCGCAGGGCTGATGTGGGTTGCCATGTCACTGTCGAATGGCCATGTATGCGAATATTATCAAGGGCGCCGGCTGGCAACCTTAAAGCTTTGCCGGCAAGGGTTGCACTCGTTGCAATTACCGATTTATCTAAACCATAAAAAGTAACAAATGCGCCCTCATTTATTGAGAGGTCAATACCATCTCCAGCCGCCAATCGTCCAGGGGAAACTTTCGCCCCGATTTGCGCGCGCTCTACCTGCACCAATGAAATCAACGGATCATTCATTGACATACGCCCTTGTTGCTGAACAAGCAGATAAGTAGTACCGATACACACCGTGACCACACCCATAATCATTACCCAGAGTTTGAACGCCATAGGTAATCTACGAATCTGCATGTCGCCTCCCGTTCTTATCAAGGAAACCTCTAAGCCTTAATGCTACAAAGTTCTAGTTACATAGAACAGGGGCGTATATCCTTACGCCATGGCTCTTCACCCTCAAGTGCGCGCATTCCTAGATCACATCGCAATTCACAACCCCCTACTAGAAAATGCCACGTTGCAAGAACTGCGTGCAGATGTTTACACCTACCAACAATACGCAGGCCCACAGGCAAGTGATGTCACCGTCGAACACGAATACTTCACATCCCCCACCGCCGATTTACATGCAGTCATTTTTAAACCAAAAAATGTCAAAGCCAATGCTCCGGCCCTTGTCTATTTTCACGGCGGCGGCTGGGGCTTTAGCTTCCCACTTCGATATGCCGCGACCTTAACTAACATGTCTGCCGAATCTGGATTTATTATCATCGCCGTTAACTATCAAAAAGCTCCCGAGCACCCCTTCCCCACCCCCTTTGATGATTGCTATGCAGGCCTGTTATGGGTTGCTAAGAATGCAGAGCGCTTAGGAGTTGATCCAACAAAGATTGGCGTCGGAGGAGATAGCGCCGGTGGCAATTTAGCTGCGGCCGTTGCACTCAAAGCCGGCGACACAGAAGATGTTCAACTAGCATTTCAAATGCTTATATATCCATGCTTGAGTATCGATTTTGATACCGATTCATATAAAGCCCATGCTACCGGTTTTGGTTTAGATAGAGATGGAATGATCGGTGCCTGGGATCTTTACGTTCCCAAAGAACACTTAACGAATAAATATGCCGTTCCCGCCAACGCAACAACATTTACTAACCTTGCCCCAGCCATAATCGCCCTCGCCGAACACGATGTATTACACGATGATGGTGCCAACTATGCCAAGGCCCTAGATGCAGCCGGCATTCCTGTAACCTTTAAGCAGTTCCCTGGCATGATTCACGGCTTCTTAAATCACGGCCTCATGGTTGATGGTACATATGAAATGCGTAAGTGGCTCAGTGCCCAGATCGTCGAAGCGGTTACATCGCCTAAATAGATCCACTTATTCACAGGCCGTGTAGTAATTAATTTCCACTCCAACGCATTCAAATACATTCTGCAGGCCTGAATTCCTTATCTCACTTCAGTAAGCACGCCGCCAGCGTTACTTATTGAATTCCCAGCATTCGTTGGGAATAGAGAAAGGGAGTGCAAATGTATGAAACTAAATGATGTTGCCATGCTTGTCATTGCAATAGCCAATCTCGGAATTCGTTTCTGGGAGATGCGAAAGGCCCGTCGGAGAAATACCGACGGGCCCGATCAGCTAGCCGACTGAGTTCGCATAAGGCAGTTGGGTCGGGCCCCACAGCCCGGCTCAGCTTCATTAATTAAAGCACACATTCTCGTTACTCAGAGTAGTTCTGCATGAATAACCCCCTCGATCGCAATACTTGTTCGGCTTATAGTGTTGTCGGTGGGCGCGCACTTTTAGTGTGAAATGACATAACCCTTGTGCAATCACGGAAGAGGTTCAGAGTGTTGATTGATGCGCTGGGTGCTTGGGTTACACCCTTGAACTTGTCAGTGGTAACGAGAAAAATAAACCCATGACCGCCAAGGACCCGCTTTCCGTTACTCATCCTGATTTGGCAAAACAAGCCGTCGGTTGGGACCCGAGTCAGGTTGCAACTTTTAGTAATCTCAAGATGGCTTGGAAATGCGATCAAGACCATGTTTGGGAAGCAGTGGTAGGAAATCGAACTTTTAAGGGTTATGGCTGTCCAGTTTGTTCAGGCCAGAAGATACTCTCAGGATTTAATGATTTAGCAACTCTCCATCCTGAAATCGCATTGGAAGCACACAATTGGGACGCAACGAAAGTTGCTGCGCATTCGAATCGCAAGCTTGAGTGGAGGTGTAATTCTGGACATCTTTGGAAATCAACCGTCACCAATAGAGTTCGTCGCGGCGATGGGTGTGCGGTTTGTTCTAACCACCAAACACTTCGCGGGTTCAATGATTTAGCTACTACTGATCCGGAATTAGTAAAAGAGGTTTTTGAATGGGATCCAACAACTTTGAATCGTTCAAGTAATAAGAAAGTTGGGTGGGTTTGTCAGCTTGGGCACACTTGGTATGCCCCTCCAGCGAGCAGAGTTTCTGGAAGTGGGTGTCCCACTTGCTCGGGCCGAGTGGTCTTATTTGGGTTTAATGATCTCCAAACAAGTAATCCCGAGTTAGCAACTCAAGCTGATGGGTGGGATCCGAAAACCGTTACAAAATCGAGCAATAGGGTTCTGGCTTGGTGCTGCGACAAGGGGCACTCCTGGAAAACCTCAGTCGGCAACCGTACGAGCGGAAAGGGCTGCCCAGTTTGCACTGGGCAAAAAGTATTAGTCGGGTTCAACGATCTTGCTTCAACGAATCCAGAATTATCAATTGAGGCATACGGTTGGGATCCAAAGACAGTAACTATTGGTAGTACGAAGAAAAATACAAACCAATGGAGGTGCAACCTTGGACATATTTGGAAGGCAACAGTTGCATTGCGTTCGGCAGGAGGTGGATGCCCAGTATGCGCGGGGCAGAAAGTATTTGCTGGGTACAATGATTTGGCTACCACTCATCCACATATAGCGGCACAAGCACACAATTGGGACCCATCTACTGTTATGGCCGGCACGGATAAGAGACTTGCTTGGAAATGCGAGTTCGGCCATGTTTGGAAAGTCAGAGGCGCTGATCGAATGCGCGGAAGTGGTTGCCCTTCATGCGCTGAATCAGGGTTCGATCCAAACAAAGACGCATTCTTATACTTTCTTTCCCACCCAAATTGGGAAATGCTTCAAATCGGAATCACGAATGTGCCTGAGGTGAGATTCAAAAAGCATAGAAGGCTTGGTTGGGAAGTTCTAGAACTACGGGGTCCAATGGATGGGCACCTAACCCAACAATGGGAAACTGCGATGCTGCGAATGTTGAAAGCAAAAGGTGCAGACCTTTCAAATGGCAAAATAGCCGGCAAGTTTGACGGCTACTCAGAAGCTTGGAGTAAATCCGCATTTGAAGCGCGCTCCATAAAAGAGCTAATGCGATTGACTGAAGAGTTTGAGGAAGGTAAAGCTTAAGTTATTACGCCGTATTCATCGATTCTATAGAGATCACGATGCTCCTTTGAGGTCATAGCAATTATGATCCAAACGATGAGCCAGATTCCTAAGGTAACAATCGAAAGAAGTAAATGAAGAATATGGTTGGGTCGCTTACCTGAGACCAACACTGCGCTGAAATCATCTTGAAGCTCTACTCGGCAACCGTTGGCAACCTTGCCGACTACGAAATTGCGAAGGATAGCGATGCGCTGGGCATCATCTCTTAGGGTTAAAACTCCACTCGCATTCAGTGGTGGCGTGAAGGGCACTTGATAACCCTCTGCCACCTTGCCTATTAGATAGGCGACACCGGCAGCTGGGATGAACGCTATCCATGGATGAACAATGATTGATAGAAGAATGTAGATGACTAGTGCAACGAGGACTTGAAGGAAGATACGGTTGCGCCGATTGCCCAACAACTTATTGATGTTATTCATAAGTACAAGTATGCAGGCTGGGCCCTAATCGCACTATGGGCTAGGTTGGACTCACCAGTGCAATCTAATTCTCCATAAATGGCAAATAACTCTTTATAGGGAGACCCCTATGCTAAAAAGAAAAACCCGGCCCCCCTATTAAGAAACAGCCGGGTTTTGTCATTTATTCGCACTCAAAACAATCTAAAAGTGCGCGCCCTGAGCAACACTATAAGCCGAACAGGTCGCAATACCAAGGGGGTTATTTTTGTGCCTAATT
>QYPT01000035.1 GCA_007280125.1 Streptomycetaceae bacterium | reverse complement strand
GGTTAAAGAAGAATGGGGTCAGTTCCTTTTGGGTCATATAAATCTTAAGGCTTAGGCAGATCCAGATTTGCGTTGGAAGCGCTTAGGCGCACCACCGGCAGCATGTCCACCACCAACTTTGGAACCACTTGATGGGCCACCATTGCTGCCTGCGCCACCTTTTTGGTTCTTCTTATCGAGTGCTTCTAGGAACTTAGCTCGAGCGTCATCTGCTGGTTTCTTTTCATTCATAAGGGAAGTTTACCTTTTTTAGCCGATCATTAATCCGTGGATGGGATCCAAAAGAAGAAAATCGTAAGAATCACCCAAAGAAAAGCGCCAAATGCCATAAATGAGAACCCGAAGTTCTCGGGCCATTTGTAAATGACGTAGGCATCAGCTCCGAAAATCGCAGTGAGGGCCCATAGGGCTAGAGCCGTCCGTCTGCGCCCAAAACCGATTCGCATCAATCGGTGGGATAAGTGGTCTCGACCGCCTTCGAAGGGTGAAACCCCTCGTTTGATTCGTGAACAGACCGCCACGGTCGTATCCATGATTGGAACAGCCATGAGAGCCAGCGGCACGGCAACAGCCAATTCACGAGAGAGCAACTTTGGGTCAAGGCGAATTGTCATCACTGAAATTATTACACCAAGAAAGAGAGCTCCTGCATCACCCATGTAGATCTTTGCTGGTGCGCGATTCCAAAAGAGAAACCCAATCGTTGCCCCGGCCGTAACAATTGCCATGGCGCTAATGAGTAGTTGATTACTATCGAATGCAATCAAGAATAAGAAGATTGAAATGATTGCTACGGTGCCAGCTGCTCCGCCATCTAAATTGTCAAAGAAATTAATTGAATTACAGACTCCAACGATCCATAGGGTCGTAACAATCCCATCAATAAGGATGTTGTTAAACGGCGTACCAAGCGTATTAGTTGAAATAAGTGCTAAGGAGACAATCAACCCTGCCCCTGTTTGCGCGGCCAAACGTGGCCACGGCTCTAAACCTTTTAGATCGTCAAATAATCCCATAGCCGATATTGCAATCGCAGGTAAGAGCACGGTGCTTGCCAATGCAAATGTGTGCATTGAATTGTCGGCATAGAGCAATGCCGAATAAGAAACAAAAACAACTCCAATGGAAATCGCAATGCCGCCTAAATAAGGAACTGGTTCTTTCTGAATCTTGCGCGACATGTTGGGCGCATCAAAAGCACCAATCTTCATTGCGATTGAGCGCATTACAGGTGTTAAAACACCAACAATAACAAGGGTCACAAAACCAAGCAGTAGGTAGCGCTGAATGGAATATTGCATAAGGGTTAGGTAAGAAGTCTCCTACTAGCTTGCGGATTCAGGTTGGTCGAGGAGCAGTTCTTTTACTTCAGATTCCCGGTAACGACGATGGCCGCCAAGGGTTCTGATTGAAGTTATTTTGCCCGCTTTTGCCCACCGTGTGACAGTTTTTGGATCAACTCGAAAAAGAGCTGCAACTTCACCTGGGGTCAAAAGAACTTCTGCATCGGTCAATCTATTCATTGAAATCCTCCATAAAATGTCCGTTTAGTGATTAATTGTTAGGAAGTATCCGCCTTTATCCTAGTCTCATCAAGATTAATTCTCATAAGGACTGGTCATAACTTTTTCACATCCAAGAATGCGCAAGCGAGGCTACATGGCCTGCTCGAAGGCTGCCACCCTTCGCCAACGCGTAACCAGCCGCTCGTAGCCACGACCGGCGACTGCGCCATCTCCCTTAGCTAACCCCTCAATCGACATCAGTACATCCTCAATCGATGTATCAGCGTCCAAACCGTCCTCACCTAGATCCTGTAAAGATTTTTCGAGATAGTCGGCAAGACCGCCGTAATCCAATTCGAGAAATGATTGCGGGTGGAACATCCCAAGCCAATCAATGAGGTTTTGAATCTCTTCTTCAACTGGTCCTTCACCAAATGCTCCCTCTACCGAAGCGTGTGCAGATTCCGCGCGACTTTTTGCATGTGCAATTGACGTGCGCATAATTGTGAAAGCGCCATCACTGTCGCGGCCACGTACGCGTTCCTCTGGTACGAAAAGTGAAAACCATCGGGGAGGGATAATCCATGTCTCTGTAAGAATGTGCGGAACTTTATTTTCTACAAAATCTACTCCCGCAGAAATTACTTCCTCCATTGCTGAAGATAGAAACATTGGGCTGACACTTATTGGCATGGACAATTTAAATGCCTCCAGTGCAGACCAACACCGTGTTGCTGTTGACCAAGGAGAGACATAGCGAGCGCCCTCAATATCTAAAACATGCGCGCCATCTAAACGAAGCGCGGGTGACTCAGGAAAAATTATTCGTTGTAGGGCACGTGTTTGCTCATCAAGTGTTGTATGTGATGTGGCTTCTAATTGCATCCAACGCAATCGATCTGCGGCTTCGAATGCAGAGACCGGTTCGTACACCCGAAGGGATGCAACGTACGGCGTTGGTCGCATGAGCGTTACGCGCGCGGAATGTAGTTACCTTCAGCAAATGGATCGTCATCATCACGATCTTGCTTAGGGTCGGCATCTCCGTGGAGCTCTTTTGCTAAGCGATCAAGATCCATCTCTTGGGATGAATACTTCAAATCGCGAGCGACTTTGGTCTGTTTGGCTTTTGATCGGCCGCGCCCCATAGCGTGACCTCCTTACTTAGCGTCTAACGTCAGGGGCGTAGGCTATCGCGCCCGGTAGGAACCTTCCAAAGCAGAGCGCGGTGCTGTCCCATTTCTACCCATTACAACGCCCGCAACCCAGACTTTCATTCCCCTGGCGGCCAAGGATTTGAGCGCTAGATCGGCCACAGAGGGGTCCAGGATGGCAACCATCCCGATCCCGCAGTTCCAGGTCCTTTCCATGTCGCCCTGAGGGACTTCGCCCAGGGAGGCCATGAGCTGCATCTCCACAGGAAGTGACCAGGTCGAGCGGTCATAGGTTGCGCTGAGGTGTTCGGGAATCACGCGAGCGGTGTTTTCGGCGATACCGCCTCCGGTGATGTGGGAGAAAGTGCGCAAGTGACCTTGCATCGTATTAACGAGTGCCAAGCAATCAAGTGTGTAAATCTCCGTCGGAGTTAGGAATTGTTCCCCTGCAGATTTGCCGTACTCATCCACATGCGCGTGTAGATCAATTTTCTTATCAGTGATAATTCTGCGAACGAGTGAAAAGCCATTCGCGTGGAAACCGCTAGCTGGCATGGCAATCAAAACATCGCCTTCTTGAACTTTTGATTTATCCAACAATCTATCCGCATCTACGACGCCAGTTGCTGCACCTGCAATATCAAATTCATCTTCACTAAGTAGCCCTGGGTGTTCTGCTGTCTCACCACCAATTAGTGCAGTGTTTGCTTTAACGCATCCTGAAGCAATTCCTTTAACGATATCGGCAATTCTCTCTGGAATAACTTTTCCGACAGCAATGTAATCAGTCATAAATAGTGGCTCGGCACCGCAGACAACTAAATCGTCAACAACCATCGCTACTAGGTCTTCACCGATGGTGTCGTAGATGCCCATGATCCGTGCAATTTCTGTCTTTGTACCGACACCATCTGTGGATGTAGCAAGAAGTGGACGATTGAATTTCTTGAGCGCGCTCGCATCAAAGAGTCCAGCAAAACCGCCGATGCCGCCAACAACTTCAGATCGCGAAGCTTTGGCAATCGAAGCTTTCATTAATTCAACTGCGCGGTCTCCCGCATCAATATCAACACCTGCATCGCGATAGGTAGCCACTAGCGCACCTCGTCAACCGGTGTAATTTCCAAACGCATCTTGCCTTCTGACATGTCCGCAGGAATAGAGATTGGATAAACACCCGTGAAACATGCTTGGCATAACTTGTTTTCAGGAATTTGTGTTGCCTCAATCAATCCCTCGAGTGAAACATAACCCAGGGAATCCGCGCCAATTGATCTGCGCACTTCTTCTACTGCTAAACCGCTAGCGATTAGCTCCGCACGGGAAGCGAAATCGATTCCGTAAAAGCAGGGCCATTTAACCGGTGGTCTCGAGATTCGTACATGAATCTCAAGGGAGCCTGATTCGCGCAACATTCGCACAATTGCGCGCTGAGTGTTGCCACGGACTATGGAGTCATCAACAACAACTATGCGCTTGCCTTCAATGACATCGCGAAGTGGGTTGAGTTTCAAACGAATACCCAGTTGGCGAATTGTCTGGCTGGGTTGGATAAATGTACGTCCAACATAAGAATTCTTAACAAATCCAGAACCGTATGGAATCCCTGAAGCCTTGGCGTAACCAATAGCCGCAGGTGTGCCAGATTCTGGTACAGGAATTACTAAATCCGCTTCAACAGGATGCTCGTGTGCCAATCTCTCACCTATTGCAACTCGAGTCACATGCACTCCACGTCCCGCAATACTTGTATCCGGCCTTGCAAGATATACATATTCAAAGAGGCATCCCTTGGGATCTTGCCGAGCCCAACGTTGTGATCGAATTCCTTTTTCATCAATCGCAATGAATTCGCCGGGTTCTACTTCGCGCACAAAGGATGCACCGACAATATCTAGCGCCGCCGTCTCTGATGCAACAACCCATCCTCTTTCTAGTTTTCCAATTACTAGTGGTCGAACACCGTGTCGATCTCTGGCTGCGTAGAGAGTTTGCTCATCCATGAAAACTAAAGAGAATGCGCCCTCTAGTAGGGGCAGAATTGACATGGCACTTGCTTCAAAATTCTTCTCATCTTGGCCGGCAATAAGTGCCGTCATGATTTCAGTATCTGTTGTTGCACCACGATCTTTGCTGGGTACCATCAATGTTTGGTGTTGCAACATTTCAGCTAAATCACCCGTATTGGTGAGATTGCCATTGTGGGCAAGTGCCAAGGTGCCATATTTAGTAGGGCGCAACGTTGGTTGCGCATTAACCCATGTGCTTGAACCGGTCGTGGAATATCGGCAATGGCCAATAGCCAGCGAACCAGTAAGTGATGAAAGATCGCTTTCGGTAAAGACCTGGGAAACTAGACCCATATCTTTATAGACAAGAATTCTTTCCCCATCACTTGTTGCAATACCCGCAGATTCTGTACCGCGATGTTGTAGCGCATACAGCCCATAAAAAGTTAGCTTGGCGACTTCTTCTCCGGGTGCCCACACTCCAAAGATTCCACAAGCATCTTGGGGACCTTTTTCGCCGTGAAAGAGTTCGTGATTGAGTAATCCGTCAGGTCTACGCCCCATGAGTTACTCCTCTTTTTCGTTGCAGTGCATCAACTACATAACCGATAGCAACACCTTGTCCAGCTAACAAAGTAAAAAGTGCGTACCTACCGTCGGATATTGCCGCCGCAACAAAAAGTCCTCCTGTTAGGAATGTGCCTAATAAGACAATAAGCAAGAGATCTTGGCGCCGAGTGCGAATCCATGCAATAAAAAGAAAGAGCAACCAGGCACCTGAGTAAGCAAAGATCGGGCTCGCATAGTTCCAAACCCGAATATAGAGCCGAACTTTTTCTGCAACTTGCGGGAATACCCACTCAATACCTTGGTCAGCAAATTCGACAGTGCTATGAATAAATGGCGGGCGAGGTAATCCGTAGACTGGAAGTGGAACCAGATATTCGTGACGTTTCATATGTGTAGTCAGAAGAAAGAGTGGGTCATGTTTTAGTAGCTGAAGCCATGCTGAGGCCAAATGATCTTTATACGCGTCTATATCAGCCTGAGTTAACTTGGCATCAGAAAACCAAATGCAGGCAGAGGTTGACTTCCAACTTTCAGTAGTCCCAACTCCCGGCATGGCTTTTTCAATAAATCCAGCGCCTGCAGGCGTACTTGCATAGCAAGAAATGTCATACTGCATCCACCCAACAGCTAAATCACCTTGTCTGGATTTCGCTTCATTGATCGTAGTGCCAGCGATCAAGGTAACTAAGAATGAAAAGACAAGTCCGACAACAAGAAATTTCTTAGCAAGAGCAGGAGCCTTCATAAACATGTAAAAAATTATGACTAGAGCAAGAGTCGGGATTCCGTTGAGTCGGAAGGTGCTCAGAAACATTCCGGGGAAAAGAAGCCAACCGATGTCGCTCTTTGACGCTGATCCATTTTTGTATGCGCGGATCATGAAGGTGATTACAAGGAAGAACCCTGAAGTCATGGGGATGTCGTGCCACATAGTGACTCCCATAGCGCCAACTAGAGGCGTTGCAGTGAGCAAAGAGGAAGTAACTGACGCTGACTTTACGTTCATTAACGAATAAACAAAGACCGTCAGACTGAGCGTAAGTGTTACGCCAAAAATCAATGTCACTAGCCCTGGATAACGTCCGTGCAGTGAGAAAATTCGAACAAAGACTGCCCACGGTGCGCTCCAGGCACTAGAAAGCTGACCAGTTCGTGCCATCGTTACTACGGCAAATGAATCATCAGAGTAGAAACCTGGATAAAAGATAATCCACCAAATCGACGCGATAAAACTATTACGAAGTAGCGACGTC
>QYPT01000047.1 GCA_007280125.1 Streptomycetaceae bacterium | reverse complement strand
CAAGGTGCGATGACGGTCATACTAAAAGATGCTTTCCAACCAAACTTGGTACAGACCCTAGAGCACACTCCTGCTTTTATTCATGGTGGACCTTTTGCCAATATTGCTCATGGTTGTAATTCTGTGGTTGCAACAACTTCGGCGATGAAACTTGCGGATTATGTTGTCACGGAAGCTGGTTTCGGTGCCGATTTAGGAGCTGAGAAATTCATCGATATCAAGTGCCGCAAATCTGGACTTCGTCCGTCTGCTTGCGTTTTAGTTGCAACAATTCGCGCTCTAAAGTTCCACGGCGGTGCTGACCTAAAAACAATTACTGAAGAGAATCTCGGTGCCCTCGAAGCAGGAATGGCAAATCTTGAGAAGCACCTTTCAAATATTCGAGATGTTTACGGCATTCCTGTCGTTGTATCTATCAATCACTTCACAACTGATACAGATGCTGAAGTTGCACTACTTCGTAAGAAAGTTGAAGCAGTGGGTGGTCGAGTTGTATTGGCAACACATTGGGCCGATGGCGGGGCAGGCGCCGTAGATCTTGCTCATGCTGTTGTAGAGATGTGTGAGCAACCTAGCGAAGTTACTTTTGTTTACCCCGACGAAGCCACTCTCTGGGAAAAAGTCGAGCTTTTGGCGACCAAGGTCTATGGAGCAAGTGAGGTCACGGCAGATGCCAAAGTCAGAGGGAGGATTAAGGAGTTACAAGATGCTGGGTATGGACACTTCCCAATATGCGTTGCGAAAACTCAATATTCCTTCTCTACTGATCCTTCACTTAAGGGGGCTCCAACGGGCCATGCACTAAATATTTGCGAGGTTCGCCTTTCGGCAGGCGCAGAATTTATTGTGATGGTTTGTGGTGAAATCATGACTATGCCTGGACTTCCTCGCGTACCATCAAGTGAACGAATTGATTACGTTGATGGGAAAGTGGTGGGTCTGTTCTAATGCAATTTCCTGCGTGGTCGGAGAGCCAAGCGCTAGAAGTTATCTCGCGCATCTGCGATGAACCAGGTCCAGTTCTGGTGACCTTGCAGGCAGTACAGACCTTTTTTGGTTACGTACCCGATGCGGCTGTGGCATTGATAGCAAACGCTTGCAATGTTTCGCGCGCGGATGTTCACGGTGTGCTGACTTTTTACCACGACCTTCGTACTGAACTTCCACCAGAGGTTTCCATTCATCTATGTGTGGCCGAAGCCTGCCAATCCATGGGCTCACGCGAGGTCATGGAAAATTCCAGAAAAGCTTTTGCAACTAATTCCAGTGTTGAGATTAGAGATGCCTATTGCTTGGGCAACTGCGCTCTAGCCCCAGCAGCAAGTGTGAATGGAAACCTTCGTGGGCGAGTCAGTGCGCAGTCATTAGTGGCTGAAGTGGCGAAAGTAGCCATGCGATGACGATTGTTTATGTACCAGGAGATTCGGCAGCCAGGTCTGTAGGTAGCGACGCAGTAGCAGATTCTATTGCGTTAGAGGCGCTCACTCGTGGTTTGGATATTCAGATAATCCGCAATGGATCCCGTGGCGCGTTGTGGCTGGAAACACTTGTCGAAGTCCTTACAGATTCTGGCCGCATAGCTTACGGACCGGTGAGTTCGAGTGATGTCACTTCGCTTTTTGACGCAAACTTTATGAATGGCGGACCACACGCGCTTTTCCAAGGCGTAACTGATGAAATTGATTGGTTAGCAAAACAAGATCGTATAACTTTCAAGAGGGTTGGAATTATTGACCCATTATCAATTCTTGATTATGAAGCTCACGGTGGGCTCGTAGGATTGCGTACCGCAATTGGAATGACAGCAGATGAAATTGTGGAGCAAGTGACTCAGTCTGGCCTTCGAGGCCGTGGCGGTGCAGGGTTTCCTGCTGGCATCAAATGGCGAACGGTATTGAACACATCGGCTGAGAAAAAATACATATGTTGTAATGCTGATGAAGGAGATAGCGGAACTTTCGCTGATCGAATGGTGATGGAAGGCGATCCGTTCATGCTCTTAGAAGGCATGACGATTGCTGGTATTGCTGTTGGCGCTGTCGAAGGAGTGATTTATATTCGCTCTGAGTATCCTGATGCAATCGCGGTTATGAATAAGGCGATTGCGATTGCTTCTAAATTTGGGTGGCTTGGAAAGAATGTTTTAGGTAGTTCTCATGAATTCACAATTCGTATTCGTACGGGTGGTGGTTCATACGTCTGCGGTGAAGAGACTGCCATGCTTGAAAGCATCGAAGGCAAGCGGGGAGTAGTTAGGTCGAAACCGCCATTGCCCGCAATTGAAGGTCTCTTTGGTAAACCCACTGTTATTAATAACGTTCTCACATTGGCAACAATTCCTGCCGTTTTGGCAGATGGGGCAGATGCTTATAAGGCTCGTGGCGTTGGTCGGTCAGTGGGTACCCAAGTCTTCCAACTAGGTGGAAATATCGCTCGCGGGGGAATCGTTGAATTGGCATTTGGGATAACTTTGAACGCATTAATAAATAATTTTGGCGACGGAACATTCACAGGAAGCCCTGTGCGCGCCGTGCAAATTGGTGGACCATTAGGAGCGTATCTGCCGCTTTCTTCATCTGATATTTCAATGGATTACGAATCCTTATTATCCGCTGGCGGAATGTTGGGTCATGGTGGGATCGTGGTATTTGATGAAAGCGTAGATATGGCTATTCAAGCAAAATTTGCCATGGAGTTTTGTGCATTTGAATCATGTGGCAAGTGCACTCCGTGTCGACTTGGATCTACTCGAGGCGCGGAAACCATCACAAAGATTATTGATGGCGTAGATGTCGAAGGCAATAAACGTTTACTTTTGGACCTTTGCGAAGTTATGACCGATGGTTCGCTCTGTGCAATGGGGGGATTGACGCCCCTTCCTGTTAAGAGTGCGATGCTACATTTTCCTGAAGATTTTGATTCACGGAATGGAGGCGTGCGATGAGTTTGTTGATTGAACCCGATTACGGGACTCCCGCTAGTACTCGATCTGAAACGGTTAACGTTGAAATCGATGGTCAACAAATTTGCGTACCCGCCGAAACGTCAATCATGCGCGCCGCACTCGAGGTGGGAATCGATGTTCCAAAATTATGTGCGACTGATCGCCTAAAAGCTTTCGGATCATGCAGGCTCTGTGTTGTCGAAATTGATGGAAGAAATGGCACGCCATCTTCCTGTACGACACCAGTTTCCGAAGGCATGAGAATTTCCACACAGAGCGAGCGTTTAGATCGTGTACGCCAGGGCGTCATGGAGTTATACATGTCGGACCATCCCCAAACCTGCGCCGCGGGTGATGAATGTGAAATGCACTCAATGGCCGAGCGCGTTGGTTTGAAAGAGATTCGTTATTCAGGAAGCACACACCTGGATTTGGCTAAAGATGAGTCCAACCCTTATTTCACTTTTGACTCTACCGAGTGCATCGTATGTAACCGATGTGTTCGCGCTTGCGATGAAGTGCAAGGAACTTTCGCGCTCACCATTGAAAATCGTGGCTTTGAAGCTCGAGTCTCTTCATCGGGAACATCTTTTATTGACAGTGAATGCGTTTCATGTGGAGCATGTGTTCAGGCTTGTCCGACAGGTGCATTAACCGAGAAAACTCTTTACACGATTGGTACTCCAACTCGTACGGTCTTAACTACCTGTGCATATTGCGGTGTCGGTTGCTCTTTCAAGGCGGAAATTAAAGGTGATGAGTTAGTTCGAATGGTTCCATTTAAAGATGGGGGAGCCAACGAGGGGCATTCATGCGTCAAAGGAAGATTTGCCTGGGGCTACGCGACTCATACCGATCGAGTGACTACACCTTTGGTTCGTGAATCGATTACAGATCCCTGGCGTGAGGCCACATGGGAAGAGGCGATAAGTTTTGCATCGACTAAACTTTTGGCCATTCAATCCGAATTTGGAAATGAAGCAATCGGCGGAATTACCTCTTCTCGTTGCACCAATGAGGAAGTTTACGTTGTCCAGAAAATGATTCGGGCAGCTTTCGGAAATAATAATGTCGATACGTGCGCTCGGGTTTGTCATTCGCCTACAGGCTATGGTTTGAGCCAAACATTTGGCACATCTGCTGGAACTCAAGATTTCGAATCCGTAGAACACGCTGATGTAGTTTTACTTATTGGAGCGAACCCAACCGCTGCTCACCCTGTCTTTGCCTCACGAATGAAACAGGCTCTGCGTAAGGGCACGCAACTCATAATTGTGGATCCACGCAGAATTGAATTAGTGCGTACTCCACATATCGAGGCATCTCATCACTTGGGACTTATGCCAGGCACCAACGTTGCAATTATTAATGCGATAGCTCATGTGATTGCAGAGGAAAATTTAATTGATCGTGAATTTGTAAACGCCCGATGTGACCTCGAGTCATTTGCTAGGTGGGAAACATTTATCAGACTCCCAGAGAATTCTCCTGAATATTTGGAATCCGCAACCCGCGTACCAGCAGCAGAAGTTCGCGCAGCAGCACGTCTCTATGCAAGCGCACCAAATGCAGCCATCTACTATGGATTAGGGGTAACTGAACATAGCCAAGGTTCAACGATGGTTATGGGTATTGCAAACCTTGCGATGGCAACTGGAAATATTGGTCGCCTCGGTGTTGGCGTTAATCCTTTACGCGGTCAAAACAATGTGCAAGGTTCGTGCGATATGGGTTCATTCCCACATGAGCTCCCAGGCTATCGCCACATTTCAAATCCAAAGACTCGGGCAATTTTTGAAAACATTTGGGGACGCACCATCAAGGCAGAACCAGGACTGCGTATCCCAAATATGTTTGATGCGGCTCTGGCAGGTCAGTTCAAGGGAATCTATATTCAAGGCGAAGATATAGCCCAGTCAGACCCCAACATTTCACACGTGCATGCTGCTCTTCGGGCGATGAGCATGGTTATCGTGCAAGACCTATTCCTCAACGAAACGTCAAAATTTGCGCATGTCTTTCTTCCTGGAACATCATTCTTAGAAAAAGACGGAACTTTCACAAATGCTGAACGTCGTATAAATCGAGTACGACCGGTGATGCCGTCTAAGACTGGAAAAACCGAATGGGAAGTTACGTGTGATCTGGCTAAGGCCATGGGTTATGACATGCATTACGACAATGGCGGGCAAATCATGGATGAGATTGCCGCTACAACTCCTACTTTTGCTGGTGTTTCATTTGCAAAGCTGGATGAGCTTGGAAGTGTGCAGTGGCCGTGCAATGACAAAACTCCTTTAGGTACACCCGTAATGCACGTGGATCATTTTGTACGGGGTGAAGGACGTTTCATGGAAACACCATTCGTGCCAACAGATGAAAAGGCATCACGAAAATTCCCATTACTTCTGACGACTGGTCGCATATTGAGTCAGTACAACGTGGGTGCCCAAACTCGGCGAACCGCTAACGTGATCTGGCATTCGGAAGATATTTTAGATATCCATGAATCTGATGCTCAACTTCGCGGCATTGCCGATGGCTCGTGGGTGCGGTTATCAAGTCGAGTTGGCGAGACAGTATTGAAGGCTCGAATAACTAGTGAAGTTCCGGCGGGCGTGGTGTACACGACCTTCCACTTCCCTGAAAGCGGAGCAAATGTTATTACAACAGATTATTCTGATTGGGCAACAAACTGCCCTGAATACAAAGTAACTGCTGTCGACATTGCGCCGAGTGTTCGAGGCCCACGCGAATTGCAGCAACATGAGGTTAGCGGCGACATGCAATTGGAATCCATCATTCGAATGGCAAATCAAATTGCTGCGAATGTTCCTTCAACTGCAGCCCCAGAACATGCTGTGGCACATCACCTAGTACAGTTTTGGACTCCATTGATGCGTCAGAGACTTAACTCAGAAGTGGATCCCACTAAACTTTCACCGATAGTTCGAGCAGCGATGGAGCTTGAGCGCGCTTCTTTCCGTAGCGACGTGAATAAGTAATCATGCCCACGAACGATCGTGTTCCTAGCTCTGTAGCGCGAGCTAAAGTTCAACAGACAAATTCTGATGCAACTACCTCAGATAGCGTTGTAGTCGAGGAGCCTCTAGAAATACGACTCAAGCGCGGAGACAGTGAAGAACAATTAGGAATCACTATGCGCACGCCCGGCGCCGATTTGGAATTAGCTGCTGGCTTTCTATGGGGAGAAGGCTTCTTGACTGATCCTGCTCAATTAAAAACGGTCATAATCTGTGGTGATCGCAGCCTTACTGCCCGCCAACGGGCCAACGTTGTAATTGCAACTGTGAGCGAGGATCTCCCCGACGCGCCTAGATCTCTCCAACGACGATTCACTATCTCCTCGGCATGCGGGGTGTGCGGATCCACAAGCATGAATGACCTCCATAATCGTGGAATCCAGCCAGTTCTTTCTCCCACTCGTTCGATTCAAGAACTAGCACAGTTCTCTTCATTGTTAAGTGACCGGCAACCGATCTTTGAAAAAACTGGCGGTTTGCATGCAGCACTTCTTGTGACTCTAGAAGGTAAGCCCAAGTGGGTGCGCGAAGACGTCGGACGCCATAATGCCGTTGATAAAGTAATTGGTGCAGCACTCATGAATGGTGCTTTGCCATTGAATGACTGGACATTGGTTGTTTCTGGTCGAATCGGTTATGAAATTGTTCAGAAAGCAATCGTTGCGGGGATATCGGCGATTGTTGGAGTTTCTGCGCCAACTTCGTTAGCTATTGAATTAGCTGATGAATTTAATCTAACTCTTTTGGCATTTGCACGGGATGGTCAAGCGAAGAGATTTATATCTATTCCCGACTGAGGTATAAAAGCCCAATGGCAATGATTGCTATGCCAATCCAGCCTTGAGCATTTATATGTTCGTGCAAAATCGCAGCTGCCAATAAAGTTGCTGTAGCAGGTTCTGCCAAAATTAACGTAGAAGCCGTACTTGCTCGCACCCCATGTAATCCATAGGCGTAGGCCAAGTAAGCCAATGCTGTGGGGACTAATCCAAGCCAAAGTACTAATAGAAAACCGTGGGGCGAGATGAGTCGAGAAGAGCCCGCGGCAAAAAGAAATGGCAGATCAAGTATTGCTGAGAGGATAAATATCTGGGTCATTGCTTCAGCGATTCCAACACCCATGGCTAAGGCTCTTTTGCTCGCGACTGCAAAGAGAGAGTAAGACGCACCTGCACAGATTGCCAACGTAAATCCGAGGAGATTGAATTGCGAAAATCCTTTATTACTACTGAGAGCAAAAATTCCAACAGTCGTAATAGATGTAGCAATTAACCAAGAACGAGAAGGTTTCTCACGGGTGAGAATGAATGCAATTATTCCTGTGAGGGCGGGAGCCGAGCCAAGCGCGGTGACCGTACCGATCGAGACTCCGGTGCTTTTCACTGCTGCAAAGAATGCTAATTGGTAGAGAGCCATACCTATCGCGGCTAACCATAAATCGCGTTTATCTAACTTCTGAATCGTGCGAGGCATAAACCGCGTGAAGAGCCAGAGCAAGAATGCACCGCATAGTAAACGGGCACTTCCAACCGCCATGGGTGAAATGTCTTTGGGGCCAAGTGCTTGAGCAGTTCCTGTGGAGCCGAAAAAAATGCCGGCCAAAATAAGTGCACCGTAGCGATTACGAATTTTCATTGACCTGTTATGGGTGCTAATAATTTCATTAAAACGCTAGGTCGTTGTGTTATTCGTTCCTCCGTATCGGAGGCACCAGAAAGCTTTATCGCAGCGTTTACGCCAAGCCAACGTAAAGGCTCGCGCTCCCATAAGGGACTTCTCCATTGTGCGAATGGCAAGGTAGTTCGAATTGTTTCTTTCTGTGTGACCAAATCAGCCATTGCAGCCGCAGCCAAATAAGAGAGAGTAACTCCGTCGCCCGCGTACCCGCCAAGCTCTCCGTACGCACCATCAAATCGAACATAGGCTGCCCAGTCTCGAGTTACCGCGACGGCGCCACCCCATGCATGTGTAAATTCACACTCTCGAAGTGCTGGAAACCATGTGCGAGACATGATGCGAATCTGCTCGTGAATATCCTTAACCAATTCATTGCTGTCTCGTCTGCGTGATCCCCAAATGTACGGAGCTCCTCGACCGCCGATAGCGAGGCGATTTTCTGCCGTTCGTTGCGCATAGGTAACGAGGTGTGCGGCTTCGGCAAAAGTTTCTCGGTTGTGAATTCCAATCTCTTCGAAGATGTGATCTGGAAGTGGTTCTGTCGCAACCATCAATGAGTAGATCGGCAACTGCTCTCTGGAATTTGCATGATAGGCCTCGATTGCCCTCAGCACGGCTTTGGCTTTTACCCTTTTATCGCCAACATAGACTTTCCCGTCTTTGGAGAATTCTGCGCGAGTGTTTTCAACGATACTCACGCCTCTGCGTTCAAGTGACAAAGCCAATCCCGCTATGAGCGCCGCCGGATTGATCGCCGCGCAATCTGGAGTAAATGATGAGCCGAGAGCGCCGTTCATGCGAATGCGTGATTGCGTTTCCAGCTTATCCAGAAAAGTCGACCCTTCTTCTAGCGAATTATTTAGTCTTTTGAGTTGGCCACCATTTCGCGCAATGAGCAAACTTCCGCCTTTGTGAAAATCGCAGTCAATCTTTTCCTTAGTTGCGAAAGCGCCTATCTCATCGATGCTTGATCGCAATTGATGATGAAGGCTGTCGATGACTTCTTGCGAAAAGTGCTTGAGCATTTTTGCATCATCAATGGGGTAGAGAGCGGAAGCCCAGCCACCATTTCGTCCACTAGCCCCGGAGCCAACTGTTGATTGCTCAATTACTGCAATCTTTAGTTGGGAATCGTGGGAGAGGAGGTGATGAGCAGTCCATAGTCCGCTAAAACCGCCGCCAACGATGACCACATCCCATTGTTGATCGAGTGAGGCACCTTCAAATTTTGGATGATCCGTAAGTGACCACCAAAGACTCATGGGCTTATTATTACCCAATAACCCACGTTGCGATGTAATGGGGAATTGGTAGTCCCGGCTTTAGATTGTCAGCAGGTATCGCGACGCCATATGTGGTCTTGATGGGCACTATTCCTGCCCAAACATCTGCATCGAGATCGGATTCCGGGTCATCGGGTTGCCCAGCGGAAACTTTGACAGAGATTTCAGTCAGAGGGAAAGCCAGAACTGATGTCGCCTTAATTTCTTGCTCGGTTGATTGGCGCAACTCAGCTCTGCGATGTGGAAAGAGATGGTCAGTAAGTGCTTGGAGTGCGGGACGTTTCTCTTCATCCGAGAGCAAGCGAGCCGACCCTAGCGCCACTAACGATTCGTAGTGCATGGATGATTCAAATGAGGACCTAGCTAAGACAAGGGCATTGAGGTGAGTGATGCTCACGCACGCAGGATGACCTTCGCTCAAATGTTTGAATAGTCTCGATGCGGTAGAACCGTGTAAGAGAAGTTCCTCGCCAAAAGGGGCGCAGGCAATAGGAATCGAATAGGGCTGTCCATCGACAACGATTGCAACGTGAGCCACCAATGCGCGCTCCACAATGGAACGCGCAACGGCAGGGTCGAAACTTTCCTTCTGTGGTGCCCGATGAATCTTTGTGCGCTCGCTCATTAGAAAATCAATGAAGAAGCTTCGGTAAGGACGGTGCGCAGAATTGATTCGATTTCATCGAAATGGGTCTGATCGCAGATTAGTGGGGGAGCCAGCTGAATAACGGGATCTCCTCGATCATCTGCCCTGCAGTACAGGCCATTCTCAAAGAGGGCTTTGGATAAGAATCCTCGCAGAAGTTTTTCGCTCTCTTCAGCGTTAAAAGTTTCACGAGTGACTTTATCTTTAACGATTTCGATTGCTAGGAAATACCCAGCGCCACGAACATCGCCAACAATGGGCAAGTCGTAAAGTTTTTCAATGGTTGCCTTGAATGCTGCCTCATTTGCTCGAACATGTTCATTGGTGCCTTCACGTTCCATAATGTTTAAGTTAGCCAGTGCAACAGCAGCTCCTGCGGGATGGCCACCAAAGGTGAATCCATGTAGGAACGAAGCAGTTCCATGACGGAATGGTTCGTAGAGGCGTTCGTTTGCAATCATCGCACCCATTGGGAAATAACCAGATGTCATTCCTTTTCCGCAAGTAATAATGTCTGGAACTACTCCATAGCGCGTGGAAGCAAAGTACTCACCAATGCGACCGAATGCATTAATGGTTTCATCACAGACCATCATTACGTCATATTGATCGCAGATCTCGCGGACTCTTTGTAGGTAGCCTGGAGGTGGAACAAAACATCCACCTGAATTCTGTACAGGTTCAACAAATACTGCAGCTACCGTGTCGGCGCCTTCAAAAAGAATTGCTTCTTCGATGCGATTGGCTGCCCATTGGCCAAATTCTTCAACTGAATCACGATGATTCAAAGGGGCACGGTAGAAGTTGGTGTTTGGAACTTTGTGGTGTCCTGGAACAAGTGGTTCGAAATATTGTTTCGCTCCAGGAATGCCAGTGATTGAAAGCGCTCCCTGAGTAGTGCCGTGATAAGCAATGTGGCGGCTGATGATTTTGTGTTTCATCGGCTTGCCCATCATCTTAAAATATTGCTTAATAAGTTTGGCAGCAGATTCAACGGCCTCGCCACCAGTGGAAGTAAAGAAGACGTGGTTGAGGTCTCCAGGAGTGTATGAAGTTAATTTCTCGGCTAATTCAATCGCAGTTGGATTGGAGTAAGACCAAATTGGAAAGTATGAAATCTCGCGAGCTTGCTTTGCGTACGCGTCAATGATTTCTTCGCGAGCGTGGCCAAGCTGGACGGCAAATAGTGAAGAGATTCCATCGAAGTAGCGCTTACCGCGGTCATCGTAAATATAAGGTCCTTCACCTTTAACAATTATCGGTATCGAGCCGCCGTCATCGTATGCGCCCATGCGAGAAAAGTGCATCCAAAGGTGATCCTTGGATCGGTTAGACCAATTCTCTTTATGATCGGTAGCGAATATTTGGGCATTATCGAACGTTGTTGTTGTTGCCATTTGTTAGGTTCCCCAGTTATAAAGTTGTTTGCGCAACTTCAGGTATATAAAGCTCTCAGTACTGCGTACTTGAGGTATTGCACGTATTCGTTGTAGTAAATCCAGAAGATGTTCATCATCGTTACAAATCACTTCGCACATCACATCAAATCCGCCAGATGTCACAAGGACATAGTCAACTTCTTTGTAGTGCGAGAGCTGATCTGCAACTGCAGTGAGATCTCCTTCAACTTTGATACCGACCATCGCCATGCGGTATGAGCCGACGGTGAGGGGGTCGGTAATTGCGACCACTTGCATGACCCCAGATTCAATGAGCTTGGCGATGCGCTGGCGCACCGCGGCCTCAGAGAGCCCAACGGCAAGGCCAATTGCGGCGTAGGGCTTGCGCCCATCGATCTGCAATTGCTCGATGATTGCCCGCGAGAAATCATCGAGAACTTGACGGTGCTTGGGGGTCATGGGGTTACTCTCTCGCACCTTTGTGAGAAAAGCAAAGGAATCCGCAGATTTTGGGGCGTTTTGCTACGATATCCGCACGAAAAGAGCCAAAAATCAGCCAAATCCGCAGTGGGGGTTACTTTCTAAGCGTGCGAGGGCGTACTGTGCGCTCATAGCGTGTCTAGCCAGGCGCGATTTGAGAAAGGGATGTCGATGGAGCAGTTAAAGAACCTCATTAATGGACAGTCAGTAGCAAGTTCGTCCGGGGAGGTGACTTCAATTGTGAACCCATCCACTGGAGAGGTCTACGCGCAAGCACCTAATTCAAATCAGGCTGATGTTGACGCGGCAATGAAATCTGCTGCCAATGCATTTACTGGATGGAGAGACTCGACTCCAAGTGAAAGACAACGGGCGCTGCTAAAGATTGCAGATGCGCTTGAGTCTCGCTCAGAAGAAATTGTTGCAATCGAATCTCGTAATACAGGTAAGCCAATTGGAATTACTACCTCTGAAGAAGTTCCTCCAATGATTGATCAAATTAGATTCTTCGCCGGTGCTGCTAGAAACCTTGAAGGTAAATCAGCAGGTGAATATATGCATGGCATGACATCAATGATTCGTCGCGAACCAATTGGAGTATGCGCACAAGTAACTCCATGGAATTATCCAATGATGATGGCTGTTTGGAAGTGGGCTCCTGCAATTGCCGCTGGCAATACTGTCGTTCTTAAGCCAAGTGATACAACTCCAGCCTCAACTATTTTCATGGCAAATGTCATGTCAGAGTTCTTACCTTCGGGCGTAATAAACGTCATTTGCGGAGAACGCGACACTGGTCGTGCACTTGTTGATCATCCAACTCCAGCAATGGTTTCTATCACTGGCTCCGTTAGAGCGGGAATGGAAGTAGCAGGAGCTGCAGCAAAGCAACTCAAGCGCGTGCACTTGGAATTAGGAGGCAAAGCACCAGTAGTTGTATTTGATGATGCAAATCTGGAAGCGGCCGCAGAAGGAATTGCAATCGCTGGATTCTTTAACGCTGGACAAGATTGCACTGCAGCAACACGCGTTCTCGTACAAGCTGGTGTCTACGACCAAATGGTCGCGATGCTTGCAGATCAAGCGACCAACAACATTGCAATTGGTGATCCTCACGAAGATGTTTTGGTCGGACCCGTCAAT
>QYPT01000090.1 GCA_007280125.1 Streptomycetaceae bacterium | reverse complement strand
TGCATTCCTTCATGTCCCATTGAAATACCGTCAGAGACAGAAATCGTCCCGAATTGCATGGGGAATCCCCCTGCGTCAATGACACCTTGACGCGAAGCTTTTGCAAGACGATCCAATGAAAGATTGCACGGTGTTATTTCATTCCACGAAGAGACAATTCCGATTTGTGGCTTCACCCAATCTTCATCGCCCATTCCGACGGCGCGTAACATTCCACGTGCAGGGGCGCGTTCCATTCCATCTGTAACAAGACCGGACCGAGGTTTCATTGTGCTCATGGCGCTAATCGTAAAGGTTCTGGGATGCGCTTGTCTCATTTGAGGGTAGCTTCCACTATTCAAGATTTAGCCAAACAATCCCAATCTGCAGTGAAAGAGGTCTGACGCGTGTTCGAAAATGCCTATAAAGAAGGACTAGATCCCAACCGTTGGCGCACACTTTTTGTTGTTGCCATCTCACAGCTGATGGTGGTTCTTGATTCATCGATCGTAAATATCGCCATTCCAAGTGCCACTAAGGACTTAGGGATAAGCGTTGCAAACCGTCAATGGATCATCACTGCCTACACCTTGGCTTTTGGATCACTTCTTCTTTTAGGCGGCCGTATTGGTGACTACATGGGGCGCAAGAAAATATTCCTTGTTGGACTTATCGGCTTCGCGGGAGCATCTGCCCTTGGCGGCATCGCATCGACTCAGCACCTACTTTTTGCTGCACGCGCATTGCAGGGTGTATTTGGTGCGCTACTTGCACCTGCAGCTCTAGCGATTATTAGCGTCACCTTCACAATACCTAAAGAGCGCGCAAAAGCATTTGGCGTAATTGGTGCAATTTCTGGTGGCGGCGCGGCAATTGGACTAATTCTTGGTGGAACTCTTACCGAATACTTCTCGTGGCGCTGGTGCTTAGGTGTCAACGTGCCCATTGCAATACTTGCAGCCATCTTGGCTACGAAATTTGTCCATGAATCAAAAGCCTCTGGTGATAACACCTACGATATTCCTGGTGTATTAACAGCCACCGCAGGTCTCTTCTCGTTAACATATGGCTTCAATCAAGCAGCAACGCATGGCTGGACCGATGGGCACACTCTTGGTTTCCTTGCTGCATCAATTGCGCTACTAGTTGCCTTTGTAGTTATCGAAAAACGAGTAGCGAATCCTTTGATGCCCCTGCGAGTTGTCACCGAACGAAACCGTGGAGGTTCATACCTTGGATCACTCATTGTGGGAGCCGGACTGTTTTCGATGTTCTTATTCCTTGGTCTCTACCTGCAAATGATTCTTGGATACTCGCCATTGAAATCTGGATTTGCATTCTTGCCCTTTACTGCCGGAATTATTGTTTTTGCCGGCATAGCTTCAGCATTGCTTCCAAAGGTTGGACCTAAGCCACTTATGGTGCCTGGTTTACTATCTGCAGCCGTCGGGTTGCTTCTCCTAACTCGAATCACTCCAGAAACTGCTTACATATCACATGTGCTTCCTGCGCTGCTCATCATGTCTAGCGGTATGGCATTGGTATTCATCCCACTCACCACTACATCACTTCACGCTGTTAGTAACCACGACACTGGAGTTGCTAGTGCGATGATTAACACCAGCCAGCAAATTGGTGGATCTCTCGGAACGGCTTTACTAAATACAGTCGCTGCTACAGCAACAACTACCTATATCGCTACGCATAAGACAATGGGTAAATCACTTCAACCCTTTGCTATGACACACGGATTCACTACTGCATTTACTGTCAGTGCAGGATTGCTATTTGTCGGAGCAATAGTCCTTGCCTTCTTCATCAATATAGGCAAGGAAGCCGTTGTTGAAACAGAAGGCGTGCTTGCTCACTAATCTGAAGGTTGCCCTAAGTGGGTGAGAAGTAGTTCACGTACTCGGGCAGCATCAGCTTGGCCCTTCGTTTCCTTCATTACTGCACCTATAAGTGCGCCTGCCGCAGGAATATGACCGTTACGAATCTTTTCTGCAGTTTCTGGCTGCGCTGCTATTGCACGCTCAATCGCAGCCATAAGAGCTGATTCATCAGAAACAACTTTTAATCCACGAGATTCAATAACTGATGCTGGTGTTCCCTCGCCAGCAATCACGCCTTCAACAACTTGGCGCGCCAACTTATCCGTCAAATCGCCCTGAGCGACGAGTGCCACAATTTGGGCAACATCTGTAGGTGATATTTTCAAATCGGAAATCGTTACACCTTGTTCGTTTGCGATGCGCGAGATTTCGCCCAGCCACCAACCACGTGCACGTGTTGGATCGGCCCCAAGATTTACCGTTGCTTCGACAATATCGAGAGCATCCGCGTTAATCATTGCCGCCATTTCTTTATCAGGAACAGACCATTCACTTTGCAAACGTTTACGGCGCAATGTTGGTTGTTCTGGAAGTGTGGCTCTAAGAGTCTCAATCCACGCTGCATCGGGTGCGACAGGAACTAGATCGGGCTCTGGGAAATATCGATAGTCCTCGGCTTGCTCTTTTGAGCGGCCAGAACGTGTAAGTCCGCTCTCTTCTTGGAAGTGACGAGTTTCTTGTACTACTCGCTCTCCCTTATTGAGCAACTCTGCATGACGAATCATTTCGCCACGAACTGCGCGTTCAACAGAGCGCAATGAATTAACATTCTTAGTTTCACTTCGGGTACCCAAAGTTTCTGCTCCGATGAGTCGGAGGGAAACGTTGGCATCACATCGCAAAGATCCTTGTTCCATACGGACATCGCTCACACCTAAAGATCGCAAGATATCTCGCAATTCTGCAACATAGGCCTTTGCTACTTCTGGTGCATATTTACCAGTGCCCGGAACAATTTTCGTAACGATTTCTACTAAAGGGATACCTGCGCGGTTGTAGTCAAGGAGCGAGTAGTCAGCACCATGGATACGTCCAGTGGCTCCACCGACGTGCAATGACTTCCCTGTATCTTCCTCCATGTGCACGCGTTCGATTTCAACACGAAACTTCTTAATACCTTCGTCAGTATCAATTTCTACGTCCAGATAACCATTAACGCAGATTGGTTCGTCGTACTGTGAAATCTGGAAATTCTTTGGCATATCTGGATAGAAATAGTTCTTGCGAGAGAAACGACTAAATGGTGTAATCGAACAGTTAAGAGCAAGGCCGATAAGAATCGATGATTCAATCGCTTTCTCGTTGACAACTGGAAGTGCCCCAGGCATTCCCAAGCAAACAGGGCATGTCTGAGTATTCGGTTCGCCACCGAATATGGTGCTACATCCGCAAAACATCTTTGAATTGGTATTGAGTTCGACGTGAACTTCTAGGCCTAATACTGGTTCGTACTTTGCAATTACATCCTCATAGGTAAGACTCACTTTGCACCCACTAACGCTGGAATCTGGGAAAGCAAAGGAGCTCCCCATTGTGAAAGCAGGGATGCTTCAAGCGCGGCACCTACTGAGTACATTCGTTGATCCTGCATCGCCGGTGCCATGACCTGGAATCCAACGGGTAGGCCATCCTCAGGCGCTAGTCCGCATGGAAGACTCATGCCTCCAATTCCTGCCATATTGACTGGAATCGTTGCGATGTCATTGAGATACATAGCTAGGGGGTCATTGGCTTTTTCGCCAATCTTGAATGCTGTGGTTGGGCAAGTAGGCGAAACCAAAACATCGGCAGATGTAAATGCCTTGTTGAAATCTTGCATTATTAGCGTTCGAACTTTTTGAGCACTTCCGTAATAGGCATCAAAATAGCCAGAAGAAAGTGCATATGTGCCGAGAATTATGCGCCTTTTTACTTCGCGACCAAATCCAACTTCGCGAGTCAAATTCATGACTGACTCCGCGGAAGCACCATCTTCATCGCCGACACGAATTCCATAACGCATCGCATCAAAACGTGCGAGGTTGGATGAGCATTCACTTGGGGCGATTAGATAATAGGCAGCGAGTGCATATTCAAAATTGGGACATGAGACTTCAACAATTTCAGCTCCAGCTTTGGCAAGAAGTTCGAGTGATTCTTCAAATCGAGAACGAACGCCAGCTTGGTATCCATCGCCATTGAGTTCTTTGACGACGCCTATTTTCATTCCTTTAACAGAACCCTCGCGCGCGGCACGAACAACTTGTGGGACAGGAGCATCAATACTTGTTGCATCATGAACATCGTGACCGGCAATTACTTCATGTAATAGTGCAGTATCCAAAACAGTTCGAGCGCATGGACCTGCCTGATCAAGACTGGATGAAAAAGCAATCAATCCATACCGTGAAACTCCACCATAGGTTGGTTTAACTCCCACAGTTCCAGTGACCGCTGCGGGTTGGCGAATAGATCCACCAGTATCAGTACCGATTGCAAGAGGTGCTTCAAATGCTGCAAGTGATGCGGATGATCCGCCACCAGAACCACCAGGAATGCGAGTGAGATCCCAAGGGTTATGGGTCGGGCCATATGCTGAATTCTCAGTTGATGAGCCCATTGCAAACTCATCCATATTTGTCTTACCTAAAATAACAACGCCTGCTGCTTTTAATTTAGATACGACGGTTGCATCATATGGAGGACGCCATCCTTCAAGAATCTTTGAACCGGCGGTCGTCGGAATTCCTTGCTGAGCCATGACATCTTTAAGAGCTAGCGGAACTCCGGCAAGTGGTCCAACACTCTCGCCACGCGCACGCGCATCGTCAACAGATTGTGCTTGTGCAAGTGCACCCTCGGTATCGACGTAAAGGAATGCATGAACTTGAGCATCCACTGAAGTTATGCGATCAAGGTGGGCTTGAGTTAATTCAACAGAGGAAATTTCACCTGAAGCCAT
Organism: Streptomycetaceae bacterium; assembly: GCA_007280125.1. Lineage (GTDB taxonomy): Bacteria > Actinomycetota > Actinomycetes > Nanopelagicales > Nanopelagicaceae > QYPT01. The sequence goes on along the minus strand of QYPT01000090.1, from coordinate 20,983 downwards.
AGCTGCAGACATTTCGTGAGCTGCGCGAGTAATCATGCTTCCTCTCCCAAAATTTGAGGAACGCGGAAACGTTGATCTTCGCTAGCAGGCGCCCCGGAGAGTGCTGCAGCAGGAGTCAGACTCGGTGTGACCACATCAGGCCGTGTCACATTGCGAAGTGGCAATGGATGCGATGTTGGCGCAATATCTGGTGTGGCCACTTCTTGAACGCGAGCAACTGCTTCGAGAATTACATCGAGCTCGTTGGCGAGGGCATCTAGTTCTGGGTCAGTCATATCGATTCGAGCAAGATGGGCCAGATGTGCGACATCGCTTCGTGAAAGATTGCTCATGGCGCTCATTCTATTTACTCACAGGGTTAACTGCGAATTTGACCGCTTCCAGTGACTATCCAGGTAGTTGTGGTCATGGCTTCTAGGCCCATCGGCCCACGAGCATGAAGTTTTTGATTCGAGATTCCAATTTCCGCCCCAAATCCCATTTGCTCGCCATCGGTAAATCGAGTCGAAGCATTGACCATCACTGCAGCGCAATCTGAGAGCGCGATGAATCTATTGGCAACCTCCTGAGAATCGGTAACAATCGCTTCTGTGTGGTTGGTTCCGTACTGTGCAATGTGGTCGGCAGCCTCATCAACGGAAGAGACAACTCCTACGTTCATTTCCAGAATCCCATACTCGGTATTCCAGTTTTCTTCAGAGGCAAGTGTGGATGAAATATCGATAGAGTCGGCAATCGCTTGAGATGCCCGATCGCAATGCAAAACAACTCCACCATCGGCCAGAGCTTTTAGAGCCAAAGGCAAGAATGACGATGCAATTTTCTCGTGTACCAACAAAGTCTCAGCTGCATTGCAGACACTTGGACGATGAGTCTTGGAATTAATGAGAATTGGGATAGCTTTTCCAAAATCAGCAAATTCATCAACATAGACATGGCAAACGCCTGCGCCAGTTTCAATGGTCGGAACAGTTGATTCGTCGACAACCATTCGGATGAGCGAGGCACTTCCCCGAGGAATAACAAGATCCACTTTGCCACGCGCATGAAGAAGAGCTCGCACGCTCTCTCGGTCCTCTGAAGGAACTAATTGAAGAACATCTGGAGAAATGTCTGTCCGTGCAAGTGCCCGCCTCATCACTCTAACGAGAACCTCGTTGCTAGAAGCTGCGCTCGATGAACCACGTAGAAGGGCAGCATTTCCAGACATTAATAAAATGACTGCTGCGTCAACCGTCACATTTGGGCGAGCTTCATAAACCATTCCGACCACGCCAAAAGGAACTGTTCTTTGTTCTAAGTGAAGACCATTTTCCATAGTTGACTCACGAAGAGTGATTCCCAAAGGCGACGGTAAATCGGCAACCTGACGAGCACCCTTTGCTACAGCAATAATCCGACCCTTCGTCAGTGACAAGCGATCTATCAACTGCGGATGCATATTTTCAGCGCGCGCACGACGTAGGTCGTCCTCATTGGCTGCAACGATTTCATCTGCCGCTCGTTCAATTTCTTCAGCAATTGCAATGACGGCGGACTTTCGGTCTGTGGCAGATGCGCTCGTCAAAGTTCGTGCAGCTTTTCGAGCCGTATCTGCAAGATTGGCGACGAGGGTGTTGGCGTCCATGTCGCAAAGCCTATCGGGGGTTAGGCTTGGGATGTGCGAACATTATTGAAAGTCATACGGAACATTGCTATAGGTCTCATTGGTTTCTACGTGATCCTCTTCGGGGTAACTCGAGTAATTCACTATCCAGAACCAATAGCAGCTATCAAACTCGGCCTGGCTCCTGCATCTAAAACTCCGACGATGATGCCCTTCCATACAATTACACCAGCAAAGAATCCACTTCCGTGGGTAACGAGCGATGAAGCGATGCCTGCACAAGTTAATTGGGATGGCAAAAATATTCCTTTTAGTGATTTCTTAACTACAACCAATTCAAATGCCTTTCTTGTGATTCGAGACGGAGTCATAACGTACGAGTGGTACAAAGAAGGCATTACTTCTCACACTCAACTTCCATCGTATTCAGTTGCAAAGACGATGACTTCACTAATGATTGGCCAATTGGTCGCTCAAGGAAAGATCAAAGAGACCGATACATTCGTTAAGTACTTCCCTGAGTATTCAACAGGTGATTCGTTTGATGATGTAACAATCAAGTCATTGCTCGATATGCAGGCAGGGGTGGGAGTTAGCGACAATTATCCAACAGGGCCATCGGGCTGGGGTGTTGGTATTGCTCAGATGTACGCCACTACTGATCTTAAATTCTTTATGCAACATAACCGCAAGATGAGCTGGGCACCAGGGACTCAATCGGAGTATCGAAGCGTTGATACACAAATGCTCGGATTTATTATTCAAAAGGTAACCGGTATGAAAGTTGCGGATTACTTCAGTCAGAATATTTGGCAACCAATCGGCGCTCAAGACAGTGCCTTTTGGAATGTTGACCATATAGGTGGACTTGAAAAAACTTTCTGCTGCTTCAATGCGACAGCAAGAGATTACGCACGTGTTGGCTCTCTCGTTCTTAACAATGGAGTAAGCGCATTAGGAAGTAAAAATCTTATTGATGCTCAATGGATGGCAAGACTGTCTAATCCGGTAACAACACTCGATCACGGCTGGGGCTATGGCGCACAAATCTGGCACCCATTTAGCGGAACGATGATGATGCTGGGCCTTCACGGACAATACATAGTTATCCAACCAAGTACCCACACAGTCATGGTCAAGCTCAGTGATGAACCAACGGATAGTGGGAACTTTGAAGAATTAACAGCAGCAGTGATGCATGAGATAGCTTTAAATAAGAACTAGATCATCCCTATGAACAAGCTCTCGCTCGTACTCTGGTCCTAATTCTTTCGCTAAATCTTTAGTAGAGCGCCCCATCATCATCGGAATTTCTGATGCATCAAATGCAACTAGCCCGCGTGCAATGACTACGCCCGCCTGACTTGAGATTTCGACGGCATCACCAGCACTAAAATCACCTTCAATTGCTGTTACGCCCGCAGGCAAGAGTGAGACTCCGCGCTCGAGCAATGCAGTTACTGCGCCATCATCAACGATGAGGCGACCATGGGGAGTCGATGCATGAGCAAGCCACAACATGCGCGAACTATTTCTAGATGTATGAGCCTGGAAGAACGTACCCAGATCTGCTCCCGATATCGCTTCTTTAGCTTGAGGCAAAGAAGTAAGCAACATTGGAATTCCGGCGCCAGTAACAATTCGAGCAGCCTCTACTTTCGTAATCATTCCCCCGCTGCCTACACCCGCGCTACCCGTGCCACCAATAATGGATTCATCAATTTCAGAAACTGATGAGACATCAGAGATTCTTGTGGCACCAGATTGTGTAGGTGGTGCGTCATATAAACCATCAATATCTGAAATCAAGATAAGCAAATCTGCAGCAATCATTAGTGAAACTAATGCAGCTAATCGATCATTGTCTCCAAAGCGAATCTCTTGTGTTGCAACAGTGTCATTCTCGTTAATAACTGGAACTACCCCTAAAGCAAGTAGTCGATCAAGGGTGCGTTGAGCATTCTGATAGTGGGCCCTATGAATGACATCTTCTGTAGTCAGAAGCACTTGTGATGCGGTCAAATTGTGGTGTGCAAAAGATTCTGTGTAGCGGTGCATTAATAGGCCTTGCCCAACGGATGCTGCAGCTTGTTGTGTCGCCAAATCCTTAGGGCGAGCCTTTAAGCCCAACGGGGCTAATCCCGCCGCAATTGCGCCTGATGAAACAACGCATACTTCCGCGCCACGTGAGCGAGCTTCTGCCACTAAACCAGTGAGAGTATCAACCGCATTGGAATCCAACTGAGAGCCGGCCGAACCAGTTAACGATGATGATCCGATTTTGATAACGATTCTCTTCGCACGTGATATTTCGGCGCGGTTCATTGAACGCCTTCGTCTTCCTCCGTGGGATCTTCAATTATCAGCTCTGGAGTATGTGGGTCTGCAACTTTATATTCCCACTGATCGGCAATCTCATCTTCATTGAGTTGATCATGCTTCTTTTCGTAACCGCGCCATGGTGCATCAAAACGAGCATCTTCGCCACGCGCCGATCCCAAGAGTTCTGCGCCTGCTTCAATTGTTGGCTCCCAATCAAATACAACTGCAGCTTCGCCAACGCCTACGCGAACTTCACTTCCGGCAATTGCACCTTTCTTGAAGAGTTCGCGCTCTACTCCAAGCTGGGCCATACGATCTGCAAGATATCCAATTGCTTCTGCATTGCGGAAATCTGTTTGGCGCACCCAACGCTCAATTTTTGCACCTGCCACGGTAAATGATTCATCGGCATTCGCTTTAACTGTGAAACCAGAATCATCGACAGCAACAGGGCGCAAAACAATACGAGTACGCTCTTGTACTGCTGCTTCTGCGCGAGATTTTTGAATCAAACGAGACATTGCATAAGTTAGTTCTGTTAATCCCTCACGTGATGCTGCCGAAACCGGGTAAACCTCATAGCCTCGATCACGAAGCGTGTCGGCAACCATCTCCGCCATTGCTGCGCCATCTGGAAGATCTATCTTATTCAGAGCAATCATGCGTGGACGATCTTCAAGGCCACCGTATTGCGCCAATTCCGATTCGATAGCTTCAAGATCTGAAATCGGGTCGCGATCTGTTTCTAACGTTCCGCAATCCAATACATGGACAAGTGCAACACAACGTTCAACGTGACGCAAGAATTCGAGTCCGAGACCCTTGCCTTGACTCGCCCCTGGAATTAATCCAGGAACATCTGCAACGGTAAATCGAGCACCACCGGCTTGCACCACTCCCAAGTTAGGAATTAACGTTGTGAAGGGATAATCAGCAATCTTTGGACGTGCTGCAGAAATTGCTGCAATAAGTGAAGATTTTCCCGCACTTGGAAAACCAACAAGTGCTATATCTGCAACGCTTTTTAATTCAAGAACAAGTGTGCGATCTTCGCCAGGTTCGCCCAATAGCGCAAAGCCAGGTGCGCGTCTCTTTGCTGAAGAGAGTGCAAGGTTTCCAAGTCCACCACGTCCGCCTTGTGCGGCAATAAATATTGTTCCATTGCCAACTAGGTCAGCGAGCTGATTTCCATCGACGTCATAGATAACAGTTCCGTTTGGTACCGAGAGCGTCAGGTCTTCACCTGATGGTCCATCTTTGCGATCGCCGTATCCGGCGCGCCCTGACGTTGCTTTGCGATGTGGCGAATGATGAAAATCTAAAAGCGTTGTGACGTTAGGGTCAACAACTAATGTGATATCTCCACCGCGCCCACCGTTGCCACCATCGGGACCGCCAAGTGGTTTAAATTTTTCGCGCTTTACTGAAACGCACCCATCTCCACCTTTTCCAGCAGAGGCATAGAGAGTTACTTGATCAACGAACGTTGCCATGTGCGACTCTCCTTCCAGGGAAAAGTATTAAATAAAAAAAGCGGGTCCGAATTCACGGCCCGCTCTTTTATGAGAACCGAAAACTAGGCGACGGGCACGACATTCACTACGCGACGTCCGCGAGCGCGACCAAATTCAACTGCGCCTGCTGCGAGTGCAAAGAGAGTGTCATCCTTACCGCGGCCAACATTTGCACCTGGGTGAAAGTGAGTTCCACGTTGGCGAACCAAAATCTCGCCGCTGTTCACTACCTGTCCGCCAAAGCGCTTGATGCCAAGGTACTGGGCATTGGAGTCGCGACCGTTTCGTGTCGATGAGACACCTTTTTTACTTGCCATATCTCAACTCCTCTAGTTAGCGCCGCTGATGGCGGTGATAAGAACACGGGTGTTCTGTGAACGGAAACCTTGACGACGGCGATAGCCAGTCTTGTTCTTGTAGCGCAAGATATGAATCTTCTTGCCCTTTGTCTCATCCAAAACTTCTGCAGTAACTTTTACGCCTGCTAAAACCTTTGCATCAGTAGTGACAGTTGCGCCATCCACGAGCAAGATTGCAGGGAAAGTTACGGTTGATCCTGGCGCGCTATTAATGCGGTCCACAGTGACAGTGTCTCCGACGGCGACCTTCTCTTGGCGCCCGCCAGCCTTAACGATTGCGTACACGTAACGCTCCAGTTCTTTAATGAATCAAAGCTTGAGCGGCAAAAAGGACCACTAAGCAGGGGCTAAGCGTACGGAGTATTGAGGTCCCCGGTCAAACTGAGCGGGTTTCTCGGCTCCTTGGCTCTGAGATGGTTAAACAGAACCTGGGGTTATTACTCCGGAACTGGCGGCTCGGCGACGTCGACGGCCTTTAGCAGGGGCTTCTGGTTGTTCGGACTCAATTGCTGATTCCTCAACCTCTGGTTGTTCGGCCTCATCCGAGTGCGATTCTTGGATCTCAGGTCCATCTGGGCTCTTGGCTAAAGGATTATCTGACTCATGATCTGCATTGAGCTCGCCCTCTGGCATCGCAGCACGAGCCTTAATGGGATCAGTATGAATATGGATTCCACGGCCAGCACAACTTTCACATGTCGTCGAGAAGGCCTCGATAAGACCTTGACCAATGCGTTTGCGCGTCATCTGTACAAGTCCTAATGAAGTTACTTCTGCAACTTGATGCTTGGTGCGATCTCGTCCAAGACATTCCACTAAACGGCGCAGAACTAATTCGCGGTTGGATTCGAGAATCATGTCGATGAAGTCAACAACGATAATTCCACCAAGGTCGCGCAGACGTAGTTGGCGAGCAATTTCTTCTGCAGCTTCAAGGTTATTCTTCGTGACGGTTTCTTCAAGATTTCCGCCCTTGCCGATGAACTTACCTGTGTTCACATCGATAACGACCATGGCCTCAGTGCGATCGATAACCAGAGAACCACCCGATGGAAGATAGACCTTGCGATCGAATGCTTTAGAAAGCTGCTCATCAACTCGGTAGTCAGTAAATAAATCGCCTAGGCCAGTCCACTTCTCAATCTTAGAAGTGAGTTCTGGTGCGATAAAGCTCAGGTAGCCATTAATCTCTTCCCATGCATCGCTGCCTTGAATTGTTAGCTTGCGAAAATCTTCATTGAAGATATCGCGAATAACACGAACAGCAAGGTCGGGCTCTGCATAAAGAAGTGCTGGGGCGTGGAAATTAGGGTTATCCGATTTCGCAAGAATGTCATCCCATTGCGTCTTCAGACGATTAACATCGCCTTCAATTTCAACGTCACTGGCACCTTCTGCTGCTGTACGCACAATGACGCCAGCTTCTTCTGGGACTACGTTCTTTAAAACTGCCTTTAAACGTGCACGTTCTTGCTCTGGAAGTCTGCGACTAATTCCGCTCATTCCACCGCCAGGAACATAAACAAGGTAACGGCCAGGCAAACTTATTTGACTAGTAAGGCGAGCGCCTTTTTGGCCGATTGGATCTTTTGTTACTTGAACCAAAACAGGTTGTCCTGTTTTCAATACCATTTCAATTTTGCGTGGTTGTGAATCAGAAATTCCTGCTGCATCCCAATTTACTTCAGCTGCATAAAGAACGGCGTTGCGACCCTTTCCGATGTCAACAAATGCTGCTTCCATGCTTGGGAGAACATTTTGGACGCGACCTAAATACACATTGCCTACATAAGAAATATTGCTATGGCGGTTGACGTAATGCTCAACCATGACCTTGTCTTCAATGACGGCAATCTGGGTGCGGTCTCCAATTTGGCGGACCAACATTTCGCGATCAACATTTTCGCGACGTGCTAAGAATTCACCTTCGGTAATAATTGTTCCGCGCTTGCGATAAGGCTCGCGGTATTCGCTGCGAGGTTCGCGACCCTTGCGTACAGGTCGTCTGGATTCGCTGCGAGGGCGCTCTTGTTTTTCACGGGTTTCACGGACTTTAACAACTGTTATGACGCCATCTTCTTCGATGGTCTCTCCCGCAGTCACTCCATCTGCACTTGAGCGACGGCGACGACGACGATGTGTCGCGCTCTTCGTAGAGTCCTCTTCTGGATCTGAACCTTCTTCAGACTCGACCGTTGTGCTGACATCGTCAGTACTGCCTGGGCGGCGACGCCCACGGCCTCCACGGCGACGGCGACGCCCACGGCTTGCGGCATCACCACTCTCGTCACTCTTTTCAACTTCTGGGGTAACAACTGCGCTCGGCACGGCCTTCTTGCGAGATGGTGCCTTCTTTTCTACGGGAGCAGCGTCAGGTTCAGCGGCTTTGGCGCGCGAAACTTTCGCTGCTTTGGCCTCGACGGGAGCGGCTTGAAAAATCGGGACAGGAATGGCTGCCGCGGCTGCCTTCTTCTTGGCTGGACTCTTCTTCTCCACGGACGTGGCAGGTACTTCAACGATCCCTGTGGGGGCTTGCGCAACTTTCTTGACCGCACGCTTGCGCGGCGTTTTTGGCTCAATAGCCATGGCACCAAATCCTCTATGCGTTTAATAAAACGCGCTCTGGCTCGAAAACGAGCAAATCTTGTTCATCCGCGCTAGGCATGTTCCGCGATGTAATCGCGAGCCGCGCTGGACGTTTGCCCTAAGTATGGCAGAAGGAAGGCAGAAAGCCCAACATCCCAGACTCTAACCCCGCTGGCGAGCGTGAATATTCTGTAAAAGCCCGATACCAATCATGTTGGCAAACATACTTGAGCCGCCGTAGGACAAAAATGGCAAAGGCACCCCGGTCATAGGCATCAACCCCATAGTCATCCCGATATTTTCAAAAATCTGAAATGCAAACCACGCAATAACCCCAGTACACACCATTCGACCAAATGGATCCTGTGTCTTTCGCGCTATCGCAAAGGCTCGCATCAAAATAGTAAGAAAGAGGAGCAAAATAAAAGAACTTCCAAGAAAACCTAACTCCTCTCCCACAACTGTGAAAATAAAGTCAGTCTGCTGTTCTGGGACAAATCTGCCATTCGTTTGTGGTCCGTTAAATAACCCTTTACCTACTATTCCACCGGATCCAACAGTGATTCGAGATTGTCGCAATTGATATCCACTACTTTGCGGATCTGCCGTTGGGTCAACGAATGATTGCAATCTTTTTACTTGGTACTCACTTAGCACGCCAACTTTTACCGCAGTGAATCCTCCAAGAAGTGCCACGATGAGCAATCCAGCGACCCATCGCGATGGGGCACCGGAGACAGCAACCATTGCAACTACTGAGGCGCTGATAATAAATACAGTTCCCATATCCGGCTGTAACAGGATTAGCGCAATTGGAATCGCGGAAATCGCAAGTGCCTTGGCAACATCTTGATGTGATGGTTCATCTCGTCCTTGAGCTCTATCGGACAAAATCATTGAAAGCCCGATGATGATAGAAATTTTCGCTAGTTCTGCCGGTTGTATTTGAAATCCACCTGGCAAAGAAATCCATGCTTTGGCACCATTAACAGTGCTTCCGAGTCCTGGGAGGAGTACAGCCAAAAGGCCAAGAACACCAATGCCCCAAACAATCGGCGTATAAGCACGCAATAAACGGTAGTCAATAACCGTTGTACCGAATGCCAAGAAAAGGCCGATCACGATATTGATGACATGGCGCTTAAGGTAATACTGGGGATCTAATCCGACCGATCCATACCAAGATTTAGTTGCGGCATAGACAAGTAGTGCTCCAATAAAAAGGAGGATGCTCACCGATACCGTAATTACTGGATCAAAGCCACGCATCCAGGAATTACGCGCATCTTTGCGACGGGGGCTAAAGAAAGTTGAACTCATGAGGTTTTAACCTTAGTCGTTGGAGAAATCTTCGGAATGATTTTCGGTGGACCCGAAGGAAAAATCGCTTTCGTTGGGTCTACTTTTGAACCAACCACTCCAAAGAGAGTTTGGTAAATCTTGCGCACACCAACAGCGCTAGTGGACGCTCCAAAGCCACCTTGGCTCACCATCATCACTACTGCGTAACGCGGTTTATCACTTGGGGCAAAGGATGCAAACCAAGAAGTGTTGTCCTTCTTGGTTCCATTTGTATTGAGACCAAAAACTTCTGCCGTGCCTGTCTTTCCGCTCACCGGCACTGGAAATCCGCTAAATGAACCCGCACCTGTTCCGCTAATTACAACTTGTCTTAGAGCATCATGAAGAAAGGAAATAGTTGATTTACTTGCTGTGAGTTTTCCTAAAACGGTAGGTGCGATTTCTCTAATCACTTTGCCATCTGCGCCAACGATTGCTTGGCCAACCGTCGGTTGCCAAATAGTTCCACCGTTGGCGATAGCTGCATACATTTGAGTTAATTTCAAAGGAGTTATTACCGTATCTCCCTGTCCGATGGAAAAGTTAACAGCATCTCCACCACGAATCTTATCTCCGTCAACACAGTTCTCTTTGGCGAGAGCTACAAGGAACGGCGTTAATTCATTCTTGGCCGCCCTAGTTTGATAGTTGCAGAAATAGTTTTTATTCTGTTTGAACCAATTATTCTTCCATTCACGATCTGGCACTCGTCCCAAAGATTCCGATGGCAAATCTATTCCTGTTCTCTTGGCCATTTGAAAACTATTTGCGGCCGTAAAGAAATGATCTTTAGCGCTGGATTTTGGAAAAAGTCCTCCATCTCTGAGCCATTCATCGTAGGCAATCTTGTACCAAATCGTGTCACAGGAAATCGCAATTGCCTGCTTCATGGTTAATGTACCTTGAGGTTTGCTTTCGAAGTTTTGGAAATCGATGTTTCCAACTTTCACACTTGCCGGGCAACTATACGTAGCACTCAAGCTATATCCCGCGCTAGCTGCTGCGACTACAGAGACGGCTTTGAATGTCGATGCCGGTGCGTAAAGACCTTGTAAAGCACGAGACAGAGCCGGCACTCCTTTTGTATCGCTAAATAAATCTTGGGCCTGTTGAACAGTCAAACCTTTTTCCCAAATATTCGGGTCATACGTTGGATAAGAGGCTAAGGAAAGTATTCGTCCAGTTTTTACATCCATCACTATTGCCGCACCTGAATCCGCGCGATACCCCATGGAGCGCGCCCTAGCTACTGCATCGGCTAGCGCACTTTCAGTTGAAGACTGTAAGCGGACATCCAAACTTGTTACTAAATGATTTCCGGGAATGGGATCGGTGTTTCGGGCCTCACTTGTGACCGATTCCTTGCGGTCGACAATGACAGTTTTGATACCTGGCTTGCCGCGCAAATACTTGTCGTATTGCAGTTCAAGTCCAGCTTTACCAATCGATTCGCTCCTGTAGTAACCAATCGAGTAAGCACCTGCTAAGTCTGATTCTGTAAGTGGGCCGACATAGCCAAGTTCATGAGCCGCATTCACGCCTGCAAGTCCGGGGTAATTCCGCACTGCAAGAGGCATTGCATCGATACCTGGGAATAGGTCTCCGCGTTCGATGATTTGTAGTGCCTTCGTTGGATCGGCATCTTTAGTAATAGGTATTGGTTGATATCTAGTTCCCGTCCAACATCCAGTTTGAATGGACTTGGGGAGTTCACCGCATAATCTAGTTCTTCGAAAAACATCCTGGTAAGTCAACGCTAATAATTTCGAGGTGCGCTTTAGAACTGCCACACCTTTATCTTCTTGTCTATCCAGGATGCTGCGATCGACGGTTACAGCTAAACCCACACGATTAAGAGCTAGAGGAACTCCAGATGAATCAACTATTAATCCCCTTGTTGCCGGAGTGACGATATCCCGACTTTGAATACTTAGCGCCGCGTCACGATATTTTGGTCCGGCACCTATCTGCAGATAAAACAACCTGCCAAGCAAAGCAATCATCAAAGAAATAATTAGAGTTTGAGTAACTAAAAGACTCAAGCGGGTTCTTTGATTCATTTTAGTTCTCGAGTTTCAAAGATTAGGCCATGCAAACGTGAAACTATTGGCAAGAGAAAGGGAGTAATAGCAAGAGTCCACACTCCGTTTCCAGAGATAGTTTTCACTAACTGAAATGTGCTTCCGAGATCCATTCCAAGTAAGGCCCCAACGAGGACATAAAGAACCAGGCTAACTACGACCCCTACAGAAACTATTACCACCAAACTTAACGGGCTATTCCTTAAACTGTCATCGCCATAACGCAGATATGCAATTCCGAAGCCGACACTGATCATTACAAGCGTCCATTGGCCAACAGAACCTTGACTATGCGGCGCTAGGTCCATAAGTAAGCCGGCTTCAAAACCAGCAATCGCACCAGTCTCAGGAGTACTTAGTGCGCACCAGCTCAAGGAAAAAATAAGGAAAAGCGAGAATCCCCCAAAAGGAAGATGAATTTGATTGAAAATGCTCTCCTCAATCAAGAAAACCACTACGAATATAGGAAAACTTAATATGTTTTTTCGGGTATTCATGGCAACTACTTTGAAGGCATGGGTGTTGGCGTGGGTGTTGGCGTTACAAAAACCGTGACAGTCGGAGCAGGTTCTGGCGGTTTAGGCACCAAAATATCTCGAGGGTCTGCAAGTGGTGCCTTCACAACAACCGCAACAACTCCGAGGGCATTCATGTTCACGTAATACTTAACTTCGGCTATTTCGGAAATAGCACCTGATGAATGAGAGATCGAACTAACGCTTCCCACGGGAACACCGGGTACGAAGGGTTTATCTCCTTGGCTTCCTCGCGCGACGAGCGCATCTCCGATATTCACAGAACTCTGACTATCTAAAAGTTGCAGCACTGCATGATCGGTGCCTTGACCGGAAAGTATTCCTATCTGCTGACTCTTGGCGATTCGAACGCCAATTCGAAAGGATGGATCAGAAGCGAGTAGCACGTGTGATGTATTTGGATAGACAACTTTTACGACACCAACCAAACCTTCGCCACATATAACTGTCATGTCGCGTGTGAGATGCTTATTTGCGCCAACGTCAATTGTTACAGTTTCTGAAAAAGAAGTGGAATTTCCTTGCGAAATAACTTTGGCACTGACGATTGTGTACCCTGCAGTACCCGCTAAATCCAAAGTCGATTTCAGTTGCTTTAATTGAGCATCCGCACCTTTACGATCAATAAGAGTTTTGCGAAGTGATGCATTCTGGTCTTCCAAGCGCTTGAGCTTGGCCCGCGTACGGCCCAGATGGACGACATCGGAGAAAAAATTTCCGATGGGAGAAAATACTGCATTTGCACCTTTTTCAAACGGCGCTAACACCGTTTGCGCTCCGCTTCGAACACCATTCATTACTTGGACTCCCCGCAAATCAAGGGTGATGAAGAAAAGCGATGTAACGATAAGAATGACGAACAAGAGACGACTTCTATTGTCGCCGCGCTGTCTCATTAAGAATTACCTATCGGCGAGGTTCGGAGATTAAGACCTTCTCTAAAGCCTCAAACTCCTCAATGCATTTTCCAGAGCCTTCTACAACGGCATCTAGTGGACGCTCTGCAACGTGAATTGGCATTCCAGTTTCACGACGAAGACGCTCGTCAAGACCTCGGAGTAAGGCTCCTCCACCTGTAAGAACAATTCCACGATCAATAAGATCACTTGCAAGCTCTGGTGGGGTCTTATCAAGTGTGCTCTTTACAGCGTTAACAATGGCATTTACAGGCTCTTCGATTGCCTTACGAATTTCTGCCGCTGAAACAATAATTCTCTTAGGCAGACCGGTGGCAAGATCTCGGCCACGAATTTCTGCATCAGACTCATCAGGCAAAGCGCAAGCTGAACCAATAGCCATCTTAATTTCTTCTGCGGTGCGCTCTCCAAGAAGTAGAGAGTATTCACGTTTAACCCAATGAATAATCGCTTGATCAAGTGCATCTCCGCCGACGCGAATCGAGAGGGCAGTAACAATTCCACCTAAGGAAATAACGGCAACTTCAGTTGTGCCACCGCCGATATCGACGACCATATTTCCCATTGGCTCGTGAATTGGAAGTCCGGCACCGATTGCTGCCGCCATTGGTTCTTCAATGATGTACACCTTGCGTGCACCAGCTGCGTAGCCAGCATCTTTAACGGCGCGTTGTTCTACACCTGTGATACCTGATGGAACGCAAACGACGATACGTGGCTTTGCTAGATAACGACGACGATGAACTTTCTGAATAAAGTAGCGCAACATGCGTTCGGTTGTTTCGAAGTCGGCGATTACTCCATCTTTCAATGGACGAATTGCAACGATGTTTCCCGGTGTGCTGCCGATCATTCTTTTAGCTTCAAGACCAACAGCCAAAATCGCACCAGTGTCTTGGTTGATTGCAACAACACTTGGCTCATTAAGGACGATGCCACGACCGCGCACATAGACCAAAGTATTTGCGGTGCCCAGGTCAACGGCCATGTCTCGACCTATAAAGGACATTCTGTTACTCATTTATTTCTCCCCGATTAATTGGCCTGAAAAAAAGATTTCAATTTCACGGGTAGCTGATTCAACAGAATCCGAACCATGAACTAAATTTTGCATAACTTTTGTGCCTTGGTCGCGAGCAAGGTCTCCACGAATTGTCCCTGGAGCTGCAACCGTTGGATCAGTAGCACCTGCCAGCGAGCGGAATCCTTCGATGACTCTATTTCCTTCGGCAACCATCGCAACGATAGGTCCAGATAACATAAATCCAACAAGTGGTTCGTAAAATGGTTTGCCTTCGTGTTCGGCATAGTGTCGAGCCAGTAAAGCGCGATCAGGTTGGACCATGCGCAGGGCTACCACTGCGTAACCTTTGCTTTCAATTCTGGAAATTACTTCGCCAACAAGGCCCCGGCGTACGCCATCAGGCTTAACTAAAATAAGGGTTCTCTCGATGCTCACCCCCAGAGTCTAATAGGTGAAGGGGCTATTGGCTTCCAGCCCCTGCCACGAAGGCCGCTCGGGCGGCTTCACCCTTTCGACCCACCACAATCGCGCAAATCCACAAGCCCCCAAAGAGGGCTCCCAGGAAAAACATGGGAGTTACAAAAAAGCCATACAAAATTGCCGCAACCTGCAGTAGCGAGCCAAGAATCCAACCCCATTGTTTTTTCAATAACCCTGCGGCAAGAATGAAGGCGAGGGCTATGACTCCCCCAATTGCGAGGACAGTGCCACTTTCATGTTTTCCGGCCAACAAAAGCGCAAATCCCATAACCATGGATTCCATAATTAAAACTGCCGCACCTAAAATTCTCAATTTTCATCCTCTGGCGCTGAAAGTCTCTTCAAAATTACACGGGCCTCGCCAACCGTAACTACTGAACCAGTTATGACAATTCCGACCGATTCATCATGTGAGGGTCTACGTGCATCAGTGATTGCAAGTTTTACCGCGTCCGAGATATTTTCGGTTGACTTCACACGATCAGCGCCGAAAATTCCTTCAGCGATTTCGCGAAGTTGCGGGGTTGCCATCGCTCTGGGCGATGCGCTTTGGGTAACAATGAGGGTGTTGATGATTGGTTCTAGTTCATTCAAAATACCAACAACATCCTTATCCGCAAAGGCAGCGAAAACGCCGATGATCTCATCGAAAGTAAATTCATTTTCAAGTGTGTCAGCTAAAGCTTTCGCACCGTGCGGGTTATGTGCTGCATCAAGAATGACAGTTGGATTCCTAAAGACAACTTCGCATCGGCCTGGCGAAGTCACTGCTGCAAAACCAATCCTGACTGCTTCTAGATCTAGCTCTTGACCACCAAAGAATGCGCTCACTGCCGCTAGAGCTATTGCCGCATTGGCGCCTTGATGTTTGCCATGAAGTGGCAAGAAAATATCATCGTAGGTGTGCTCCCCGATTGTTATAGCCAATAGTTGACCACCAATTGCAAGAGCGCGGGAGGACAATGAGAATTCAATTCCTTCGCGAGCCACCGTGGCACCTACTGCTTGCACTCTCTTAAGAAGTTCTACCGCTGCCTCAGGTTCTTGTCTGGCAAGAACCACAGAGCCGCCTTCTTTAATGATTCCAGCTTTTGTTTGCGATATCTCAGAAAGTGTATTGCCAAGATAATTCATATGATCAAAACCAATCGGAGTAATGACTGAAACCGATGCCTCGACAACATTGGTCGCGTCCCACTCTCCACCAAGCCCGCATTCAATAATGCCGATATCAATAGGAAATTCTGCAAAAGCCACAAATCCAATTGCGGTAACAACTTCAAAGAATGACAGTGGAGTATCAAATCTTTCATCTATAACTTCGAGATAGGCAGCTATGTCGTTATACGCATAAATAAAATCTGCGGCACTAATTGGTTCGCCATTGATTGACACGCGTTCTAAAACACTCTCGAGATGAGGACTAGTAAAACGACCCGTACGGAGCCCCATTGCAGACATCAGAGCATCAACCATGCGCGCAGTAGTGGTTTTACCGTTTGTTCCAGCTATATGAATTGTTGGAAAAGAAAGCTGAGGCGATCCCAACATGTCTACTAATGCTGCGATTCGCTCGAGACTCGGTTCTATGTCAGTCTCTGGCCAACGTGCCGATAAGGCTTCTTCAATGGCCTGAAGTCGTGCCTGATCTTGGGTCGAGGTCATGCGGATGGCAGCTGAGCAATCTGAGATTGGATGCGTTCGATATCGATATCGGTCTTCACTAGTCGCTCTCTGATTTCTACGACAACATTTTCGGGTGCCTTTGCCATGAAATTATCATTATTTAGTTTCACGTTTGCTGTCTCTCGATCCTTAATTGCCGTTGCCAAATCCTTCGACAGACGGGCCCGCTCTGCAACAACATCGACACTTCCCGTGAGATCTAGTTCAACTTTTATCGAACCAATTTCAACGTTGGCACTTGGCTTAAAATCCTCTAAGGCTGGTTCTAGGCGCAAGACAAATTTCATCGCACTTTCATATGGAGCCAGCTCTGCAGGTGCAATAAAACGAGCAGGAATCTTTAGGCTTGTCTTGATTCCTTGGTCACTTCTAAAGCGACGAACTTCAGTAATTATTTCTTGAACTTGGCCCACCAACTTGGCGCCTTTGGCATCCTTATGTTCAGGATGATCTTTCGGCCATTCTGAGATAACAAGTGACTCTCCACCTGTTAAGGCAGTCCAGAGTTCTTCGGTTATAAAAGGCATAACTGGGTGCATTAAGCGAAGAAGTTGATCCAATACGAATCCAAGAACGCGCTTTGATGAAGTGGCATCTCCGCTAGCAAATGCTTCCTTAGATAGTTCTAGGTACCAATCGCACAGGTCATCCCAAGCGAAGTGATAAATAGTTTCACAGGCACGAGAAAATTCATATTTCTCAAAGAGCGCATCTACTTCGACCACGGTCTCATTGAGTCGACTCAAGATCCAACGATCGATGGCATTGAGAGAATCAAAAGCAGGAAGGTCTCCTGTGACCGTTGCACCATTCATCATGGCAAAGCGTGTTGCATTCCAAAGTTTTGTAGCGAAGTTTCGAGAACCAGCTACCCATTCCTCTGCCAGTGCTTGGTCGCTACCGGGATTTGCCCCACGGGCTAAAGTGAAACGAAGCGCATCTGCTCCGTACTTATCCATAAACTCAAGTGGGTCAATTGTGTTGCCGCGACTTTTACTCATTTTCTTGCCGAACTTATCGCGCACAAGTCCATGCAAAACAATTGTGTTAAATGGAATTTCGCCATCCATTGCAAAAAGTCCAAAGATCATCATGCGTGCTACCCAGAAAAATAGAATGTCATACCCGGTTATCAAGACACTTGTTGGATAGAACTTCTTCAGGTCAGCCGTCTGCTCTGGCCAGCCCAGGGTAGAAAATGGCCACAAAGCGGATGAAAACCAGGTATCCAATACATCGGGATCTTGCGTGTATCCATCCGGTGCAACTTCTCCAGGTCCAACAACGATTACTTCATCATTGGGTCCATACCAAACAGGGATGCGATGGCCCCACCACAGTTGTCTGGAGATGCACCAATCGTGCATGTTGTCGACCCAATCAAAATATCTAGGAGCGAGTTCTGGTGGCTCAATAGTTACGCGCCCATCACGGACTGCATCTCCAGCGGCTTTAGCAAGTGATTCAACTTTCACAAACCACTGCAAAGAAAGTCTCGGCTCAACAATAGTTTCGCAGCGAGAACAGTGACCTACTGAATGTGAATATGGACGCTTCTCTGCAAGTACTCGACTCATCGAACGCAACTTTTCAACTACGGCTTTACGGGCAACAAAGCGATCCATTCCGTCAAATTCAGTTCCAGAGCCATCCATGACAGCGTCTTCATTCATAATCTTTACGATGACAACATTATGGCGACGTGCCATTTCAAAGTCATTTGGGTCGTGCGCTGCTGTAACTTTTACAGCGCCCGTTCCAAATTCAGGATCGACTAATTCATCAGCAATGATTGGAATCATGCGATTAGCAAGAGGAAGCAGTACTTCCTTGCCAATCATGTGCTTATAACGAGGATCATTTGGATTAACAGCTACAGCGCCATCGCCCAACATTGTTTCAGGGCGAGTTGTTGCAACTGAAATTTGTACATCACCTTCGCCATAAAGGATCGTCACAAATTCGCCATCAATGTCTCTATGTTCAACTTCAATATCCGATAGCGCCGTATGGCATCTAGGGCACCAATTGATAATGCGCTCGGCACGATAAATTAACTCTGCATCGTAAAGTTTCTTGAATATCGTGAGAACAGCTTGTGACAAATTCTCATCCATCGTGAATGCCTCACGAGACCAATCCACTCCATCACCAAGGCGACGCATCTGTCCAAGAATTGCTCCACCTGATTCAGCCTTCCACTGCCACACTTTCTTTACGAATTCTTCACGACCAAGATCGTGGCGCGACAATCCCTGGGCAGCTAATTGCTTTTCAACTACATTCTGTGTGGCAATTCCTGCGTGGTCCATACCTGGAAGCCACAAGGCTTCAAAACCTTTCATACGTTTCATGCGTATGAGTGCATCTTGCAATGTGTGATCTAACGCGTGCCCAATATGCAAACTTCCCGTGACATTGGGTGGTGGGATAACAATGGTGAATGGTGGCTTATCCGACGATGCATTGGCAGTGAAATACCCAGCGGCAACCCACTTTTCATACAGTGGCGCTTCTATTTCGGCAGGCGTGAAAGCCGATGGTAATTCCCTCATGAGGGCAGTCTAGATTACGCGCTCTTCTCTTCTGAACGCTTTGGGGCGCTAATGGCCCGCTTTGGAATATCTCCCGTACGTTTTACAAAGGTTGGTGCCCCGCCATCTTGGATGCACTCCTTGGTGATGATTACCTTGGCTACATCTGTGCGGCTAGGTACGTCATACATGACTCCCAAAAGAACGCTTTCCAAAATGGCTCGAAGTCCACGAGCTCCGGTACCCCGTTTTAGGGCGAGTTCAGCGATGGCATCGAGGGATTCGGCATTGAATTCAAGTTCTACATCATCAAGATCAAAAAGTCGCTCGTATTGCTTAACTAGCGCATTTTTTGGCTCAGTCAGAATCTGCATAAGGGCGGGTTTATCTAGCTTCTCTACGCTGGTGACAATTGGTAGGCGGCCGATAAATTCTGGAATCATTCCAAACTTCAGTAAATCCTCTGGCATGACATCGCCAAAAATATCCATCTTTTCAGAATCTGCCGAAGACTTAAGTGTTGCATTAAAGCCAACTCCTGCAGATCCGCTACGACTCTCGATGATTTTCTCAAGTCCAGCAAATGCGCCTCCGACGATGAAGAGAACATTTGTTGTGTCTATTTGAATAAATTCTTGATGTGGGTGCTTGCGGCCACCCTGAGGTGGAACGGATGCAACTGTTCCTTCAAGAATCTTCAAAAGGGCTTGCTGAACACCCTCCCCAGATACATCACGGGTAATTGATGGGTTCTCAGACTTACGAGCAACCTTATCAATTTCATCAATATAGATAATTCCTGTTTCAGCTTTCTTCACATCGAAATCTGCAGCCTGAATAAGTTTCAGCAAAATATTTTCAACGTCTTCTCCGACATACCCGGCTTCTGTTAGAGCAGTGGCATCAGCAATGGCAAATGGGACATTGAGCATTCGAGCAAGAGTTTGGGCTAGAAGTGTTTTACCGCAACCGGTTGGGCCAAGAAGCAAGATATTGCTCTTTGCTAATTCAACAGAATCTTCACGCTTACCTGTGTCGCCACTTTGTACTCTCTTGTAGTGGTTATACACCGCAACAGAAAGAGATTTCTTAGCGCGATCCTGTCCGATTACGTATTGATCGAGGAATTCAAAGATCTCTTGTGGCTTTGGAAGTTCTTGTAATCCCAGTGAATTATTTTCGGAAAGTTCTTCAACAATAATCTCATTACAAAGATCAATGCACTCATCACAAATGTAGACGCCGGGTCCTGCAATCAGTTTCTTAACTTGCTTTTGTGTCTTGCCGCAAAATGAACACTTCAGCAGATCACTGGTCTCACCGATGCGGGTCATGACACTCCTTCAGGCCTCTGGGTGGGGAATTCGCTTATTCGAGGCAACGCCTAAGGGTAGATTCAGGCGCTACTTTGTGGGCGGTTAATTACGCTTCATCCTGTTCGCCCTGAGAATAATCATTCTTTTTTGGCATCTTAAGGTCCTTAACTCCAGGAATAAGCAAGACCGCAAAGCATAAAACCAAATGGAATATGGCTGCGAATATAAGGAATGGGCGCACGCCAAGTGCGTCAGTCACGGGTCCGACGAGTGCCATGCCAAGTGGCATGAGAGCAATGGATCCCATGTAATCGACACTAAAAACACGTCCCTGTAATTCCTGTGGAATCTCACGTTGGAGTGCAGCACTCCAATACGCCTCCCACGGTCCGATAGAAAGTCCGGCAATCACATATCCAGCAATAATCAGGATTCGCGAAGATGGGAATGCTAAAACTATTGGCACTACTGCAAAGAGCGCCCATAACAGAACCACCATGAGACCTGGATGCTTTGATTTAAGTTTTATCGCTACAAGAGCTGACACTGTTGCACCAACGCTAAAACCAACTTCTGACAAAGCAAATACCGTATTGGTATGAAACTCATGACGAGTAATGATGGGCAAAAGCACGGAGGTGCTCGCTAGCACAACCATTAATTGCAAAGAGGACATGGCGA
>QYPT01000014.1 GCA_007280125.1 Streptomycetaceae bacterium | reverse complement strand
TACCTGCATTGCCCACGTTTGAGTGCGCCCCGGCAAAGAACCTGCAAACATCATTGTCGCGCCAAATTCACCCAACGCTCGAGCCCATGCCAAAACTGCACCAGTAGCAATGCCGTTGCGTATCTGAGGCAGGGCCACTAAAGAGAAAACATCGCGCCTGGAAGCGCGATCTATCACTGCTGCCTCCTCGAGGTCGGTTGGCAGATGACGGAAATTTGATTCAACAATCAACGCGAGAAAAGGCATTCCGACAAAGACCCCAGTAACAACAACGGCAACGCTAGTGAAAGGCATCGACCATCCCGTGGCTTGGTAAATATATTTTCCTAGTAGACCATCTCGTCCAAGCAGCGCCAGCAGCGCCATGCCAGCAACCGTGGGTGGTAGAACAATGGGCGCGAGAACTATGGGGCGCAAAATATTGGTAACTCGTTCGTTGCCCCTAGCCAATACCCATGCAAGTGGCACACCCAATATGACGGAGATTGCTGCAGCCAATATCGAACTCCACAAGGAAAGTTGAATCGCAGATAGGGAATTCTCTTGAGTTAGACGGTCAAAGAAAGAACCCCAAGGGACCTTCGCCAACAATGCAATCATTGGAGCGATGAGTAAGAAACTTGCGAAGGTAGCAAGTGCGCCGGTTGTTTTGTCTATCCGGCGATGATTCACGAAATAACTCCGAACCCACTTCTGCGCAAATACAAAGACGCTTTCGGGGATTCAACAAAATCCATAAACGCACGAGCTAAAGGTTTTTGCTTTCCATCAGCAATAATTGCGATGGCATATCTAGTAGATGATGCGAGTCGATCACGAAAGACAATTTCCTTCAGTGCTTTGCGATTCCTAACAACATCTGTGTGATAAACAATCGCAGCATCGACTTCGCCCTGCATTAGTTTTGCAATAACTCCAGAAGCTTTCGGTTCCAGTGAAACAGGCTTAGCCGTGACCGTGCCATCAGATTCAAGCGCGGCATCAGCAGCAGTTCCGCATGGAACTTCATGAGCGCACTGAATCCATTTGAGGCCGGGTTTATTGAGGTCCTTAATCCGAACGATCTTGAAGGGATTCTTTACTGGAACTGCAAGGACCATCCGATTGAAAACAAAACCTTCATAGATTGGCGCCCGAACCGAGGCCGTTTGCATATCTTTACTTGATGCAGAAACAAAGACATCCACTGGCGCGCCAGCATTAATCTGCGTTGCCAGAGTTGGAGAAGCCAAGAATGAAAAAATGACTGTGGTGCCAGGATGCGCCTTCTCAAATGTCTTACCTAGATTGGTGAAACTATCGGCCAAACTTGATGCGGCAAATACTGTCAAAGTTGCCTTTTGGTTAGCCTGACTTGCAGAAGGCAACGAGAGAAAGGAAATGGCAAGTAGCGCTATAAGGATTTTATTCCGGCGCTTATGCATAAAGAGACTATACAACAGAGCAAAACTCCTTTATTTGCGCGTAAATCCTGCACGGGTAGACTCTGCCAAGGCACTAATGACCGATGGGACTTCTGGGATGAGCATGACGCAAGAGCCGGAGACGCAAACCGTGATTAATCACGTCAAGGCCTACTGGACGATGTTGGTCTCCTCAATAATCTCCATCACCGCATCCCTTGTTCTTTCCGTCGATGCAATTGCCCTTGCCAGGAACCCAGATTCAGCCCTGAGTTGCAATATCAACTCGGTAATCTCATGCGGAAAAGTGGCCGTCTCATGGCAGTCAAACCTTCTCGGTTTTCCAAACTCCTTCCTTGGCCTGATCTGCGAACCTGTCGTTATCACCCTGGCGGTTTCAGCTCTAGGTGGCGCACGATTCCCTAAATGGTTTATGCGAAGCGCGCTTGCCGTCTACTTCGCCGGACTCTTATTTGCTGGGTGGCTATTTTCTCAGAGTTACTTTGTAATTGGCGCATTCTGCCCATGGTGTTTATTGGTTACAACTTCAACGATCACTGTCTTTTCAAGCATGCTGCGAATCAATGTGCTCGATGGAAATTTACCTATCAGCGAGAAACTTTCGGCAACGCTAACCAAGCGCATGCTTGCAGGTTGGGACACGGTTGCTGTGGCCGGAATATTCTCGATACTCGCGATTGCAATTATGGCTAAGTACGGAAATTACATCCTGCACTAATTCACCAAGTTAGGGCACACATGGACGCAACACCTTTCGATGAGAAATCAGCACCCTTAGCGGTAAGACTTCGCCCTTCGAGTATCCAAGAACTTCTTGGCCAGCAACACCTACTTCAATCTGGTTCACCACTTGCACGTTTAATACAGGGAGAAGAAAAACACATCACGAGCGTCCTTCTCTATGGTCCCCCAGGAAGTGGTAAAACAACTCTCGCGAAAATGATCGCTCACTCTGGTTCACGTGAATTTGTCGAACTCTCCGCTGTCAGTTCTGGAGTTGCTCAAGTCCGTGAAGTCTTGACTCAAGCTCAAGAGAGAATGACGCACGAAAACAAAGAAACTGTACTTTTTATTGACGAAGTTCACCGATTCTCCAAAGCACAACAAGATGCGCTGCTTCCAGGAGTTGAAAACAGGTGGGTGACACTCGTTGCAGCAACAACCGAGAACCCATCTTTCTCCATCATCTCCCCTCTTCTTTCACGTTCAATCGTCCTCACTCTTCGCCCACTACCAGATGCCGAAATCACAACACTGATCAATCGTGCTATTACCGATGCCCGTGGCCTCAATGCTGAAGTCACGATTTCATCCCAAGCTTTAGATTCCCTAGTCAGACTTGCCGCAGGAGATGCGCGCCGTGCACTCACATATCTTGAGGCAGCAGCCGGTGCGGCAAATGGTGAAATCACACCTGAAGTTTTGAGTCGAGCCGTTGACCGCGTGATCGTAAATTACGATCGCGGTGGAGATAATCATTACGACGTTGCCAGTGCTTTCATTAAAAGTATTCGTGGCTCTGACGTAGATGCTGCCCTTCATTATCTTGCGCGGATGTTGGAAGCTGGCGAGGATCCGCGCTTCATTGCTCGTCGCGTAATGATTAGCGCAAGTGAAGACATTGGCATTGCAGACCCCAGCGCACTTGGCTTAGCTGTTGCAGCTGCTCAAGCAGTTGCCATGGTGGGCATGCCCGAGGCACGGATCATTCTTGCCGAAGCCGTTACCTATTTAGCGTGCGCACCCAAATCCAATGCCTCATACCTGGCCATAGATGCGGCTATCACTGACGTGCGCGCTTCTAAAGGTGGACCAATACCTGCACATTTACGCGATTCACATTCAGGCACACTTCGCGATGGCAAAGAAAAAGCAGCACGAGAAGCGAATGCATACATCTACCCGCACGATGAAGGATTAGGCGTTGCACAGCAGCAATATTTACCTGATGCACTCGTCGGCACGGAGTATTACCACCCAACAACTCATGGTTATGAAGCGCGAGTAAAAACAGCCTTAGAACAAATCCGCAAAATGCTTAAAAGAATCTAGCTTTTACTCTTAAATCTGGGCAGATGTAAATCAAAATAGATTGAAATAGTTCGTGTAATAACTACGACTGCTCCTCCAGTAATTGCAGCAAGATTTCCAGGCACATTTAGATGTAGCAGTCCTACAAATGTTGCGGCACCGACTATCGATGAGGTGCCAATAGTTTCGCGGTGAAGCAATACCGGCTCAACTTGGCACAGAACATCACGTAAAAGACCACCCGTAACAGCAGTTATGAGGCCAAGCAGTATCGCCGCAAACCATGTGGTCTTCATTTCTACAGCCAACTGCACCCCAGACATCGTCGCTACAGCCAACCCAAATGTGTCCATAATCAAGAGAGATCGACCAATATGAGTAACTCGGCGAAAAACTAAAGTTAAAATCACCGCAGCAATAATGCTGGTGATAATCCATGGATCAATGATCCAAATAGGCTGCATTCCCAGAAATACGTTGCGAAGAGTTCCACCAGAAACAGAAGCAACTGCCGCAATAAATGCAATTCCCCCGTAATCAAGACCCTTATCGGCTGCTACTCGAGCGCCAACGAGTGCAAAAGTAAATGTCGACAGTAAGTCCAAAATATGAAGCAATGACATAGTTGCAAGGATAGGGACCTTGAATACCTCAGGCGATACATCCTCGTGACGAAACCCTAAGGCGCACTAGAAATATGGGAGTTTCCTGTGAGTCGGCGCACTGGTCGGGGGTGATTCCGGACACAGCCTTGCGCGTATTTTGCAAATCGAGTCGTAAGTTGTTCAAGATTATGTCATCATTCTGCTGTCAGCGAGTGCTGGCCCTCATTCAGATGAATTGAAAATGGAGTATCTAAATGCACATACATCTTATGAAGCAATTCGTTGCTTCTGCTTTGGTAATAACCCTAGGTTTTGCCATTGCCCCAACAGCAGGCGCCGCTGATCTTGGTACGAAGTCACTAGCCTCAGTTCTCACTGCTAAATCTTCCTTTGACACTGATGGACAGAACTTCGACATCCTTACAGCAGCAGTACTTGCAGTTCTCACTGCAAAACCTGCCTCTCCTGTCAAGGCTCTCACCGATGGCACTATCGCCCTCACTGCCTTTATTCCAACAGATAGCGCCTTCCAATCACTCGTTTCACAACTCACCAATAAGCCAGCAGTAGGCGAAGAAGCAACATTCAAAGCTGTTGCAGGCCTTGGCATTGACACCGTAGAAGCAGTTCTTCTGTATCACGTTGTCGTTGGCGCTCCAATACTTTCATCAGCTGCTCTCAAAGCAGATGGAGCAACATTAAACACAGCATTGACCGGTAAGTCATTCTCGGTCGGAGTAGTTGGAACAACAATTACATTGACAGATGTTGACCCAGTCTCACCAAACCCAGTCGTGAATCTTTCACAGATCGACATTAACCAGGGGAACAATCAAGTCGCTCATGGCATCAATGCAGTACTTATTCCAGTAGCTCTATTGAAGCCACTCGGAACAAAATCACTTGCAGCTATCTTGACAGCAAAGAACTCATTTGACCGTAACTCAAAGAACTTCGACATCCTTACCGCTGCAGTACTTGCAGTTCTCAAGGCGAAGCCAAACTCTGCGGTAAAGGTACTTACACAGGGCGATGTTGCATTAACGGCATTCATTCCTAATGACAGTGCATTCAAGAGCCTCGTTCATGCCCTAACAAAGAAGGGTGTTCCAACCGAAAAAGGCGCATTTGAAGCCGTTGCTGGACTTGGAATCGACACTGTAGAGGCAATCCTGCTCTACCACGTAGTCCCAGGTGCTGCGATCCTTTCTGAAACAGCGCTCAAGGCAAATGGTGCATCTCTTACTACAGCACTCGCAGGAAAGGTCATCAAAGTTTCCGTAAAGGGAACAAAGATTGATCTTGGTGATTACAGCATGCTTCGCAATCCAAAGGTTCTTCTCTCAGGAGTCGATATCAACCGAGGAAATAAGCAAGTTGCTCACGCGATTGATTTCGTGCTTCTACCAAACGCATAATCAGCACTTAATAAGGCTAACGAGCCATCCACACGGGTGGCTCGTTAGCCTTTTCTCATGCCTGATGCTTCTTGGAAGCTTTTCAGAATGTAGGGAGCCGCCTCTGAATATAGGTCTTCCTTCGACTTGCCGATTACTTTAAGCACTGTTGCATCATAGTTCTGCGTTTTTGAAATCCCTTTTGCAATATCCCAATATGCGTCAAATCCATAGTTTGCTATAACCCATTCCCACACTTGAGAACCCACTGTGTAAGCCCACACCGTGCCTGCCTCGCCATCATTCTTTTCTGCACTCTTTATCATGCTGAGAATATCGCTAGTACTAATTGGTACTTTACGGGTCGCAGTTGGTCCCCCAACATAGCCCTCATTAATTTGTTGGTATAGATCATCTTGATACCAACCAATGTTAGGTAGCGATAGCGCGGCACCAAATAATTGGCCTGCACCTTCTATGAGGAAATATGGCGCCCCGTTTTCCAAAACATTAATATCATGAGAAAACCAATTGATGTCTTGAACACCATGTGTGAATTCATGAGTTAAGTACGTAGGATCCCAGTATTTGCCATTGTTAGATGTTGGGGAAATGAGCCAGTAACCAATTTGCCCTCTGTTTGAGCCCGAAGGGAGAATGTGCGATCCAGAGACTCCGTATCGCCATCCACAATTTAAATATCCAATATTATTTGGTCCCAGGTAAGTATCCATTACCCATTGGGCATCATCTGGTCGCGAAATGTCGTTAGCGTTTATGAGAGCTGAATCCTTTTCAGTGATAAAAGTTGCCTGGACGCGTGTATTAGGTGGAAAGAAATCAGCCCAAAAAAGCAATGATGAGGCAAGCTGAGCCTTTAAATAGGAAAGTTGACCTGTCGGAAAATCGCTAGAAATGTGAAAATCGATGGGAGGGACTGCTTGTACCGAAGCCACGTGATCATGAATTGCGTGAAATGCTTTAACTCTAATCGGGTCAAACATCGCATCTGTACGGGAATCAACGCTTGTGAATTCCTTATTCACATAAAATGATCGCTGGGTTACTCCACCAATCATCTTGTAGTAGTAATTCCCATATCCACAATTCTCAAGTGGAAGAGGTGCATCACCATCTTTTGGTCCAGTGAGAACTTCTTGGCTTTGCGTGGGAGTCGGAGTCCATCCAATGGCTCCAACCGGATCGCCTATCGCAATCGGAGCAGAAGTTGATGGCTTAGGGGTTGGTTTAACGACAAGTGCGCCTTTACTCCAGATTAATTTCTTGCCTGATTTGACGCAGGTGTATGACTTGCTGTGAAAGGTAACCTTTTGCTTAAACACCGTGCATGTAGACCCCGGCGTTATCTTTTGAGCAGAAAAAGCCACCACTGGAATCAGAGTAAGAACCAGAGCGAGTAGAACACTTCGGGAGAAGCCCTCTTTGATTCGCATTTCAACAGGGTATCTGGAAAACCGTGAGGTTACGGCAATTGGTTATTAACTACACCCTGAAGTATTACCGCAACCTTCGCAGACATAGCACGCACCAGATGCACGCATCTTGACTCCGCATGTCATGCATAGTGGGGCATCAGATTTGATTCCTGAGATTGCCTCAAGAAGTTCTGTCGATGATCCGAAAGTTATTGGCGCATCAATGGTTACATCCACTGCCTTTGTTGGTGCTTTAGCAATAGGTGCAACTACTGGTGCAGGAACTTCTGAGCGTTCGAATTCATCAACTTCTACGCTGACATCTTCAGTGTATGTACCGGTCTCCAATGCGCGAGCGCGCTCTGATGATGTGTAGAGACCAATTCCTGAACGCGCTTCAAATGGCAAGTAATCCAATGCCAGACGACGGAAGATGTAATCCATCATTGACTGGGCGATACGGATATCTGCATCATCTGTCATTCCACTTGGCTCAAAGCGCAAGTTTGTGAACTTCTCGACGAATGTTTGTAGTGGAACGCCGTATTGCAATCCGATAGATACTGCGATCGAGAATGCATCCATAACACCGGCAAGTGTTGAACCCTGCTTGCCAAGCTTAAGGAAGACTTCACCGAGTGCGCCATCGGCATAAGCACCGGAGGTCATGTAACCCTCAGCACCGCCAACAGAGAATGATGTTGTCATTGATGGGCGTGACTTTGGAAGGCGCTTGCGCACTGCCATTGCTGGCGCAACTGCTGGTGCTTCTTCCTTCTTGGCCTTTCCATCAGAGAGTGGCTGTCCAACTTTGCAATTATCGCGATAGACAGCAAGGGCCTTAAGACCAAGCTTCCATCCTTCGTAGTAGACCTCTTCAACGTCAGCAATTGTGGCGTCCGATGGCAAGTTAACGGTCTTGGAGATTGCACCGGATAGGAATGGCTGGCACGCGGCCATCATTCGAACGTGGCCCATTGGTGCGATAGAACGTGCACCTAGCGCGCAGTCGAAGATGTCGTAGTGCTCGAGCTTGAGTCCTGGTGCATCAATGACGTGGCCATGTGTTGAAATGAATTCAACAATTGCCTCAATTGTCTCTTCTGCATATCCAAGCTTGCGAAGTGCTGCAGGAACTGTCTGATTAACGATCTGCATAGATCCGCCACCGACAAGCTTCTTGAACTTAACAAGTGAGAAGTCAGGTTCAATACCAGTGGTATCGCAATCCATCATCAAGCCGATAGTGCCAGTTGGTGCAAGTACAGAAATCTGTGCGTTGCGCCATCCGTTCTTTTCACCGATTGATAGACATGCATCCCACGCCTTATTGGCTTCGGTCCATACATCATGGTCAAGAGTTGTTTGTGGCTTTGCAGAGATCGATGCAGATGCATGCTTGCGCATTACGCGAGCATGTGGAGCAGCGTTACGTGCGAAGCCTTCGTATGCTCCAACAATGCCTGCAAGTTCTGCAGAGCGCTTGTAGGTAATACCGCTCATGAGAGATGTGATTGCGCCGGCAAGGGCGCGTCCACCTTCGGAATCATAGGCAAGACCTGATGCCATAAGTAGCGCACCAAGGTTTGCGTAACCAATTCCTAGTTGGCGATAGGCACGAGTTGTTTCGCCAATTGCCTCAGTTGGGAAATCAGCGAAGCAGATGGAGATGTCCATCGCAGTGATGATCATCTCTGCTGCGCGACCAAATACCTTGGCATCAAATGATCCATCAGCCTTGAGGAATTTCATCAAGTTTAATGAAGCAAGGTTGCACGATGAGTTATCAAGTGACATGTACTCAGAGCAAGGATTGGATGCATTGATGCGTCCGGTCTCTGGGTTGGTGTGCCAATCATTGATTGTGTCATCGTATTGAATTCCAGGATCAGCACATGCCCATGCGGCTTCTGCCATTTTATAGAACAAGTTGCGAGCATTGATTGTCTCTAGTATTTCGCCAGTTGAGCGAGCTTTGAGACCGAATTCTGAGTTGCTCTCATATGCGCGCATAAATTCATCAGATACGCGCACTGAGTTATTTGCATTCTGGTACTGGACGGAGATGATGTCTTTTCCGCCTAAGTCCATATCAAAGCCTGCATCGCGCAAGGCACGAATCTTGTTCTCTTCGTTGACCTTGGTCTCAATAAATTCTTCGATATCTGGATGGTCTACATCCAAGACAACCATCTTTGCTGCACGACGAGTTGCTCCACCGGATTTGATTGTTCCTGCAGATGCATCGGCTCCGCGCATAAATGAAACTGGTCCAGATGCTGTTCCACCTGATTTAAGTAATTCCTTGGATGAGCGAATACGAGACAGGTTAAGTCCAGCACCTGATCCGCCTTTGAAGATCATTCCTTCTTCGCGATACCAGTTAAGGATCGAATCCATTGTGTCTTCAACAGCCAAGATAAAGCAGGCACTTACCTGCTGTGGCGCGTTGGTTCCAACGTTAAACCAGACTGGTGAGTTGAAAGAGAAGATCTGGTGCAAGAGCATATGTGTGATTTCATGCTCGAAGATTTCTGCATCGGCATCCGTTGCAAAGTAGCCAAATTCTTTTCCGGCCTTTGTGTATGTCAAAACAACACGGTCAATAACCTGCTTTAGAGACCATTCGCGATTTTCTGCACCGACTGCTCCACGGAAATACTTTGTGGTGACGATCGTTGATGCATTCACTGACCAGAAATCTGGATACTCAACACCGCGTTGTTCGAAAACGGTCTCGCCCGTTTTCCAATTACTTTGAAGGACATCTCGACGATCCCACGTAACTTCATCGTAGGGGTGCACTCCCGCAGTTGTATAAATGCGTTCGAGTACAAGTCCTTTACCAGCTTTGGTAGCGGACTTACCTGGTCGATTGATGACCGTCTCTGACATCGTGTGTTTCTCCATCTTCGTTAGTAGTGCACTAAAATTTTATTAATTTGTTATTTATGTTTCTATATTTTTACTGAACTTTTTTGTGCAGGTGAAACAGCGTTCTTTAGTGCAGGGGAATTCTTTTCTGCCAAAGCGTGAGATGGCACTGCGCGAAGCAGAGCGATCTCGCCTTCGAAGTCAGCAAGGGAAGTAGAGTTACGGTAAACCGAGGCATAACGCAGGTAAGCAATCTCATCGAGTTCTCGGAGTGGCGCCAAGATGGCCATGCCCACTTCCTGTGCCTCAATCTCTGCTTGGCCTGATGATCGCAAGGTCTCCTCGACGCGCTGGGCCAAAAGAGCTAAATCATCATTGTTTACAGGACGTCCTTGGCATGCCTTGCGGACGCCAGCAATGACCTTCTCGCGACTAAATGGCTCGGTAGCCCCACTTCGCTTAATAATGTTGAGCAAGGTGGTCTCTTGGGTGGAAAAGCGAGCGCCGCACTCCGGGCACTCACGACGACGACGGATTTGGGTGCCATCTTCTGCGGGACGAGAGTCGACTACGCGAGAATCATCATGTCGGCAAAATGGGCAGATCATGCGGCGTGTCGTCCTTTCTCGAGTCCCTACGGGGTGTATTACGATTTTCTTAAAATTCCCTGTGTAGCGCTAAAAAACACTACTTATGGAACTATATCGCGCTTTGACCCCTACATCTAGTAGGAACTGTAAAGGAAGTGTTGAGGCTTGAGTCGTATTGGCTCGATTAATTCTTCTACGGCGTGTCGGTGCTACCCCTCACACCGGAATACGTAAAACCTGTCCTGCTTTCACATCTGGAACAGTTAAAGAGTTGGCAGAGACGATCTCATCCACTAATTGGCGAACATCGATGCCGGCTTGACCGGCTGCGGCATCTGCTGCGATGGACCAGAGAGACTCCCCTGGAGCAACAACAATAGTGAAGTAGGTAGCCGTACCGTCCACGGCTCCTACTGAATCTCCACCTGATGCTTTCATTGCAAAGCCTGCGCCTAAAACAATAGACAAGGAAAGCACCATGGCCAATCGCGCCAACCGGCCGCGACGTGTCAACTTTCGAGCCCCAAACCCGGAAGTAGCTACGCGTGGTCGGGACGGATGTGTAAGAGCGATTGTGCTCATGGTCTTACCTTCCTCAAACGGCGTTTCGGGAAGTTTCGAATCCGTTGTCTGATTCGAACGCCTGTTCGATAGTGCTATTTATACCCCATCCCACTGACAAAAAGCAAGCATAATTCGAACATATGTTTGAATTTTTGGTGAACTTCCTCTACCTTTATCCCATGAGCCCAAAAATGAGCAATGAAGCCTCCTCCCCCCTTCCAACTGGCAATGCAACCGGTAATGCAACCGGTAGTGCAACCGGTAATGAGATCACCGAGCTACCTGATGGCCCAGCCGATGAACACAGGCTGACCACACGCCAGCTCAAGATCCTCCAGGTGATCAAGGCCGCCCTAGTAACTAACGGCTACCCACCTTCTATGCGTGAAATTGGCGCTGCAGCCGGCCTTACCTCCACCGCCTCTGTCCAATACCAGCTCCAGGCCCTGGAAAAGAAAGGCTTCATCCGTCGCGACCCCACCCGTGGACGCGCCATCGAGGTCTTGTTGCCCGGTGAGTCCTCTGAATTTGAAGCCGTCCATGCCGATAAGACCCGTCAGATTCCTCTGGTTGGCCGTATTGCAGCCGGAGGCCCCGTCCTTGCCGAACAGAACGTTGAAGAAACATTTCCTCTGCCCGAATCCATTGTCGGACAAGGCGATCTCTTCATGCTCAAAGTTGTTGGCGATTCCATGATTGATGTTGCAATCTGCGATGGCGATTATGTTGTTATTCGCAGTCAAAAAAATTGCGAAAAGGGAGAGATTGTTGCAGCAATGATTGATGGCGAAGCAACGGTTAAAACTTTCTCCAAGAAAGATGGCCACATTTGGTTGTTACCTGCCAACGATAATTTCGCGCCTATTGATGGAGATAACTGCGAGATTCTAGGAAAGGTCACCGCCGTACTGCGCAGTATTCGATAGCAGCACATGCTTTATTGCTAAATAAATTGCTAAATATATTTTTAAATCCCGTCCGCTCCTGCACTTTCAGTGACAGAGTCGGCGAAGAATAAATTCTACAAATGTGCATGAGTAAGCCCCGCGGGAAAATTCTGCGGGGCTTAACTTTTACCAATCATTACAACTACAACTTATTAGCAGCCTTGAGTCTGGCAACTACGTGATCGTGTGGCAGGGCGTAACTCATGTGCCCATTTCGCCCAACCATATTTTCATTTGAAACCAGCGCGTTTACAACCGCCTCTTCAACGGCTTGCACGGTTGCAGTGTAAAAAGGATCCATACGGCCCCACTGAATTGATCTCATCTGGTCGTAATCATTCTCTGTTGCCTGCGTTATTGGAAATGCACTATTGAGTGAGCCTTCATTGGCAGTTGTGAATGCAATAAAGATATCTCCAGAAAAATGACTCCCTGCTGTTCCAGTCCGTGCAAGCCCTAGCGGTACTCGCTTTGCAAGTGCCTTGCATTGCGCAGGCAGCAACGGCGCATTCGTTGCAATAACGCAGATGACGGAACCAGCGCCACCAGGTACTTTTGCATTGGCTCGCTCTTGACTAAACCAATCGGTCTCATCCATAGGGTTTGGTACTTCTAAATCCCCCATCGAAACGCCCGCAATTGATAACTCTCCACGTGCGCCAAAGTTGGATTGCACAAATGCAGCAACGACGTACTCTTCTTTGCCGTAACTAACCACGCGCGAAGATGTTCCGTTTCCACCTTTGAATCCATAGCAATTCATTCCTGTTCCACCACCGATTGAGCCTTCTTCAACGCGGCCAGTTGTGGCGCTATCTATGGCTTGACCTGCGTGCTCAGTCTTTACATGCGGACCATTAATATCATTGAGGTACCCATCCCACGTTTCGGCAACGACCGGCAACAACCATGCAGTCGCCAACTCGGGCTTATTCTGATTGATCCAATCGATAACTCCGCGATGCACCGTGCCAACTGCATGAGTATTTGTAATCATGATGGGCATTGCTAGGGCGCCAGTTTCTTCCACCCAAGTAGTTCCTGTCATCTCGCCGTTACCATTGAGTGAATAGAACGCAGCGGCGCATGCCACCCCCACTTTGTCTTTTCCTCGGGGCAAAATTGCAGTAACTCCTGTGCGAACGTTTTCTCCGCTAGTGAGTGTTACGTAACCAACTTCAATTCCAGGTACATCTGTGATTGCATTTAAAGTACCCGGGGTTCCCCCAAAAGGGATTCCAAGAGTGCGCGCACGGATTGCTCTCTCTGACATTGCACTTATCCGTAAACTGCGTCGCGACTGTTATTGCCAAGAATCGTGACCGCTTCAAAACATCTGAGCACTTCTTCCATAGTGTCGAATGTATATGTCGCCTCGCGCGTACCTGTTTGATGCACTCCAGGAATATGGGTAGCGGCAATAACTTGATTTGCCCCAGCAAATTCGATGCGCATCGTATAAGGGCCCTTTGCCAAGTTTGGTGTGCGAACCCGTGATAGACCCTCACGTGCGGCGCTCTTGATAATCTCGAAAGTCTTCTCGGGTGGAATGAGTTCGGCAGTGAATCTATCGATACACCTTTTCACGACTGCATAGCCCGCATCAGGGGCATACCGCTTGGCATCCTCGATAGTGAGATCATCTCCACTGATGAGAACAACTGGGACTCCTAGTTCTGCTGCATAGAGCGCGTTTATATACCCCTCGCTGCAGATCTCCTCATTTAACCAAATGGCGTTGTATATGTCACCAGAGTAGGTATGGGACATGATTCCTTGCTGACCTGCTGCAGTGTGATAACCAATGAAGGCAAGTGCATCGGTATCTTTAGTTACACCTTCAGCCATGCAGTGCTTTTTATGTCTTCCTGAAATCAAAGTAGCACGAGTATCAAGTAGGTCAACGACTACATTCTCCATATTTGCATGGGAATCATTGACAACGATATTGCGAGCACCTGCCTCAAAAAATCCCGCAATTGCTGCATTTACATCCGCTGTCATGATCTTTCGAAAATGATTCCACCCCGCAGAGCCAGGATTAACATCTGCTGGCGAAGTAACTCCGCTAATGCCCTCCATATCTGCTGATATGACTACATTCATTTCTCTGCCTTCTTCACATTAAGTGTTTGAATACGAATCGGAGTAATCGGGTTAAGGCGAATTTCGCATCTAAGTGATCCTGATTTGCCTGGAATATTCCATATGAAATGAAGAGGCGAATCTGATGCGCTCTTGGCTTCATCTAATGACCCTGAAGCAGTTAGGCCGCCCACTTCATCAATGAGTTTCTTGATGATTGATTCTCTCTCGGCAAAGGGAACATCCATATCAACGTTCTCTTCAAAGATTTCGTTAGCAAGGCTCGCGCTCCATTGACGAACCAAGGAATCCGCTTGCTTAGCTAACTCGTATGTTTGTGGCCACTTATCTTCAAGAGGTAATTCGAATCCGGCTTTCTCTAATGCGTAATCCAAAATTCCTGTGGCTGTTGCCCAGGCACCTGAATATGTTGCATTTTCAAGAACGACCACCGATAAACCAGTTGGTACATGCCAGCGCATGTGCGAGCTAAATCCTGGGTATCCGCCAGAGTGTGAAACAAATTGTCCATACTTTGGATCAAACTCGATAAATAATCCCAAACCATAACCAGCGGCGCGATGCGCATTTGCTGGGAGCGTTGCAAGGTGGGTATTAAAGGGAGCAGAGGTAACTATCTGCTGCATGCTATGTCGGGATGCTGCTGATAGCGGTCCACCCTTTGGAGTAGACGTCAACGCCGAATGTATCCAGCGCGACCATGTACGTAAATCTCGAGCACTGCTAAAGAGCCCACCGATACAGGAAAAAGCCCCGGAGGCAGAGAAGGGAAGTTCTAACCAGGTTTCCCCACTCTTGCGATAACCAATAGCCAGGCTTTCTTTAGGGAAGAGTTCTTTATCAAATCCTGAATCATTCATCCCCAAAGGTTTGAGAATCTCAGTAGTAACGAATTCTCTGTAATCAACCCCAGAAGCTTTCTCAATGACTTGACCCAGCAGCGCAAATCCTAAATTGGAGTATTGGTAAATCGCACCTGGTCGATTTGTTGTATGCACTCCACGACTTACAATCTCACGAAGTTTCTTTCCGCTGATTGACTCTTGGCGATCAGCCCATGGGTCATCAGAGGGCAAACCAGATGACATCGCAGCTAATTGCCCCACTGTAGGAATTTCCTTGAAGGTACTTATTTCACTGAATCTATATTCCTCCACGAAATCCGTGATGGGCTGATTGAGGTCAAAAGCTCCCCTGTCGCGCAATATCAAAAGAGCGGTGATGGTGAAACTCTTTGTGCACGAGGCGATGCGGAAAGAAGTGTTCGATGAAGGTTCGCTTTTCCCGATCGCAAATTGGCCGACGCCTTTTTCTAGCAGAACCTCATCGCCGTTAAAAATGGTGGCATAGAGTCCAGGGCACTTTCCCTCAAGGACAGGCTTATTCATTAACTCTTCAACGCCGCTTAAGACTTCCTTGTTCAGTGTCAATCCGGTCATGGAGATGAGTCCTCTTTCCTTAGTTTCCTTAGTTTCCTTAGTTTCCTTGGTTTCCTTAGTTTCCTTAGTTGGCGTTTCGAACAATTGCATCGAGTTTAGGCACGGCTGAAATTAGTTGCCGTGTGTAGGCATGCTGTGGGTTATCAAATAAAGATAAAGTCGGTGAAGATTCGACGATATCTCCTACATGTATAACAT
Organism: Streptomycetaceae bacterium; assembly: GCA_007280125.1. Lineage (GTDB taxonomy): Bacteria > Actinomycetota > Actinomycetes > Nanopelagicales > Nanopelagicaceae > QYPT01. The sequence continues at coordinate 23,550 of QYPT01000014.1, read as the reverse complement.
TCACGCGGTCACACAAAAGTCTGACGATGGCTAAATCGTGTGAGATGAAGAGAATTGAAAGCTTGAGTGATTCACGAAGATCTGCAAGTAAATTGATGATGGAGGCCTGCACGGAGACATCTAGCGCCGACACTGCCTCATCTGCGATGAGAAAATGTGGATTCAGGGATAGCGCTCGTGCAATCGCAACTCGTTGGCGCTGTCCGCCCGACATTGCATATGGTCGACTATCAAGCAAACTTTCAGGAAGCTTGACCAACGAAAGTAATTCCTTGCATCGATCCAAGCGTTCTTCTTTGGGCAAAATATTATGCGTATCAAGTAATTCAAATATGGATTGCTTCACACTCATGCGTGGGTCAAGGGAGGAGTACGGGTCCTGGAAAATCATCTGTATCTTGCGACGATCCTCCAGAGTTCGAGCCTTAGGAAGCGGCTCACCGTCATAAACAAGTTCACCTGAGTCATACTTTTGTAATCCCACGATTACTCGCGCCAACGTTGATTTACCGGACCCTGATTCTCCAACTAACCCAACAATTTCACCTTGATTAACATCTAGAGATACATGGTTAAGAGCTCGGACCTGACTCTTATTCTTGCCACGGCCAACATTAAATGTCACGCTGACATCATTTGCTGCAAATATCTGGTTACTCATGAGAACTCGAACTCCACATCTGATTGAGATCAGAGAATTCAAAGGGGGCAATCTCCCACCCGGGTTCGATCTGCGTCATAGGCGGGGCCAACTCTTGTGAGCGTTGAGTCAAGGACGGAGCGGTTTTTTCTAGACCTTTGAGGCGTTGAATAGGACCATCAATACGTGGGATCGCACTAAGAAGCGCCTTTGTGTAAGGGTGCTGCGGATTTGAGAAAACTTTGTTGATGTCATCAACTTGCTCAACAATTCTTCCTGAATACATCACTGAAATCGCATCACATAGTTCTGCAACAACACCAATATCGTGAGTGACATAGAGCAGGCTCACTTTAAGCTCGCTACGTAACTTCTTAAAGAGATCAATAATCTGGGCTTGGATTGTGACATCCAGAGCAGTGGTTGGTTCATCGCACAAAATCAATTCCGGTCCACATGCAATTGCTGCTGCAATCATCACGCGCTGTTTCATGCCGCCAGATAACTGGAATGGAAAATCATCCACCCGTTTTTCTGGGTCACGAATTCCTACTTGATCCATTAGGTCAATGGCTCTCTCGCGCGCTTGGCGACGATTGAGATCTGAGCGCTCAACAAGGCTGTCGGTAATCTGTTTACCGATCTTCATGACGGGATTTAGTGCCACTGAAGGTTCTTGAAAGACCATTGAAATTCCAGTACCTAGAACACTCTTGCGGTACTTTCCTTTATCAGCCAAAAGATCTATTCCTTGAAATTTAATGGACCCAGAGGTGACACGAACGTTTGAGGGCAGCAATCCCATAATCGCGCGCAAAGTTAAACTCTTACCCGACCCGGATTCACCAACAAGGCCACGCGCGTGCCCCTGCGCTACATTGAAACTGACGTTATCAATTGCAATGTAATCGCGGCCGGCGATGCGAGCCACAATCTGTAAGTTTTCGAACTCAAGTATGTTTGCAGGCGCGGTCATCGCTTTACCCGCAATAGTTGGGCTAGGCCATCTCCGATAAAGGAAAGCCCCAAGCTGGTAATGATGACTGCAATAGCAGGCAACACCGTGAGGTAGTAATAGCCACCGGCCAAGAACTGTTGACCTTCAGAAATCATGCGACCCCAGTCAGGAGTTGGGGGGACAATTCCTAGACCGAAGTAGCTCAAGGTCACGATAACGCCGATATTAAGAACAATGTCGCTCATTGCATAAACCACTGCTTGGGTAATGACGTTAGGTAGCACGTGACGGGTAATGATTTTTCGGTTGGAAATTCCGCCAGTCTGCGCCGCTTCAATAAACTCTTTAGAGCGCACGATCAAAGTTTCACCGCGCACAATGCGGGCGTAAGCAACCCAGCTGACCAATGAGATCGCGATGAAGATGCTACTCACGCCATTGCCCAAGATGAAAACTAAACTAATAACCAGAACATAAAATGGAAAAGCGACCACAACATCGGCAACCCTCATGACGAAGGTATCTATCCAGCCCGAGAAATACCCACAGATGGCGCCGATGATTGTTCCGATGATAAATGGTGCAAGTACTGCGGCAGTAGCCAAGAATAAATCTGTCCTGCCACCGTAGAGAAGGCGACTCCAAATATCTCGACCTAAATTATCAGTACCCAGGAAATGTTTATCAGTGCCACCTTGCAATGCATTCATTAAGTCTTGTTCTATAGGGTCAAACTTAGTTAAATGTGAAGCAAACACTGCCATAGCAATCACAGTTAAAAGAATGAAGATTCCAAGATAAAGGCGGAAATTGTTTATATGCAATTTCTTGATACGGGTCATAGTACTCATCACTTAAACCTCGCCCGTGGATCAAGAAGGGCGTAGGCCACATCGGTCATCAGATACACCAAGACCACAAGCATTGCGAATGTCAGCGTTGCACCTTGAACAACAGGGAAATCTCTATTCAAAATACCGGACATCAGAAAAGAACCCATGCCAGGTATTGCAAAGACATTTTCAATAACAAGTGATCCACCGGCTAGGTAGCCCACTTGAATTCCCAAAATACTGATTCCTGAGATGCTTCCATTGCGAAGCGCGTACTTAAGCCACACTGCTCGGTTCTTGAGCCCTTTTGATCTGGCAAAGGCAACGTATTCACTATCTAAGGATTCGATGACAGATGTCCGCAAGCTGCGCACTAATAGCGGCACTAGGCCTAATCCAATGGTGATACTTGGCAAAACCAGCGACCACAAATGTTGGAGATTGCTCTCTCCATATCCCCCGACAGGGAATATTGGAATCTTGAGAGCAAAGAAAAGAATTCCCATAGCGCCAATAAAGAAAATAGGCATACCTAAAATCACTGCGTTCATGAGACTCACTAGGTGATCTATGAATTTGTCTTTTCTAATTGCAGTCCAAATCGCAAGAGGCAGAGCAAAGATCACTCCAAAGAGAGAGCCCATAAGCATCAGCATTAGGGTGGGCGGCAATTTCAAGGCAATCAATTTCAGGATTGTTTCATTATAAAAAAGCGAACTTCCAAGATCTCCAGTGAAGAGACCTCCAATGAAATCAAAATACTGATTGATGATGGGTTTATCTAATCCCCATTGGTGGTGCAGGGCAGCAATCGCCGCAGGTGTCGGGTGGTTGCCCAGATAGGTAAGTGCAGGATCACCTGGAGTTGCATGCATCAATAGAAAAGTAGCGGTGATTATGCCAAAGACGACTGGTATCAAGAGTGCAATCCTCTTGACTAAGAACCGAATCATTCTTCGAGCAACCCTTCATGAAGCATCGTTAATGCCAGACCTTACATGCCCAGTGCGCAGTGTTCACGATTTAAGCTCATGAACACTGCGCGTTGAGTTACTCCTTTGAAGTGCCTGTTACTTGGTCAACCACACATTACGGAAGTTGTAATTTCCGGTTACGAATGGGTGGAAGTTTTGTACCTTGGTTGAATATGAGTACAAGTTTGGAGCGTAGTACAAAGGCACCATTGGCTGATCTGCATCAAATGCTAACTGGATCTTGTCGTAGATGGCTTTGCGCTTTGCTTGATCATCAACAAGGACCGCGTCATTTGCTAACTTGGCACTTGTTTGATTGTCATAATAAGACCATAGAGATGATCCTCCGCCATCAATTAATCCAGCGAACCGAATGATTTCATCTGGATCGATAATGTCAGTTGTGCAATATCCGAACATGATGTCGTAAGTCTTGGCATCGCGGGCGGCAGTCCATGCAGAAGGATCAAGTTGATTAATCTTCAATGTGATGCCGATTTTGGCGGCTTCACTCTGCAGGATTTGAGCCTTGGAGTTTTCATCAGCACTTCCTGAAGAGACGTTAATGCTGGCTTCAAAGCCATTTGGTTGAGTTGATAGCGCTAATTCAGCCTTTGCCTTTGCAACGTTATATGGCAACCCCTTGATACTGGCGTTATGCGCCCAAGAAGTTGGTGACATATATGCGCCAGCGGCAGTACCAATTCCGAAGGTCACTGCAGCAATGATTGCTTTTTTGTCTACCAAATAGGCAAGTGCCTTGCGCACGTGAACATCGGTAAGCGGAGCTTTAGTGTTATTGAAAATCAGGTAGTTAACTGCGCTTGAGTCAAATGCTGTGACCTTAACGCCTTTAACGCTCTTGAGTGTCTTAACACTGGAGTAGGAAGGAAACTCGTTTATTTGTGCCTGTCCACCTTGTACTTGATTGGCACGAGTATTTGAATCAGGCACTAATTTGAAGGTGACTGAATCCAAATATGGCTTTCCGGCTTCCCAGTACAAAGGGTTACGAACAATTTTGATGAGTTGACCCTTGGTCCATGTTGCTAGCTTGAATGGACCGGTACCAATTGGACTCTTACCAAAAGCTTCTTTGGTCTTTCCTCCATAGTTGTAAGGCACGATCGAGTTAGCAAAGATCGCCATCACAGCAGGAAGCGGCGAGTATGGAGTCTTCGTTGTAACTGTCACAGTCAGAGGATTTGGCGTACCGATCTTGGAAATCGATGAGTTAATAAATCCCCAGTTGCCTGCAGGGTTTGAATTCTCCTGCAAGGAAAACTTAACGTCCTTTGATGTCATTGGCTTTCCATCTGAGAACTTCACTCCAGGGCGAAGTTTGAATGTCCAGGTCAAGCCATCCTTAGATGCAGACCACGATGTAGCAAGGCTTGGCTTCAAGCTCTTAGCATCTTGTGCTGGAACCAAGAGAGTGTCGAAGATTTCCTCAACTACCCAGATTCCTGCGTTATCTGGTGGAGTACTTGGAGTTAAGCTCGATTCAAGATCTCCGCGCAAAATAGTTAAGTTTCCACCTTTAACGGGAGAAGCGGCAGAAGCTCCTTGTGAAAATGTAAATGACGCTGGAAGTACGAGTGCAAATGCAACCGCTCCAACCAAAACCTTCTTGGAAATATTCTTCATGCCTAATTAACCTCTCGCTATCGATGCCTCAGGGTGGACACCCCGGGATACTTCAGGTCTATTCCTATGCGTAGAACTCACGTAAGTCAAGGAATTCATTTCAAGAAGTTCACAATCGTGGATTTCAAGACCTCCACTAACTCTTCAACAGCTGAAATCTCCACCCATTCGTTCGGCGAATGAAGATTTCCGCCCCTGGGACCGATTAATACGGTAGGCACTCCTGATGCCTGCAAAATCGCAGCATCTGTCCACGCATTCCATCCTTGGTCAGAAATGTCTTTGCCCATAACTTCTTGTGTGGCTTTATTAAGAGCTGCTAATAACGGCTCTCGCCCGCTACCTACAAATGGATTACGCTCTAATTTAATTGCTATCTCTGCGCGGAAATTTGGGCGTTTGATTGTAATTTCAGCAAAGATCTTTTCAATATCTTTGACTCTATCTGACAAGGTCTCGCCAGGTTGCGTTCCGATTTCAATTCCTAAGACAGCTCTACTCGGATACGTTGCAAAATCTGTTCCACCAGTAATTGTGCTGGTATGAAATACCGTTGCGCCGTTTCTAGCATCTGGATGAGCTGCCCAAGTACTTTCACTGAGAGCATCGAGCCTCATAATTACTTCCGCCATGTGCACAATCGCATCAATGCCTTCTTCAGGGGCGCATCCGTGTGAGGCTTTTCCAAAAACAGTTATTTCAATCCACCCAAAGCCTTGATGCTCGGTTACTACAACCGGCAAGACAGAAGGTTCAATAATAATTGCGGCATCCATTGTGTGGTGTTTCGCTAAATGTTCTGAGCCAGTTGAAGTGCTCTCTTCATCGGCCACACATGCAAGCAATACATCTCCATTAAGGACTACGCCACTACGTGCTAAATCACGCAGGGCCAACATCGCTGCAGCACATCCGGCTTTGTCATCAACCACACCTAGGCCATACATCCGATTGCCTTCGATCCACGGCGAGAGCGCAACATCAGCCCAGTTTTCAAAACCAACAGTGTCGCTATGTGCGTTGATGCATAAGGTCGGACCAGTACCTGCACCTTTAAGTCTTGCCAACATATTGGGACGACCTGGACTTACCTCTTCTAGAGTTACTTCTAGGCCTTCTTTGGTGAGCCATGCCCCTATGAATTCAGCGATCTCTTTTTCACCTGATCCAGTTTTAATCAACCAGGGTGTTACCGATTCAATGCGCACTAGTTGGTCAAGAAGTGAAATCACTTCTTCGCGGGTGGTGCTGGGCGATGAATCAGAAGTCATTTGCAAAACCTAACTCTCGAGTTGATCTAACTTAATGGACATAACGTTGCTGTGACAGTCATAAAAGGAAGACAGGCCATCCAGGAATAACCCTGGATGGCCCGCAATCGCCTTCTTTCGGTCTATGACTTACTTGCTAAGCCACACATTTCGAAGGTTGTAATTTCCAGTCACATAAGTGTGGAAGTTCTGAACCTTCTTTGAGTATGAGTAAACAACAGGTGCGTAGTACAAAGGCACCAACGGTGCATCTTCTTCTACTTGGACCTGGATCTTGTCATAGAGTGCTTTGCGCTTTGCCTGATCTTGGAAGGTCACTGCCTTCGCTGCCCAAGCAGCCACATCTGCATTGTCGTAATAGGTAAAGAGCGAGAACGCTCCACCGTTATATACGGCATCTACGTTGATGATTTCATCTGGATCCATCATGTCCGTAGTTACAAGTGTGTAGCAGATATCAAACGACTTATTTGCGCGTGCATCATTCCATGCTGATGGATCAAGTTGCTGAATCGTCAACGTGATACCAATCTTTGCAGCCGCAGCTTGCAAGATCTGCGCCATGGAGTTCTGATCAACATTGCCAGATGGAATCATGATGTTTGCAGAGAAGCCATTTGGCGTACTTGATTGCGCAAGTTCAGCCTTGGCCTTCGCCTCATCGTATGAACGACCCTTAATGCTGGCGTTATGAGCCCATCCTGCTGGCCACATAAACGCTCCCGCTGGAGTTCCTGCTCCAAAGAGAACAGCGCTATTGATCGCTTTCTTGTCTACAAGGTAAGCCAGAGCTTTTCTTGCGTGTGGATCATTGAAAGGCGCCTTCGAGTTATTCAAGACCAGGAAGTTTGTAGCACTCGATGCGAACGCAGAAACAGTGATCTTGGACTGACCTTTCAAAGTCTTGATGCTTGAGAACGGTGGGAACTCATTGATTTGAGCTTGATTTCCCGCAAGCTGATTAGCGCGCGTATTTGAATCACTGACTAATTTAAATGTCACTGAATTCAGATATGGCTTGCCAGCCTCCCAGTAGTACGGATTCTTTACCAATTTAATTTCTTGGCCAAGTGTCCACTTTGACAACTTGAAAGGACCTGTTCCTACTGGATGCTTTCCGAATTGCTCTTTAGTGACTCCACCATAGTTGTATGGAACAACCGCGTTAGCAAAAGTTGCAATCGCTGAAGGAAGTGGAGAGTAAGGAGCCTTGGTTGAAATAACAACAGTATTTGCATCAGGTGTTGCTATCTTTGAAATGTTTGCATTTAAGAAGCCCCAGTTAGAGCCCTTAGTGTTCTCTTCGATCGAGAACTTGACGTCCTTGGAAGTCATCGCCTTGCCAGAAGAGAACTTAACTCCTGGGCGAAGATTAAATGTCCATGAGAGTCCATCTTTTGACTGAGACCACTTTGTTGCAAGTCCTGGAAGAAGTGACTTTCCATCTTGTGCAGGAAATAGCAGGGTGTCGAAGATTTCTTCCAGTACCCAGATCGATGCGTTATCTGGTGGAATGCTTGGAACAAGACTTGTTTCGATATCTCCTCTAACTACAACAAGGTCTCCACCTTTTACGGGAGTACCAGTAGCTGAAGATGTCGTCGGAATCATAAAGTTGAGCGAAGTCACTAGCGAGATGGCAAAAAGCCCCGCTATTGATTTCTTAGTGAGATTCTTCATAGATACTCCTTGGTCAGTTAGGCGAAGGGTCTAGGGCAACCTGTAGCCAGATATTATACTCAGCATCTACAGTCGCACAATGCTTACCTAGAGCCAATATTCAGTGTCGCCCCCGTGAATTCAGGGTTAGTTGAAAATACCCTCGGTCAAGCCCTTCACGATCTGCTTTTGAGCCAAGGTCGAGAAGATAAGAACTGGAATCACCGAGAGCAGAACCGCGGCGCTGAGTTGATCCCAGCGAAGAGCGGCATACCCCTTGTACGAGGAGACGACGATAGGCAAGGTTGGATTGGAGGAAGTCAGGGCAAGGGCAATTGTCACTTCATTCCATACATTTATTGCAACCAAGATTGCTACCGTCGCTACCCCTGGACGAACTAACGGCAAATAGATGCGTCTTAAAGTTGCCCACTCACTGCAACCATCAATTTTTGCAGCTTGTCCCAGTTCATCAGGAATCGCGGTGAAGAATGCCATCAACAACCACATCGCTAAAGGCGCCATGAAGCCTTGATAGGCAAGAGCCAAACCAAGAGATGTGTCATAGAGACCCATGTTCTGCAACACCGAATACAAAGGCAGCGCAATAATGAAATCGGGAAATAGGTATGCGATAAAGAGCCAACTTAATATCCCAGATCTTCTTTTAACTTTTCGCTTAACTAAAATGTAGGCAGCAGGAATGCTGACGGCTAAAGATATTAATACGGTCAATAATCCAGTAATCACACTCATGCGAGTTGCAGCGATGAAATCTCTATCCAACCAGACTGTTTTGAAAGCCGAAAAAATTGGATGATAAAAGAATCGAGGTTCTCCAAAGGAGCTTGCTGGATCCTGAGTTGATAATACAAAAATCCAGTAAAACGGAGCCACTGTCACAAAGATGGCAACTGCCACAGTGATGGCTCGTCCTAGTGCGCCTGTTCTTCTAAGCACGGTTGCGCCTCCTTCGCGATAAGGAAACAACCGCAACCACGCCCGCAACGGTAAACAAAACATAAATGACCATCATCGTCATACTTAAGCTCATTTGACTGGCTTTGAACCCTGTTCGATAGGCCAACAACTGAACGGATTCAGTAGTTTGTCCTGGCCCTCCCCCTGTGGCTCCAAAAACCAATGCAAAAAGTTTCAGACAATCAATTGTTCGAATTCCGGCCACAACAAGTATGAGGGGCATCATCAAAGGAAAAGTTAGGTAGCGAAAACTTTTCCATGCAGTCGCGCCATCTATTTGTGCAGCCTCAAATGGATCGCGCGGTAGCGCTTGTAATCCTGCGCAAAGAATTATGAATACGAAACCCGTTTGCCACCATGTGTCTAAACCTGCCACCGACAAGAGAGAAATCTTTGGGTCACCTAACAAATTAAGATGATGAATTCCTATATGGCCCAAGAGCCGCGGGAGGATGCCAATGGTTGGATCAAGAATGATTTTCCATGTTAGCGAGACTGCGATGCCAGAGACCATTAAGGGAGCGATCAATACCGATCTCATCCATCCTGCTTGACGCCCTGCCCGGTCAACCACCAAGGCAAGCCCAAATCCGATAATTGTTTCGAAAGTTACAGCAAGGAGAGTAAATCCGACGGTCCGAAATAAACTAGCCCAAAACTCTTGATTGGCTAGAACGTCTGAGTAATTCTGGAGTCCTATAAATGAGAAACGGTTACCCCAGTTCCAGTTAAAAAAACTCATATAGGTCGAATATGCGAAAGGAAATGCGGTCGCAAAGAATAAGACCAGAATCAAGGGCGTAAGAAAAACCCACGACGAAGTCTCGAGCTGACTAGAGCTATGCGACCGCAGTTCCTTAAGTGTGCGCACTACTTAGCAAATCACTTAACAAGCGATTGCAACTTAGACTGCGCATCCTTCATAACTTGGGTTGGGTTTTTGCCATTAGCCATCGCAATGACGGCATCAACTACAACTAACAAGATTGGCTCTGCATCAGATTTGATAACAGCGGTAGGGCGCGCAGTAGACATTGCCGCTTTCACTGCCGTTACATAACCTGCATCGAGCTTCGAGTTAAATGCTGGGAGATCAGCTGCTGATTGACGAGGTGGGCCACCTGTGAATGCACCGATGGTTGCCGTGCTATCACTATTTGTAAACCATTGAGTGAATAGCCAGGCTGCTTCTTTATGCTTGCTCGCGCTAGCAATTCCAAGTCCCCAACTCCAGAGTCCAGTTCCGCCACCGACTGCGCCAGTTGGAAGTGGTGCATATCCAACTTTTCCAGCAATCGTAGATTTGGCGGTATCTTCAAAACTTGGTCCGAAAACACTTGCATCAACATAGAAGGCAGCTTTGCCTTGAGTGAATAACGTATTCGCATCTGGCCAGTCAAGGCTAAAACGGTTGGGTGGACCTGCCGCAATTAATGCAGCGTAATCACTTAAACCTTTTGCAATCGCTGGATCTGTTAGGCGAGGCTTATTCCATGCTCCGTCGAACCACACGTTGTATGGCAATGCAATTGTGCCTGCCGTGCTTGGCCATTCGTTAAAGACCATACCCGTTGGCGTATCGACAATTCCCGATGCACGAACACCGCGAACAAGCGAACCGAAGACTTCACCCTTGCCGGCCTTGGTAATGAGTTGGGCATCGGCAATAAGTTCTGGCATTGTTGTTGGAACTTTTCCGCCTAAGTATTTATCAACGAGATCCTTGTTATAGAAAAGGATGTAGCACTCAGTTGAGATTGGAATTCCAAATAGCTCAGTAGCTCCGCTTGCACCCGAGAATTGTGCTGGTGCCAGTACGCCATTTGGAAAATCTGCCAAATTGTAATCCGGTGAAGTGAGTGCGGGATTGTCAATATACGGAGTCAGGGATTCGAGCAGACCCGCTTCCTTTTGAGTGGCAACTGTAAAATCTAGGCCAGTCATGAATACATCGGGAGATTTCGAGGTCCGAATTGATTGATTCATTTTGTCGAAATAAATATCCTCGCCATAGGAGGCAACGTTTACCGTGATACCCGTGGCTTTCGTGAAGGCATCTAAGTTCTCCTTCATGCCATTTGTCCATGGATGTTCATCCATCATGACATTTATTGAGGTCCCGGAATATTTCTTCCAGTCAAAACTCCCAGTTGCATCAGCACCTGTCGCTGTAGATTTACTACCAGTGCCCGCACCACATGCGCTTAGCAACACCGCGGCGGCTGTTGCTAATCCCAGCGCCTTCATCCAGCGTCGACTATTCCCTTTATCAATTCCCTTGAGCATGGCACTCCTCCAACTCGTTATACTGATTATAAATTGATTAAAGCGGAGCCCATTAGGGGTGTCAAGGATTACTGATCAATTCTTATTGATTTTAAACCTTATGAGCGCTCGCGCTATTAAATGTTGACGTAAGCGAAAGCCCAAATCCATATATTTATACTCGCTTCTCCAAGCCAGCGTGAGGCGCTAATAAATGACGCTATGTGAATTTTTCCTTGCCCCAGATAGCCCTCCTCAATACTCTCTGCCTATGTCTGCCTCTGCCGTAAGACCACTGAAGCTTGCCGATAATCGAGTTCCTGTTTTTTATGCAGGCGGAGCAAAGATCAATAAATTTCGCGCTCAACCCAATGATGTCCAAGGCCCTGAGGATTGGGTCGGATCAATTACGAAACTGCCTCCAAGCATTCTGCCTCAAGGTGCCGATCCGAAGACAGGCACATCTATTACCGAGGAAGGCTTCCTCGAACTCATACCTTCGCACTCAATAAGTTCGAGAAAGCCCTTGCCGTGCTCTCATCGGGTGAGGCCATTAAGGTCGCGCTAAAACCATAAAACATACTGGATAGATAAAAATACTCTGCATTCAAGGCAAGCTTTAATGGCATAGAAAAAGGCCAGGACCCCCGATTGGGCCCTGGCCATTCATTGCGTGAATCTTATATGCTAAATGCCGCTAAGTGCTTTTGTGATCCACTGAGTAAACGATTTAGCGCTAGTTTCATATCGGCTGGCATTGAGTACTTGAGATCTTTTTGTAGATCTCCAATATCAAGTTTTTCGATAGTGGTACCCACTCCGTACGCAGCCAGAATGTCGGTAGATCCCTGTGCAGTAAGTGTCTTATACAGAGATTGCAAAGTAGTGTTTTTAAAGACACCTGTAGCGCGCGTCAGAGTCGGATCGGTGATTCCATATGTCTTGAGAAGTAGGGAAATATCATCCTTGTGGGTTTGTTCAGCCCTTGCGATATTCGAGAACTTCCGTGACGTCACGTTGGCCGATAGATAGAGATAGACATCCCGTGCCAACTTTTCTTCCTCAACTACATATTGAAGTTGAAGTTTCTGATTAGTTGTTGGGCGAGTTGCTGCGCTTGCACTTGGCGCGATTACCATCATGGATAAAGCAACTACTGCGATAAAGGCTTGAATCTTCTTGATATTTCTCATGATCTTTACGATCTCTCTAAAGGGTTAGTTTCGCCAATCTGGCTTTATCTGCCTTATACATTGATGATGTACCCCCATCCTGGGACTTAAATGAGTACCAGCATAGGGAAAATAGAGACTCCTCAAAACTTCCGTGTTACTGGTCACAATGATGAGCGCCACTTGCAACAACAGAAAATCAAGATGCGTAGAAACTAAATCGACTTGTTTCGTTTCGATGAAATAACGCCCGTATTAAAGCCTGCCAAGTTAAGTCCCCCAGCGAATCGTGCATGTTCAATCTTTAGGCAGCGATCTTGCACCACGTTGAGCCCTGCAGCCACACCACGTTCGGCAGAGACCCCATCGGAAATTCCCAATTGCATCCAAAAAGTCTTGGCTTTAATGGCAATTGCCTCATCCAATACTCCAGGAATATCTGATGCTTTCCGAAATACATCGACGATATCTATAGGCTCTGGAATATCTTCCAGTGACTTATAAACCTTCTGCCCAAGAATCGTTTCAAGATTTGGGTTCACAAAGAAAAGTTTGTAATGAGATGCTGAAAGCAAATACGTAGAGACAAAATAGCTTGCCCGAGATGGATTGTCCGAGGCTCCGACAATGGCCACATTCTTGGCAGATTTCATGTATTCAAGACGCTCGAGCGCGTTAGGTTCTGCAAAACTCATGAGCGCGACCTTCCAGAGGCAACAGTAAGTGCTTGATCTAAGTCCCAAAGAATATCTTTTACATCCTCTAGCCCCACGCTAATGCGGATCAAGTCTTGTGGAACTCCTGCCTCAATGAGCTGATCATCGGTGAGTTGACGATGCGTCGTGCTTGCAGGGTGAATAACCAAGGTGCGCACATCGCCAATATTTGCAAGGTGGCTTGCAAGTTGCACTGAATTAATGAACTTCTCCCCTGCCTCTCGCCCGCTTAATTCGCCAGCGGACTTAACGCCAAAGGAAAAGACCGAGCCAGGACCTTCAGGTAAATATTTCTTTGCTCGCGCATTGTGTGGATGATTGGCAAGGCCCGCATATTTGACCCACTCAACTCTGGAATCACTATCTAGCCACTCTGAAACAACTTTGGCGTTAGCAACATGTTCGCGCATGCGTTGTGCCAGCGTTTCAACTCCTTGCACAAGCAAAAAAGCTGACATCGGACTTAACGTTGCACCAATATCGCGCAATTGCTCAGAGCGAAGCTTGGTGAGGAATCCGAATTCACCAAAGTTTTCCCACCATGAAACCCCACCGTATGAGGCCACTGGATCAGTCATTGTCGGGAACTTTCCATTGCCCCAGTTGAACTTTCCAGATTCGACAATTACTCCGCCGAGTGTTGTCCCATGTCCACCTAAGAATTTGGTAGCGGAGTGCAAAACAATATCTGCGCCATGTTCAATAGGGCGCACTAAGTACGGTGTTGCAACAGTTGAGTCAATAATCAGAGGCAAGCCCGCATCATGTGCAACTTTAGCCAGCGCTTCAATGTCGCCAATTTGCGATGATGGATTAGAAATCATTTCCGCATAGACGAACTTGGTCTTATCTGTAATAGCAGCCGCAAAATCTTCTGCTTTGTCACTCTTAACAAATGTAGTCTCGACACCAAATCGGCGCATGGTCACATCAAGTTGTGTAACGGTGCCACCGTAGAGATGTGAGGATGCAACAACGTGGTCACCGCTTCCCACTAGGGCAGCAAATGTCAGAAATTGCGCAGCTTGCCCGCTGGATGTTGCAACAGCGCCAATGCCGCCTTCAAGTGCGGCGATCTTCTCTTCGAAGGCAGCAACAGTTGGATTACCGATACGGCTATAGATATTTCCGTATTTTTGCAGTGCAAAGAGATTTCCAGCATCTTCAGTGTTCTCAAAGACAAATGCTGTGGACTGGTAAATAGGAAGAGCTCGCGCACCCGTTTGGGGATCAGGTTGGGTTCCAGCATGAAGTGCCTTAGTTCTAAAGCCCCACTCGTGTTCGCTCATACAGGCAATTAAACGCTATTAACTTTGGATTTCCAAACCTTGCAGCCTGCCATCTACTTGACGGGTACAATCAACCCGTGAACCACAACAAATTCCATGTAATTCAAGATGAGCCACTTCGCTGGCGTAACGTCGAGGAATTGGTTTATAAAGATGAAGATGGAACAGCAACTTTTAAAGATGTAACCCGTCGGACTCTCTTTGGTGAAGATACAGGCAATGGCATGGAAGTTCGCTACTTTGAAGTCGATGCCGGTGGGTACACAACTCTTGAAAAACATGAACACACCCACCTTGTCATTCCCATTAAAGGACGAGGTGCCTGCCTTGTTGGTGATCAAGTTCTAAAACTAGCGATGCACGATTTAGCCTATGTCCCATCTTGGGCATGGCACCAATTTCGCGCCGATGAGAATGAAGTATTCGGTTTCCTGTGCATGGTCAAGGTTGATCGGGACCGCCCAACACTTCCAACACCGCAAGAACTAGAAATTATCAAAAGCAACCCAGAGGTTGCCGCCTTCATTCGCCATTGAACAATACGAATGAAGGCGACCACACTGTCCAAATTATGAAGCGGCGTGAACGTCCAAGTTCTCCTTGATGATGTGAACCTTGAAGTTCCATAGGTTGTCACCACGAGGATCAATGATTAATTCAACCCAGTGATTGAACCCTGAGCCAAATGTCTGAACGCGAGTGAAGTTTTCAACAAGTGAACCCTTGTCCTTCTCTACGAGCTTTCCAGCTGTTTCGTTCATTGGCATATCAACTTGATACCAATGCTCGTCACCATTTTGAAGCAAAACTGGCTTCTTGAATTTCAAGGTGTTTGTAAGCAAAGCTAGCTTTACGTTTGCAAATGCAGCGGTGTTTTCATTGTTTGGAGCAGCCGCATCACGTGCATAGCCTTCCCAGTCCATATTTGCCTGCACTACAACAATGACGCCAACTGACCCATCGGTTTCAGCCTTTGCAAATCCCTTGTTGATCCATGCAACGTTTGCCGCATCGCGCGCCTTGAATTCAGCATCGTCACCATCTTTGGCTGTGTCGTTGTATGTCTTAAAAGTTGGTGTAGCAACGGTTGAGTTGTTTGCCGATCCTGGAACGTGAGGCAAGATGTAGGTAATTCCCTTGAGGCTAAACATCTGCATTTCTGGGTAATTAGCATCATGAGTTACTGCAATACGTGGATTTGCGGCACCTAGAGAGATGTATGTGAGGTCCTTCTTCTGGAAGAAGTTTGAACGCACAAGGGCAAGACGCGTCATTGGATCAAATGCACCCTTTACGGCGCGATCGCAGTCAACCCATTCATTATCGCCTACTGAGTAGAAAACTGGCTTACTAAACTTGTCAAAGAATCCGGTCTTCAAAGCAGGGTATGCAGCGTCTGTGCACTTATCACCCTTACCACTCATGGTGTCGCCATCAAAGAGCGCCAATGCAACATTAGATGCATTAATCGCACTGATTACATTTGGAGTCTGTGTTACTCCTTTAGCGTCATATGGCATATCGCCAATAAGGGCAATACTGTATCGCGCAGCCTGCGCAGCATTTGCTTGAGTATCAATTGCACCAAAGGTGACAACTGACATTGATAAAAGAAGGCTAATCGCGGAAATACGCTTGATATTTTTGGATGAGAATAGTTTTGTCATGTGGCGGATACTTGTCAGCAAAAGTAATGACTCAAACAATTTGAAGTGGCTCGCCACCAAACAATAAGCAAACAGTTGACTTTCCGATTTTTCGAGTACTAGTTAACTATTTCTAACTTTTCACCGAGATACCATGAAACGTTTCCCCTGAAATAATTCATTCAGGGGTGAACTTCAGGCATCCTTTCTCCATGAACCTATTTAATTTGGATTACGTAGTTCGAGCCATTCACGATCAAGGAAACTTTGCACACTTTCATGAGGAAAATGAACGCACAAAGGTGAGCATTGCTCGCCGACATCAGGATTCGCTTCTTCACAATCATCCGACCGCGCGCGACAGTTTTGGCGGTATCCATTTCCGCACTCTCTTCCCATAAACAAGACCAAGCAACACAGCTTTCCATTTATCCACATTCGCCAATCTCATACTTCGTGTATGGGAAATGAGAAAACCCCGCAAATTATCCTGAGGGGTTTTTCTTTGCGCTAACCTAAATCCATGAAGCCCTTCGCATTCGCCATCGGCATCGCACTCGTGCCATACCAACTATGGCTCATCACCGCGAGCTTCCTTAGCTATGGATATATGCTCAGCAACTAGTCAGTCCGAGCAAGCCACTCTGTAACTATCTGAATCCAATCATCTGTCGCTTCCCAGAACGTCATATGTGCACCATCAACATATGCCAGGTCCGCATTAGGCATTGCACTGGTCAACTCCTCTGACAGAGAAGGTCGAGTCAAGATGTCTCGTCGCCCGGCAATAACCAAGCTTGGTTGAGTGATTGCCGATACGCGAGAGAGAGCGTCGTGGTTTCGACAAGCAGATGCAGCGGCAGCAAAGCCCACCATGTTTGGAGGCGGTGTATTTCTAAAGTCTTCAATCATCGTCGGATTTTCCAGCAGAAACTGCGGTGAGAAACAAAAGAGCAAGAGAGAGTCCATGATCGTAGAAGTTTCACCACTGTGTGCCAGTTCTATCCAATGCTCAAATAAAACTTCAAGGTATGGATCGCGCCCCGCCCACGAATTACTAAAGACGATTCGACTCAGATCAGATGGATACTTCAGCGCCCACTCTTGGCATATCGCACCACCCATCGATGAACCGATTGCTGTTACAGGTCCTAGTTTCAACGCAGTCACAATGGCATGGGCATCTTCGGCTAATTCAGAGATGCTGTATGGCCCAGGGCTGATGGGACTTTCACCTATCCCCCGGTTATCAAAAGTGATGCATCGATAGTGAGAAACCAGAGAAGGCAAGATGCCGCTCCAGGATTGGTGGTCATCTCCAAGACCAGCCACAAGGACGATTGGTTGCCCCGTTGAAGGACCCGTAATTTCAACCGCGAAATTACCTCGCGAAGTTGCAACTAGTTCAACCACAGTGATTTTCTCCCAATCGTTTCATGAGAGAAGACTACGCATCTAAACCGCAGAAGGCAGAGGGTTTTCAATGCGTTTCTCCATCAATCGCGATTACCGTGGGGTTCATTCATTAGGAATGAGCTCTGCATCAACCGCACTTGTGCAACAACATTGGCAAATCAACGTGAGCTTTCTTGCTTACGGATGTATTCGGAAGAACTAGGTATCTACTAGGTCTTAAGCGGTGAGCCCGTGAATCAATCCTCTAAATGCGGGAAGCTATAAGGAAAGTGCCTTGATTGCATTTTCTAAGGACTTCATCTCAACTGGGTCGATGTTCCCATCAATCTCTGCTTGAACTCTAATTTGCTTAATAAATGCCTCATGCAATTGCATCAACTGATTTCGTCCTAATCCCGCTTCCCCGGCTAATTTACTTAGGGCTTTAGCCTCTTCGCCTACTATTTTCCCGTCACCTAGTACTTTTGTTAGAAGCTCAAGATAATCAGTCTCAATCTCTGATGTTATTTCAGAACCATTTTCGGGTAACTTTTCGAGAAGGCTACTAATCCAACCTTTTTCACCCTTTTTTAGATTAGTCACCCTCGTCTTTTGCCTGCCAGAAATCGGAATGGCAGGAAAAGCGGAGTGAGTTACTGGATAAAGAATCGACGGTAAGAGAGTAAGGAGTTTTGGAAGAATACTTGCCAATGCGCGAACATCACCTAATGCAGTGTGTAAATCAATCTCTGCAACACCATATTTCTGTAATACGGTTTGCATCTTGTAATTTGGAAGTTCAACAACCTGCCGTGCAAGCCAGAGCGTATCTAAAGCTGGAAGAGGCGGGAGTTTGATTCCGGCACGACGAAACTCTGATGCTAAGAATTTATCTTCAAAAGCGGCATGGTGAGCAACAATAATTCTGTTATCAAGGCGCTGCAGAATATCGCCCGCCACCTCTTTGAATGTTGGAGCAGTTGACACTGCTTCTTCCGTGATGTGATGGATAAAAGTTGGACCCACTTCTCCATTTCCTGGATTAATCAGAGTTGCATACTCCTCAAGAATCACACCTTCTGCATTCATCAATAAAATAGCAATCTCGATGACTCGGGCTCCACTGGGCTCTAATCCAGAAGTCTCTAAATCTACGATTGCATAATCCTGCGGAAGAACATTTCCTTTTGAGCTCGATGCATAAGAAAAGAGTGCGCCTTTTCCAGAATCTTGGGCAAAGCGCGATCCAGAATAGGACGGCTTTAGAACATTAGAATCCATCAAAGGAGAAATTGCTGCAATTGAAGATCTGTCCTTTATGAAGTAGATGGCCAAGAGACCAAAAATATTCAAGCTCCCACCAAGGATTAGTCCAAGAATAGGAAAACGACCCTTTCGCTTCATCCAAAGCGCGCCAACACATCCAAAGATGAAGATGACTACCAATGTATCCATAATTGCCTCCTTGAATGAGTCTAGGAACTATGACTGACAAATTGAATAGGGTTTCCGCGGGTAATCAGACCATTTACCCAACTTTTCGGAGTTGACCAGCCAGACTAACAATTGCTACTAGCCAAAGGTCAAATTAGTTAGCATGCGGAAACCTGCCACAAGAGATTAGGAGCAGTCGACTCAAGGTGCTGAGGGAATCGAAAGTGAGCGTACTTTCATTAAAATGACCAGTTTGCATTAGCTCACGAGAGTTGGAGTTAATCAGAATCGGTCTTCGTTTATCCTCAGTTTCTTCCGAACAACTTCCGCAACGTCCACATTGAGAACGTCGGCTAAACGGATCAAATAAATTGCTACATCTGCAATTTCTAACTCTATGTCAGATAACTTTTCTGCGGACAAGGCCGACTTCATGGACTGTTCGGCCGTTAACCACTGAAATTCAGCAACCAACTCCCCTGCCTCACCAGCCACTGCCATGGACAAGTTCTTTGGTGTATGAAACTGCTCCCAATCGCGTGCATCAGCAAAAGCACGTATCTCCACTTTGAGGCTATCTATTTCGTTCATCTTTTCCCCTTATTCCGGAAGCAACATCCTAAAGTAATCAGCAGTTTCTGAGTCAACGAAATATACATAGCAACCCTTCATTCCTCTACTCATCAAAGTTCGATAGGTATTTCTAATGATTTCGTCCGCTTTCAATTCTGCCTTAATCGCATCTTCCTTTAACTCTTTCTTGTAACCAGCCAGGGACTTATCCGTTTTTGCACGCGCTGATGGATCTGTACGTAGAACGTCGTCAATGGCAACCAAATCTGGCCCAACAATGACACCAACGTAATCAACTTCAAGCCCCTGACACGTATGGATACACCCAACTTCTTCAACCGACTTAGGGCTAATGATCCATTCGCTTCCATCTGAAGTTAGGTTCCAAGTAGCTTTGTAACCGAATTCAGGAATGGTGATATCAGATAAATCCGGCTTGTTCTTACTTATCCAATCCCAGCAATACCCGGCGACCACGCGGGATTTATTGTTTACCTTATTTTTCTCTTTGATTTTGTTATGCATATCGACAGGATTATCAAATATCTGAAAATCAAATTTATCCCCAGAGAAATAGTGGGCGGTATCGGCATGGATGCCAAGGGTTTCATCCAACCAGGCAATGTAATCATCGGATCCACCACACCGGAATTGCGAGGTAAGTTCAAGTCTTTCCACCAAAGCACCAGCAAGTCCAGCTTCTTGTTCGATCATTGAGATTTCACCGACATCAGCCCAAGTAACCTTTTGTGCCTCATCAATAAAAAAAGACTGAAGTATGGGCAGATTTAATGATTTCCTTTATCTGACTCTCACCTAGATTCCGAAACATTCCAGACTTCATTTTCAAACGATGCGCCTCATCAACTATCAAGGTATCAAAACTTTCAGCTTCTGATTCAGTAAAGGAGCCAGATCCGCTAAATAGGTGCCTAATCTCAGCTTTGCCAAATATCTTCTTAAGTTTAGATTCGAAGACTGCACGCGGAGCAGCATTAGGAGTGACATACCGTGCGTTTAATCTTTCGCCTGTTAAACGGGCCAATGCATTAATTGAAATAACCGACTTGCCAGTTCCTGGTCCCCCATTGACGACAATGACTCTCTTTTGTCCAGTGATTGAATCCTTAGACGCCTTTACAATCTTCTCCAGAACGGTTTTTTGCTCATCAAGCAGCACAAATTCTTCATGCCCCTTGAGCATCGAACCAACGGAATCCGCCAACTGCTGCGATGGTCGAATTACCGCATTATCAATGCGCTCTAGTAGAGCAGTACCCGTACCCTCTGCAATATTTTTAGAAATCAGCGCTAACAACTCTGGCCCTTGTCCTTTGATAAAAACAGGTACCTCGCGCAACTTCTCTTCATATCGAGACTCGTTGACAACTGCTGAATCCATACAGTTATGCAAGTAAGCACAAGCAGCAACTGAAACATCATTGCTGTAAATATATTCGTTGTACATTTTCAAGTGACTGGAATAACTCCATGCTTGATATGAAGGATGTGTCTGATCCCTTAGTCCTCCACCAACGTAGGTGCGAACGTGCTCAGCTAAATCCGAAAATTCAATATCCGTCCATTGCTTTAATTCAATAATTACTAAGGATTCTTCCCCAGATGAATTCTTTCCGGAGAGCATAAAGTCGATCCGAAATGCACGACCATTTACTCGATACTCAATTGCAACACCTGCGTCACCGGGAATCACATCTGCATGCATAACGTTTGCCATTGCATTACCTAAGGAATTTCGCCAAGAAATGTACTCGGGCTCACCAACGTTGTGTCCGAGTTTCCGCTTAACCTCTGCCCGAACTTTGTCTTCGATAGTGGGGGCATCGAGAAGAAATTGATCTTTTGTGGCCAGGTAGGCGAGCATGATGCGAGGTTAGCCGATTTAACAGGCAGAAAGGTTCGAATTGCACTAATTGAGGCGCATTCACTGACGAGATCAATGACTATGTCGGTGAATGCTGCTTAGCTAAGGACATGCAAACTGAACGTGTGACTCATGGCTGGTCCGGGAGCGTTCGCGAATTCTTGGATACTCCCGAAAGTCTCGTGGAGCTTGCCTTGCAAGATCACATTTCAGGGCTATTCGGACATGGCGCGTCGCTGTCACAGTCCGATGCGTGGAAAGAAGAAATTGGCTTAGTGAAACAAGTGTTTCGAAACCTTTCAATTTCGCGGCGGGATGCATTGGATTGGTCAGTCATATTTGAATACGAACTGCCACTAGAAGGCGGCAGGCGTCCCGATGTAATTGTGCTAGGTCCCGGAAAACTGATTGTTCTGGAATTTAAGCAAGATATTTCAATAAGCCGGGCGGCGGTTGACCAAGTTTCTGCATACGCACGTGACCTGTCTGAATATCACTCGCAAACGCATGACCTAGAAGTGATTCCAGTACTTGTGCCAACCAAGGCTCGAGACTTGAACATTCAAACAGAAAATGTGTTCGCCATATCGCCCGACCTTATAGCCGCTACATTCGACGGATTATCTGTTGGTCATGAAATTGATCTAGATACATGGATTGATGGGGAATATGCTCCCCTTCCGACCCTCATTGCCGCAGCCAAAATGATATTTAGAAACGAGCGGCTGCCTGCAATTAAACGGGCAGAATCACTTGGCGTCGGGCGAGCTGTAGCGGCGCTCGAGAAGATCGCAAAAGATGCTCGCGATAATTCGTATCGATCTATGGCGTTTGTCTCTGGAGTACCAGGTGCAGGTAAAACGCTTGTTGGGTTACAATTTGTCCATCAGGAATCCTCGGAAAATGTAAATGCTGTGTTTCTTTCGGGAAATGGTCCGCTGGTCGACGTATTACGTGGCGCATTGAAAAGTAGTGTGTTCGTTAAAGATTTGCATGGTTTCATAAAGACGCATGGTTTAACAAATAAAATTCCTAAGCAACACATCATTGTCTTTGACGAAGCACAAAGAGCTTGGGATTCAACGCACATGAACAACATGAACCGAGTCCCGTTCAGCGAACCTGAATTACTTGTTGCAATAGGGGAAAGAATTGAAAGTTGGGCAACCCTAGTAGGACTAATTGGACAAGGGCAAGAGATAAATACCGGCGAAGAAGCAGGGATCTCTGGCTGGGCTGATGCCCTCAACGCATCAGACTCCGATTCTCAATGGAAGGTTTTTACGCCTCCTCGATTTGCCCATGAATTCAATGGGCTCTCAATAGAGGAGATACCCGAACTAGACCTAACCAAATCTTTGAGATCGCGTAAGGCAGAGGATTTGCACCAATGGGTTGAAAATGTACTCGAGGGCAATGTTAGTAGTGCCGCGCTAGATGCCATGAAGATGTCAAGAGCAGATTTTAATATTTTCATTACTCGAGATTTATTACTGGCTACAGAGTACATTCACTCTCGATATGAGGATTCAGAAACTGCAAGATACGGCATCCTCGCCTCGGCCAAAGATAAATCGTTGCCAGAATTTGATATAGCCAACGGATTTATGGAAACAAAAAAGGTGAAGTACCGTGATTGGTACAACAATGCCAAAGGTGAACCAAACTCTTGCACAAATCTTGAAAGCCCAATGACAGAATTCGGTTGTCAAGGTTTGGAATTAGATATGGCGATTGTCGCCTGGGGCGATGATTTTCTATGGGATGGCGGAAAATGGGACTTGCGAAAGATGAGAACACGTTTTCCGCAAAAAGATCCGCATACTCTTCGAAAAAATAGTTACCGTGTTTTATTAACACGAAGCAGGGACGGCTTGGTTATTTTTGTGCCTCCTTTGGAAAAATTTGATTTCACTGAGATGGTTCTTTTGGCAAGCGGAGCCAAACCACTAACTCGCACCATTCCACTCTCAAATGCCGTCTGATTTCTAATCAAAGAATATTCCTAATTATCAGGTGCCATTCCCACTGTTTTAGTGACTTACTTGCGGACCATTCTCCAGTGGTAGAGATACAAAGGACCTGCGATAAGGATGGTCGTGAATGAATCAACCAAACTCATAAGGGCATTGCGCCGATTTTGATGGAGTTGATTGGCACGAGACAAGAGTGCATCGGCTTTAGTGACCCCAGGTTGCACAATCGGATCTAG
>QYPT01000039.1 GCA_007280125.1 Streptomycetaceae bacterium | reverse complement strand
GATCAATTTTCCAGAAATTTCCTTCAACTTCTTCGACTTCGCAACCGACAACTCGCAATTTTTCCGCCACGGTAGATGAATCAATATTTGCACCGGTTAATGCAGAAACGAAAAATGGGTCCAACTCGATAACGGGGCTAAATATTGGTAATCCATCAACTTGAGTATCAACATGGCTCGCGCCGCCGAGCTCGATAAGTAAGTGAACCGCGCGTGCCGAAGCACATCGAGCTAATGATGGATCTACTCCGCGTTCTAATCGTCGAGATGCCTCTGAAGAGAGACGATGCCTGCGTGAATTCTTAGCAATCGAAATTGGATCAAATCGTGCAGCCTCAAGAGCGATTCTGCGAGTACCGTCAGTAACTTCAGAGCTCTCGCCACCCATCGTGCCTGCTAGTGCTAAAGCCCCATTGTCGTCTGCAACTAATAAGTCCATTGAATCTAAGGTTCGATTCTGGCCATCGAGAGTTTTCAGTGTTGCGATCTCTCCAGCTCGTCGGATACGCAAGCTTCCGTTGACTTTGTCAGCGTCAAAGGCATGCAGTGGTTGGCCCAACTCCAGCATCACATAATTAGTTACATCAACAGCCAAAGAGATTGAACGCATTCCGCATTTTTCAATACGGCGACGCATCCACAACGGTGTTGGAGCAAGAGGATCAAATTTCTCAAGGGTTCGTATATAGACAACTGAGGCAGCAGACGGATCATCGATCGTGACCTTAACGCCCTTGCCGGTAGCTACAAGGCTTGTGTCATCAATTGATGAGACAGGGTCTTGATATTCCACATCTAATGATGCAGCAATCTCGCGAGCTAATCCCCTTAAGGAAAGCGCATACCCGCGATCTGGATTGACGGCAATATCGAAAATTACATCCGCTATCTGCAAGAGCGCAATTGCATCAGTTCCAGCAACTGCGCACCCAACTGGTAGAACAAGAATTCCCTCGTGATCTTGGCTCAGACCAATTTCTTTTGATGAGCAAATCATTCCGTTGCTAATTTTCCCATATGTTTCACGCTGAGCGATGGTGAATCCACCAGGCAAACTCGCTCCAGGTAGAGCGACTACAACGAGGTCATCCACTGCAAAATTGGTTGCCCCGCACACTACGAATCTAGTTTCACTCTCGCCACAATCAAGACCCACCCAACGGATAGGTTTCTTGAATTCAGTTATCTCTTCGACGCTGAGTACGCGACCAATAACCAGAGGGCCAACAATCTCCAGACCCTGCATCTCAATCTCTTCAACCTCAAAGCCAACTCGTACGAAGGCGTCAGCTATTTCCTGTGGAGAAACTTCCTCTGGGATAGCTGCATATTCTCGAAGCCATGACAACGGTGCGCGCATTACAAACCCACTCCAAATGCTTGACTAAAACGAATATCGCCTTCAACGATGTCATGCATATCCGAAATTCCATGGCGAACCATCAGTGTACGTTCGAGTCCCATGCCGAAAGCGAAACCACTAAAGGTGTCAATATCTACTCCGCATGCCTTAAGAACTTTCGGATTGACCATTCCGCATCCGCCCCACTCAATCCAGCGGCCATTGAAGAAGACATCAACTTCAGCGCTTGGTTCAGTGAATGGAAAAAATGAAGGACGAAGACGAGTAATCGCTTCATCTCCGAACATCTTTTGAGCAAAAAGATCTAGTGTGCCTTTTAGGTGGGCCATAGTAATTCCGCGGTCAACTACCAAGCCTTCAACCTGATGAAAGACAGGTGTGTGAGTGGCATCTAACTCATCCGCGCGAAAAGTGCGCCCTGGGCAGATTACATAGATCGGTGGATCATTCTCTAGCATCGAACGAATTTGTACGGGCGATGTATGAGTTCGCAAAACAAGGCGAGCATCTAATGGCTCAACGAAAAAAGTGTCTTGCATCGTTCGGGCAGGATGATCTGCAGGAATATTTAGCGCATCAAAATTGAGCCATTCTGCTTCTAGCTCTGGGCCTTCAGCAACACCATAACCTTGAGCAATAAAGAAGTCGCTGATTTCATTCTTCAAGATCGTGATTGGATGTAATCCGCCGCGCTGGCCTCGAGAGGCAGGGAGAGTGACATCTACAATCTCTTCACGTAAAACTTTCGCATCTCTCTCTGCTTCAAGTGCGCTCGTGCGGTCTGCAACTAATGAGTTAACGTGCGCCCTGGCTTCGCCCACAATCTTGCCAACTTCTGCTCGCTCCTCTGGGGCAAGTGACCCAAGCGCACGCGAAGCAAGAGCAATTGGAGATTTATCACCAGCATGTGCCAGGCGTGCGAGCTTGAGTTCATCGAGATTACTTGCTTCCGAGATGGCAATCGTGGCCTCTTTAATCCACAGAGCTAGATCGCCTTCAGAAGTCATGGGTGGGAGTCTACTGTGCCCGCTTAGGCGCGGGCTGAAGTGACATGAAAGAAGACCATTGATGCCGCAGCGGCAAGATTTAGGCTTTCTGCATTGCCTGCCATAGGAATGCGCACTGTTGTGGCTTTTGGATTCTTCGCCACTTGCGTTAACCCTTTAGCTTCATTACCGAATATCCATAATGAAGGTCCATCAACTTCGAGATCTAAGAGAGATTCACTTCCGTCGGCGCTCAGGGTGTAGACGCAATCACTGGGCCATCGTTCGATGAGTTCATCTAAGTCAACACGTTCGTAAACCGGTAGGTGCCATAAAGATCCCGCGCTTGCTCGAACCACTTTTGGAGAATAAATATCCACGCTATTTGGGGAGGTTAGTAAGCCAGCAAATCCTGTTGCATCAGCAGATCGCAAAATCGTGCCTGCATTTCCCGGATCTTGAATTTCGTACAGGTAAACGAATTTAGAGTTACCCGTTACATCCATCTCTTCGATTGACCATGTTGGTGTTTTACAAATACCGAGAATTCCTTGCGGAGTAACGGTCTCCCCCATGGCTGACATAACGCCATCACTCACATCAACGACATCAATATGGTGAATATCTATACCGTCTGATTCAATCTTTAGTCGGCCTGCGGCAGTGAGGTAAAGAGTTTCAATTTCGGGCGTCGAACCTGGCGCGCAGGCTTCACGAACAAACTGCAATCCTTCTGCGATGAAGGAACCACTTTCGCGACGTTCTTTTTTCCCCCGTGAACCTGAAAGAGCCTTCACTCGCGCGATATGCGGCGAATGAAGGCTCTCAATCATCAGATCTTAAATCAGATTAAATTAGATATTTGCTTGCGCGCTGACGAGACTCTTGCGAGCAACTTCAACTAGAGTCTTGAAAGTTTCTGGCTCATTAGTTGCCAACTCAGAAAGAACACGACGATCAACCTCTACACCTGCGGCTTTAAGGCCTTGGATGAAACGGTTATAGGTCATGCCATTTTCACGGCTTGCAGCATTGATGCGCTGAATCCACAGTTGACGAAAATCTCCCTTTTTATCTTTGCGGTCATTGAACGCATAGACCATGGAGTGAGTAAGTTGCTCTTTTGCTTTCGCGTAGAGGCGTGAACGTTGGCCACGGTAACCAGCGGCACGTTCGAGGGTGGTACGACGCTTCTTGGCGGCATGTACGCCACGTTTGACTCTTGCCATTTAGGGGCGCTCCTTACTTCAGACCAAGCATGCGCTTGGCTGTAAAAGTTGTAGTTGGCTTGGCCGTTGCATCATTGCTCAGACGGCGTGTGTGACGCGAAGATTTGCGCTCAAGAAGGTGGCGCTTGCCAGCTCGCTCGTGCATGATCTTTCCAGTTCCGGTGACGCGGAAAGTCTTCTTCGCGCCACTGTGCGTTTTCATCTTTGGCATATTCGCGTTCTTTCTCTCGTTGGTACTTTAGAAGTTCTTACTCTGCTGCTGTATCAGCGGCATCAGCTTTGGCTTTTCGAGCCGCTTTCTGTTCTGCTACTGCTTCGGTCTTACGTTTAGTGGGACCAAGAACCATTGTCATATTGCGACCCTCTTGCTTGGGTGCAAATTCAATGAATCCAAACTCCTTGATGTCTTCTGCAAGACGTTGCAAGAGCTTGTATCCCAACTCAGGCCTAGTTTGTTCACGACCACGAAATTGCATTGTTATCTTTACTTTGTCGCCTCCGCGAAGAAACTTTTCGATGTGATTCCTTTTGGTCTCATAATCGTGAGCTTCAATCTTTGGTCGCATTCGAACTTCCTTCACAATGATGTGAGTTTGGTTCTGTCTCGCTTCCCGGGCCTTCTGTGCGATTTCGTATTTGTACTTTCCGAAATCCATGATCTTGCACACGGGTGGAACGGCATCTGGTGCAATCTCGACTAAGTCGAGACCAACCTCATCTGCCATTCGCAATGCGGTATCGATATCTACGACTCCGATTTGTTCAGCGGTTGGACCGATGAGACGAACTTCAGGGACGCGAATGCGATCATTAATGCGGGCTTCAGTGCTGATACATACTCCTTCATAGCGGTTCGTTAGTAACGCAGTAAGTAAGTTGCTGCAAGGGTGAACACCGCGAAGAAACCCATAAACTCTGGGCATCGACATACCAACTCGCCGAAGCGATGGAGGTGGGAGCGGTACTCCTCTTGCAGTGCCAACTTGGCCACTGGTCTGAGGTAAGGGTACTAGAGGGTTGGTCAGACGCGAAATTGAGCCTGGAAGCCGCCCTATCCACCCATGGCGTGCATGCCGCCATCCACGTGAAGTATCTCGCCGGTTGTCTTTGGGAGCCAGTCCGAGAGCAAAACTACGGTTGCTTGGGCGGTAGGCACAGGATCAGTAACATCCCACGTTAGGGCCGAACGTTCATCCCAGAGATGCTCGAACTGTTCAAAGCCAGGAATAGATTTCGCTGCCATTGTCTTAATGGGGCCGGCAGCTACGAGATTTACGCGAATGTTTTCTGCTCCAAGATCTCTTGCTAAATAACGAGAGGTGGATTCAAGTGCGGCTTTAGCTACGCCCATCCAGTCGTACTTTGGCCAGGCAACGCTGGCATCAAAATCTAACCCAACTACAGATGCTCCACCTTCGAACATGGGTTTCGCTGCCATTGTTAAAGCCTTTAAGGAAAAAGCTGAAACATGTAGCGCGGTCGCAACATCAGGCCACGTTGTGTTGAGAAAATTTCCACCGAGTGCGGCTTCTGGAGCAAAACCAATTGCATGAACTACTCCATGAAGATTGGGAACATGGACTCGCAAACGATCAGGTAGGGCAGCCAAATCTTCTTCATTGGTGACATCAAGTTCTACAACGGGAGCAAGTTGTGGCAGACGAGCTGAAATTCTTTCTGTAAGACGAAATACGCGTCCATATGAACTCAAGACGACCGTGGCGCCTTCTTCTTGCGCCAATCGTGCGATATGAAATGCTATTGAGGCATCCGTTAGGACCCCAGTAACCAATATATTTTTGCCAGTAAGTAATCCCACGTTAGTGCCCCATTCCTAATCCGCCGTCAACCGGTATTACCGCGCCCGTTATATAGGATGCTTTCTCTGAAGCTATAAAGCCCACGACACCCGCAATCTCCTCTGCCGAACAGAATCTACCCAGAGGGACCGAAGCTGCGATGGAACTGCGGCGAGCATCCTCCAGGATTGCTGTCATATCTGTCTCCACAAAACCCGGAGCAATAACATTCGATGTTATCCCTCTGCTGCCCAATTCTCTTGCGAAGGATCGGGCCATGCCAACTAATCCGGATTTGCTAGCAGAATAATTTACCTGCCCGGCAGATCCAACACTTCCGACAACCGAACCGATAAAAATCAAACGCCCGCGTTTAAGCTTAAGCAGACCCCTGGTTGCACGTCGTGCAACTCTAAATGCTCCAGTTAAATTTGCATCGATCACATCAAGAAAGTCTTCGTCACTCATGCGCATCACTAAACCATCTTTCGTGATCCCTGCATTGGCAACAATTACTTCGGGAACACCAAACTTACTTTCAATCTCAGAAAAAGCAGCGTCAACACTTTCGCTGGATGTGACATCCATGATTACCGCATCAAAATCTTTCGGCGCCGGCGCTGATCGATGGGTAACAACGACGTGAAACCCCTCCCTCTTCAATTCAAGAGCGATCGCCAAGCCAATCCCCCGATTAGCGCCAGTTACGAGGGCGATTGGAGCGGATGTTTGGGCCATGGAGAGAACTTACTGGCTACTGTTGCGTAAGTAAGAATTTACACGCGGTAAAACCGCTCTGGAAGTGCAAAGTTCTCTTTTCATGCCTAGGGTTGATACATGGCCGAGGAGATTCACGATATTACTAGCGCCCAAAAGGCACTCAGTAATGAGATGCCCGGACGTCAACGTAGGTACTTCATTTCCATGATGGTGCGAACATTCTCATTCATTGCAGCTGTAATTCTCCCTAGCCCGTATCGCTGGGTAGCCCTATTCGGCGCCGTCTTCCTCCCCTATTTCGCAGTGGTTATTGCAAATGCTGGTCGCGAAAATATTGCTCCTGGAGCGGCAGTCATTGATGACGGTCCCAAAGCCCTCTCCTAATACTCCACAATCAAGTGAAGGTCCTGTGACCTCTCTCTTCTTGACTGTGATCGCTCTTGCTTTAGTGATTCTGTGTGGTTGGGCTAGCCAATGGCAATATCACAGAGGTATCGACCGACATGAAAGAAATCATCTCATCGCCTCGCATGTCTCGTTAACTCCAATCACAAGTAATCAAATCGGCGAAAACTATAAGGAAATCGAATGGCGTCAACTCTCCACAATCGGAGAATTCGACCCATCACATCAGATTTTGTTAAGGAATCGCTACTCCGAAGGTAAATATGGTTTTGATCTGCTCACTCTTTTTCATGATCAGTCTGGCAAGAATTACTGGATTGATCGAGGGTGGATAGCGCCAGGTGCAACTGCAACTGAATCCCCTCACCTACCAAGGACTTCGGTTGAGGTCGTGTCTATTGTTGGTCGATTGCGACTAGAGAATTCATTACCTCAAGGATCGTTCTTTGCCATTTCAAACGAGGGTTCAAAGAAGCTCATATCAAAGTGGAATGCGCAAAGTAATACCACCGTTACAACAGAAAAATATTACCTAGATCTAATTAGTGTCTCTGACGCGACCATGAATCCACAAGCGCCCGTCGTTTTGCCAGAATTAACAGATGGTCCACATATGGCGTACGCACTCCAATGGTTATTCTTTGCCGGATTAGTTATCTATGGTCGCTTCCTATTACGCAGGACCAGATAAATCTTGCCGAGAATACAGATCCGCATATAACCCCTTAGCGCGAACCAATTGCTCGTGAGTGCCCCGTTCTGCGATAGAACCATTCTCCATCACTAGAATTTGATCCGCTTCCATCACGGTACTCAATCTGTGGGCGATGACGATGCTTGTTCTGCCTTTCAATGCCAACCGCAGCGCCTCGTGAACTAGTGCCTCATTCTCAGAATCCAAATGCGCGGTCGCTTCATCCAGGATTACAACCGATGGTGATTTAAGGAGTAAGCGCGCAATTGCTAGGCGCTGTTTCTCGCCACCTGATAAACGATGTCCGCGTTCGCCAACCATCGTGTCTAAACCATTCGGCAGGGATGAAACAAGTGTCCAAATTCTCGCCGATTCACATGCCTCCTGCATTTCCAACAGTGTCGCATCAGGCTTTGCGTATCGAAGATTTTCAGCAATGCTTTCATGGAAAAGATGTGCATCTTGCATCACAACACCGATTGATCCACGCAAACTTTCTAGCGTTAGATCGCGGATATCTATCCCACCTATATGAATTGCCCCTCCGGTCACATCGTACAAACGAGGTATGAGTGCGCTTATCGTTGTCTTTCCGGCGCCCGATGGACCAACAATTGCAGTCATAGTTCCTGGCGCCGCCGTAAATGAAATGTTCTTTAGAACTTCGCCACTTTCAACCGTTTCCGCTTTAGCAGCTGACTCCAGAGATGCTAGAGAAATCTCATTAGCGCGTGGGTAGGAGAAATCAACATTTACAAATTCTACACCAAGAGAAGTGCGAATCAATACCTGTGCATTGGCGCGGTCCTGGACCATCGGCTGCAAATCAAGTACTTCGAAAACGCGTTCAAAAGATAAGAGTGCAGTCATCACATCAATGCGTACATTTGACAACGCTGTAAGAGGGCCATAGAGACGAGAAAGTAATGCAGTAATCGCAAGAAGTGTTCCAACGGTAACTTGACCAGATATAGCTAAGTGCCCACCGATTCCGTAGGCGAATGCTGTCGCAACCGCTGCAACGCTGGTCAGGGCAACAAAGAAAAGACGATTAAGAAGTGCAATAGTTATGCCAATATCAGCAACCCGACGTGCTCTACCTGAGAAATAATCCGACTCTCGCTTAGGTACTCCGTATAAAGCTACCAACATGGCTCCCGAAACATTGAAGCGCTCGGTCATTGTGCTCGACATTTCAGCATTGAGCTGGAAGGACTGGCGAGTTAGGCCCTGCAAACGTTTCCCCACCCATTTCGTCGGGATAAGGAATAGCGGAAGTAATACAAGCGAGACCGCAGTAATTTGCCAGGACAAAACCAGCATCGTTATTACGACTAAGACCAAACTTACGACATTGCTCACGACTCCAGACAGGGTTGCAGTGAAGGCCTGCTGAGCACCGATTACATCCGAGTTGATTCGAGAGATCAGTGCTCCAGTTTGCGTGCGAGTAAAGAATGCAATCGATTGACGCTGGACATGCGAGTAAACAATAGATCGCAAGTCATAGATTAAACCTTCGCCTATGCGCGAGGAGAACCATCGTCCAACAACACTCATAAGAGAATCAGCAATTGCTAACACTCCTACAAGGATTGCAAGTTGCGTTACTAGCGCACCATTTTTAGGAATAACGCCATCGTCAATCAATCGTCGTAATATCAAAGGAGTGGCAATGACTAAAACCGCATCAATAACAACCGTAATTAGAAAGAAGACGAT
>QYPT01000048.1 GCA_007280125.1 Streptomycetaceae bacterium | reverse complement strand
ACATTTGAGGCTAACCGCCACGGCGGAAATATGGATGACAACATGAATGGAATCGGAGCGACGATTCACCTTCCTGTTTTCCAGCCGGGTGGACAATTAGCAATTGGTGATATGCACGCCTCGATGGGTGATGGTGAGATTTCTGGTACCGGTGTCGAAATTGGTGGAACCGCAATCATTAAAGTGGATCTCATAAAAGGTAAATCAGGTGGATGGCCAATTACCGAGACGGCAGATTCTTGGATTACACACGGCACAACTGCCGACAGCATTGACCAGGCACTTCAGAACGCCTGCGAGGAAGCGGCTAAGTTGTTAGTCGATGAGTGGGGATTCACCATGGAGGATGCCTTCATCTTCTTATCCGTTGCAGGAGATTTGGGGATTGCACAGTATTGCCATCCTTCTCCCGGAAGTGTGATTGCAAAGATGCGAGTTCCTAAGACATCTGCAACGCCGCACCCTTTCAGGAAGTAATTATCACTCTCTATGAACTCTGAGAAGTTCTAAAGTAACTTAGAGTGATTTAACTCGGAGATACCTCACCCTTCTTCTGGTTTATCCACATGCCGGCAACCGGCCGACCTTTGATTTTCCATACTCATTACAGCAGAACTTTCTGCATTGAAATTTGTGACGAGGCGAAGATTGAATACATTGTCTCCTCCGTACATGGTGATGACAGTGGTGAGATAGCTAGGACCAGGCTTCACGCTTTTATCGCTTGTTAAGTTTAGGATAGGAAACATGAGCATTGAAGGTTGGGATCACATACCCGATGGTTTCGATGCCGAATTCCAATTTGATGAGGCAAACAGGTGGCTGAGATATCTTGCCTTAACTCCTTACTTTGAGAGATTTGCATATCCGATAGCTATCAAACGCGGCTTTGCTCGACTTTGGCCGACTGGAGAGCCACAAGATACAAATATCGAAATCCTGGAGAAGGGTTGGATGATTCAAGAACGAGAGAAAACGAACCAAGAATTCCTAATTGAAGGATCACTGGCAATCTTGAGTGATTTCAAACCAACACGTCTTTGGGAGTTCATTCACAAGCAAAGAAAGCTTTTTCTTTCAGAACGATGGACTTTTGATTTGGATTTCGCGTCCTACTTTGTATTTACGCGGTATGGGCGGCAATGTAGGGCTAGGAAATTTGTGCATCAATCAAATGGGACGAGTAAGCGTTATTTGGTTTAGCCATTTGGAATGAGTTGGAATTCTTCAATCAAAAGAACAAGGACTTTACTTAAAGCCTAATTTCTTGGCTTCACGCACTGCTACCCAATTGAGGTTGGGGTGATCTTTAAGGAACCTCTTCACGGCTGAATTATCTATTCGAGATAGATCACGCAGGGCCCAGCCGATAGCTTTGGCGATAAAGAATTCATTTCTATCGCTGTGATAATCGCAGAACTCAAAAAGCAGCGGGATATCTGTATCGAATTTGCGTCCGCGCTGGTGCTGGATAGCTGCACGATTGAGCCACATGTTGTCGCTCTTATTCCATTTTCGCATGAGTGAAACGGACGGATATTTAACGGTGAGAGGAGAGACTGCAACTCCACCTAAGCCATCAACAGTGTCCCACCAAGATTTATGAGTAATCAGGTATTCGACATGGTCGGCCAAGAATGACTTGTCGCATTGCTTAGCGAAGATTGAGATCACATCATTAGCGGCGTATTGATATTCGCGATGTTCGAGTTTCCAGAGGGCTCGAGCTGTCTTGCCTAACTCGTCAGAACTAGGTGGGCTGAGTTCTTTGCACATTTCACGAACGAAAGAGCGTCGCTCAGGTGTGGCAACTCCCAAGAATGCAGCGATACCTTTCATATATGCATGAGCACCTGCGGCTCGTTTTGCTTGACCCATGGCCGGAAGTTCGGCCTGTAGCTGACTAAGGACTGAGCTCTTAAACGTAGCCATGGTGTGATTCTACCGAAGGCCTTTACCAGGTTAATATCGCCTTATGAGTTCCTTCCCTACTTTCTTGCATCCAGAAGCCAAATCGTGGCGCCATGAATCTACAAAGAATTGGGCGCCGAAATTTCATGCGTCAATCCCTGGGTTTTCACAGAGCTCGCTGATCTCCCTGCCTGAATTGGCCAATGAATTGGGTATCGCAAGTTTGCATGTGAAGAATGAATCATCACGCCTTGATTTACCTGCCTTTAAAATACTTGGAGCATCGTGGGCAGTTGCACGAGTTTACGGAGAGCGCTTAGGCATTGCAGAAGCTGATCTTACTTTTTCTGCAATTAAAGAGAGCGCTAGTAAGAGTGGAATAACTTTGTTAGTAGCAGCAACCGATGGAAATCACGGACGTGCAGTTGCTCGAATGGGAAAATACCTGGGTTGTAAAGCAGAAATTTTTATTCCTTATGGAGTAAGCCCAGAGGCGATTGCAGCGATTGAAAGTGAAGGAGCGATTGTTCATAGGACTGAGGAGTCTTACGACTTTGCTGTTGATAAGGCGAAAGTATTTTCTGATTCAGTCTCAGGTGCGGTTCTAATCCAAGACACTTCGTGGGAAGGATATGAAGATATTCCTGCCTGGATTGTTGAGGGCTATCAAACGTTATGTTCAGAGATAGATGAACAAATTGGTGCATCAGGAATCGACGTTGTAGTTATTCCAGTTGGGGTTGGTTCACTAGCCCACGCCGTTGTTGCACATTACAGAGGCGCATCAAAGTTTTATCCCGCGTTAATTTGCGTAGAACCTACCGTGGCAGCATGCGTTCTTGAGTCCCTGCACCGTGATGAGCGAACAAGTGTTGAGACATCTCCAACGATTATGGCGGGATTAAATTGTGGAACTCCCTCTGAGGCAGCATGGCCATTGCTACGAAACGGGCTCAGTGCCGCAGTTTCAATCGGTGATCAGGAATGTGCCGTAGCAGTCAAGGAACTCAATGCACATGGCGTGGATTCAGGTCCTTGCGGGGGTGCAACATTGGCGGGATTGCGTGCACTTCTTAGTGATGAAAGCGCTCGAAAAGAATTAGCAATCACAAGTGGCTCACATGTTGTACTTATTAACACTGAAGGTTTCCAAGCAAACCCACTACCGAGTACTTTCTAAGGAACAATTATGAGCGAAGTAGCCGAGCTTCTTGCACAGTTAATACGCATTGATTCATCGAATCCCGACCTTGTAGTGGGGGCAGCAGGAGAAGCGGCCATTGGGGATTTCATTGAGCAGTGGTTTACCACTAATGGGTTTGAAGTGCACCGCTTGGAAAAGCACTCAGGCAGGCCATCAATTGTTGGCATATCTCGAGGTACGGGCTCTGGAAAGAGCTTGATGCTCAATGGCCATATAGACACTGTCTCCCTTGGAAGTTATGACGGTAACGGATTAGACCCGGTTGTTAGGGATGGCAAGATGTTTGGCCGCGGAAGTTTTGATATGAAAGGCGGAATTGCAGCAATGATGATTGCCGCCAAAGAAGCCAAACTAAGTGGGCATAGCGGAGATATTTATGTGGCATGCGTTGCCGATGAGGAAGCAGCTAGCTTTGGAACCGAAGAAGTTCTTGAGCACTTTAGGACTGATGCAGGCTTAGTTATTGAACCTTCTTATCTTCAAGTAACAATGTCGCATAAAGGTTTTGTCTGGTTTGATGTTGAAATACATGGTCGTGCAGCGCACGGGAGTCGCCCTGAATTGGGAATTGATGCGATTGCAAAGGCTGGATATTTCTTAGTTGCACTTGAAGGTTATGCAAAAGAACTGATTACAAAACCTGATCCAATCCTTGGTCCAGGCACAGTTCATGCCTCTGTGATTAGTGGTGGGGAAGAGGCATCAAGTTATCCAGCCCAATGCCGAATCACTTTAGAGCGCAGAACAATTCCTGGTGAGAGTTCAGAGAGCGTTGAGGAAGAATTAAGAGCTATTCTCGATGGGCTAGCAAATTCAGTGGAGGATTTCTCGTACACACTCATAGCTGGCCTAGCTCGTAATTCATTTAAGGCTGACCCACATTCAGAGATTGCGCAGTTAACGATGCGACATCTTGGCGATGCCCTCGGACATGTTCCACATGTTCGGGCCGAACCATTTTGGACCGATTGCGCCCTTCTTGATCAAGCAGGAATCCCATGCCTATTATTCGGCGTCGATGGAGATGGGGCACATGCGGCATCTGAGTGGGTAACTTTGGATTCATTGGAGATTGTTACCAACACACTTAAAAACATCATTTTGGACTTTTGTGGGACCACTAATTCAGATTAAGGACGAAATCTGCTCGACTCGCTAACTTGCCTATGAGCTCTGCATTCTTCTCATCGCTTCGTCGCACCCAGGCATCTGCATCGGCTGGACTCTTTCCATAGCGAATATGTCGTTCAATAAGTCTTTCAACGCGCACTTCATCTGGTAAATCTAAATACCAAGATTCATCCAGCAATGAAGCAATATCTCTC
Organism: Streptomycetaceae bacterium; assembly: GCA_007280125.1. Lineage (GTDB taxonomy): Bacteria > Actinomycetota > Actinomycetes > Nanopelagicales > Nanopelagicaceae > QYPT01. Next base: position 2,707 of record QYPT01000048.1, on the reverse strand, counting down.
CAAGGGCCTTCGTCATGAAGTAAATAATTACCTTCAACTATGACAACCTTTATAGAGGCAGATACTTTTCCTTGGGCAGCAATAGATTCCTCAATAGTGCGGTCGAAAACTGGATAATAAATCACAGAATCATTTTCATTTCGAATTCTCCGCAACAGCGCCGCAAAACTCATAACATCAAAGGTATCGGGTGCTCCTTTGTACTCTGTTCGTCCAAGTTCGGCGAGGACTTTATTGCTCAAGTGAAACCCATCCATAGGGACAATAGCCACTAATTCAGAGGGAAGGTTTTCACTTAAGTAATGGGAGAAAGTGGACTTGCCGCATCCAGGCTTACCAAAAACGCCTATCACTGTGCGGATATTTGACGAGGCAAGAAGGGATTGGATTCGATGTAATGCGTCATCTAAAGAGCCCAAGGTTTCTTGCATGTCACATCTTATGAGTCAAAAGAAAGCTTTGCACATAGACTTTCCCTGACCCGCTTAGGAGCTAAAGCACATGCTGACTAGTAATGAACTTGATTCTTCAGGCCTCACTTCATATGGGGAAAAGTATCTGCTAGCCCAAGCCAACGCTCTACTTGAATTTGGCGAAGGCTCTGTAATGCCAAGTGCTGGTTTTGGGTACATGGACCTGCATGGAGTTGTTGATCTTTCAATGCCAAGACAGGTCTATATCCAAGCGCGAATGATTGAAATATTTGGCCTTGCGGACATTCTTAAACTTTCTGACACCAAGCATCTTGTGACCCATGGTTTAAGGGCGCTGAAAAACAATTTTCACGATAAGGAAAACGGTGGCTTCTTTAGCGCCATCACATTGCAAGGTGCACCAATTGGCGAAAACAAATCAGCTTACGACCATGACTTTGTGATTCTTGCTTCTGCCACTGGGCTCGCAATGAAAGACCCCCTTGCTCAAGAGATTTTCTCTGAAGCGACAGGGATTATGGATAAGTATTATTGGGATGAAGAATTCAATATGGTGCGAGACCAATGGGATCTCTCTTTCAAGCACTTAGATTCATACCGAGGCATAAACGCAAGTATGCATGCCGTGGAGTCTTTCACTGCGGCATTCGATGTCACAGGGGAAATGAGGTTTCACGATAGAGCGGTATCAATCGCCACTCGCGCTATCAATCAATTTGCTCGTTCGAATAACTGGTTCTTGCCGGAACATTTCTCCGACAAGTGGGAAATTCTAAAAGAGTTCAATGCCGACACTCCTGCCGATCAATTTAAACCCTATGGCGTAACAATCGGACATCTCTTTGAGTGGTCACGGCTAATTCTTCAACTTCAACTCCAAAAGCAACCTCATGATCCATCTCTTGAATGGGTAATTGAAAGCGCCAAGGGACTCTATGAGACCGGCAAAACTCAAGGTTGGAACGTTGATGGCGCGCCTGGTTTTGTCTACACAATTGATTGGCAGGGCGTTCCAGTTGTCCGCTCTCGCATGCAATGGGTAGCAGCAGAGGCCGTCATGGCTGCATACACTCTGTGGAAAATCACTGGTGAGAGCAAATATCTCAAGGATTACGACATGTGGTGGGCTTATATAGATGAGCATGTTTTGGACAAGCAATTGGGTTCGTGGCATCATGAATTGGATACAAATAACCAACCAAGTGAAAGTATGTGGCCAGGAAAACCCGATATTTACCATTCATTTAATGCATGCATCATGCCCTTGTTACCCTTGAAGTCTAGTTTTATCGCATCTGCGCTTTCGACGAGAGGTAAATAATGATTATCCGTGAAGCTATTCCTGGTGATGAAGATGCGATCATGCACCTCATTAACGAGTTGGCAATTTATGAAAAAGCCCCAGAGGAAGTCTTTGCGACATCGACAGAAATTGGTGCCTCACTTTTCCAGGAGAACCCAGTCGCTTTCTGTCATGTTGCCGAAGTAGATGGAAAAGTTGTCGGCATTGCCCTCTGGTTTCTTAATTATTCAACGTGGCTTGGCAAACCAGGTCTCTATCTTGAAGATCTCTTTGTTTTACAAGAGCATCGTGGAAAAGGCTATGGAATGGCACTTTTGAAGAAGTTGGCAGCCATAGCCATCGAGCGCGATTACGAAAGATTTCAGTGGTGGGTATTGGATTGGAATCAGCCATCGATTGATCTGTATAAACAAATAGGTGCTGAACCTATGGATGAGTGGACTGTATTTAGACTTAGTGGTGACGCGCTAAGAAAGTTTGCATTGTAAATGTCCGTCACAATCAATCACGTAGTTGTTCGCCCTTACCGCGCTGATGAATTTGAATTAGCGTGCGAGATACGTGAATTAGAAACTCCCGAGAAGAAAGAGCGCTTCCGGGAACGTTTTGAGGGTTCGGGGCAGTGGATCAATCACTATCTGCATTTAGCGATTGAATCCGATGGAGTTTTGGTGGGGGATATGCAGCTGAGGCATTGCGACTTCACAATGCCAACAGGTGCACTACACATGGGGCTGGAGCTCGCGCCAGAATCTCGTGGCAAGGGAATTGGTACCCAGGCACTGAAGGCCGTTGCAGAATATGCATTTGATGAAGGACATCACCGCCTTGAAGGATCTACGTCAGAAGACAATTTGGCGATGCGTAAATCATTCGAAAAAGCAGGATGGACCTTCGAAGGTGTTTTGCATGACCTCTTCGTTGAAAATGAAAGAGGAGTCGATTACTACTCTTATGCAATCTCTAAATT
>QYPT01000053.1 GCA_007280125.1 Streptomycetaceae bacterium | reverse complement strand
TTGGGGAAGTACCAGGGATAGTGAGCGAAAGCCGTGTTGGCTTCAGCCATCTTGTGTGTGTCTTCGCGACGCTTTACAGCTGCACCAAGACCATTGCTTGCATCAATCAATTCATTGGTAAGGCGTTCTGCCATTGACTTTTCGCGACGTGCACGAGAGAAATCAACTAACCAACGAAGAGCAAGAGTTGTTGAACGTCCAGCTTTAACTTCAACCGGTACCTGATAAGTAGCTCCACCAACACGGCGTGAGCGAACTTCAACAGTTGGCTTGATGTTATCTAGCGCGCGCTTAAGAGTGATGATTGGATCAATCTGTGTCTTCGCACGGCAACCTTCAAGCGCGTTGTACACGATTGATTCAGCAGTGGAGCGCTTGCCGTGAAGCAAAATTTTATTGATGAGTGCAGTGACAACTGGTGAGTTGTAAACGGGATCTGCAACTACTGGTGATTTGACCGCAGGACCTTTACGTGGCATTAGGAAGCCTTCTTCTCTCTCTTGGTGCCATAACGGCTACGAGACTGCTTACGATTCTTGACACCTTGTGTATCTAGTGATCCGCGGATGATCTTGTAACGAACACCGGGAAGATCTTTAACACGACCGCCACGAACGAGAACAATGGAGTGCTCTTGCAAGTTGTGACCTTCGCCTGGAATGTATGCAGTAACTTCCATACCGCTAGTAAGACGAACGCGTGCAACTTTACGAAGTGCAGAGTTTGGCTTCTTCGGTGTTGTTGTATAAACGCGTGTGCATACACCGCGACGCTGTGGACTCCCCTTTAGCGCAGGTGTGCTTGTCTTCGTGATCTTTTCTGCGCGACCACGACGTACTAGCTGCTGAATTGTTGGCATGCTTCTCCATTCGGCGCGACGCGCAATGTCATTCGACATCTGCGTCTTTCGGTACTGCGATTTTTTGCGCTTATCGTCCGACCCACGCGGTCGGGTGTGTTGCCCGATTCGCGCGAAGTTCCCTACTAAATAATTAGCAGGGCGTAGCCGATAAGCTCTAAAAAAGAGCAGGGCGTGAGAGTAACCCACATCGGATACCAGCGTCAAAACGGCCTTCTTGTACTCCTTTTCTCTCCCAAATACCGGCAAAGACTCGCCGAGTGTTTATGGATTTTCTTCTGTGATGACAGGGGCGCTCTGGGCTAATACAGTGCGGAGTTGGTGAATCCGCGCCCCGATCGGGGCGCTATCTAACTCCAAAAGGGGCGAAATGTCCGGTTTAAACATATCTAGCCTCGAGGCGAGCGAGCGCTCTGCCCATCTGTGGGTCGAGAGCTATACGGTCACGCTCAATATCGTCCCCGGATTGACCACTTTCTACTCCAAATCAGTGGTCCATTTCACCTCAACTCAGGCTGGGTACTCCACCTTCATAGACGCCCCAGCCCATTCGATCATTTCGGCTACGTTGAACGGCTCTCCCATCGATACCTATCACTATGACGGCGAGAGCGTATTTCTGCCCAACCTCGCCCTGGAGAATGAACTCGTTATTGAAATGAACGCGATCTTTTCCAAAAATGGAGAAGGCCTGCAATATTCGGTTGATCCATTGGATGGCCAGGCTTACCTCTACACCCAAGGCGCACCTGCATTGATGCGCCATGTGTATGCATGTTTTGATCAACCGGATTTGAAAGCAACACTCACTCTCAGCGCCATTGTTCCGCGTCATTGGGAAGCAATTTCAAATAGCCCGCTTGTGTCGCGCGAAGAAATAGATGAGTTGTATTCGCTCTGCACATTCGCACCCACAGCTCGACTTGCTACCTACATCACCGCTTTTATTGCTGGGCCATACCATCATGTGCACGATCAATACGTGGGTGAAAAAAATATTCCTCTCGGAATCTATTGTCGCAAATCTTTGGCCGAGCAACTAGACCCAGATGAAATCTTCAAGGTCACCAAACAGGGTTTCGCATTCTTCGAAAAAGTTTTTGGATTGGGCTACCCTTTCGATAAGTATGACCAGATTGCCGTCGTTGACTTCAACTGGGGCGCTATGGAAAATGTTGGTGCAGTAACTTTTAAAGAAGAGAAATTTGTTTTCCGTAGCAAGGCAACTGAGCAAATGCGTAAGAACCGAGCCATGACCATCATGCATGAGATGTCTCATATGTGGTTTGGAAATCTCGTGACGATGCAATGGTGGAATGACCTTTGGCTCAATGAATCCTTTGCTGAATGGGCTGGATATCTAGCAGTAGATGAGTCCACCGATTTCAAAGGTTCATGGACGAGTTTCAACTCAAAAGAGAAAACCTGGGCTTACAATCAGGATCAACTGATTTCTACGCACCCTATTGTGGTTTCAGTAAAAGACATTGAAGAAGCCAATACCAACTTTGACGGAATTACTTACGCGAAAGGCGCATCAGCGCTACAACAACTCGTATCTCACGTAGGACGCGATAATTTCATTCTTGGCCTCCGCAACTATTTCGCTAAGCATGCCTTCTCCAACACGACACTGGCTGATTTGCTTCATGAGCTCGAACTCACCAGTGGCCGCGACCTCACTTCATGGGCGAAGACTTGGCTACAAACTGCCGGCGTGAATACATTGCGTCCCGCACTCACAATTGAAGACGGTTCCTACTCTTCTATTTCGATTATTCAGGAAACACCTCTCATGCCTGTCGACTCTACAGAGCTTCGTCCGCATCGCTTGGCGGTGGGCTTATATGACCTAGTCGGCAATGAAATAAAGATTCGTAGATCTGTCGAACTAGATGTTGCCGGCCCTCTTACTCAAGTGAGTGAACTATCTGGAGAGAAAACTGCTGACTTACTCCTAATAAATGACCAAGATCTCACTTATGCAAAAATAAGGTTCGACGAAGATTCACTCAGCACACTCAAACTCCATCTCGGGAAAATTAGCGATTCACTAACGCGCGCACTGTGTTGGGGAGCAGCCTGGGACATGGTCCGTGATGCTGAAATTTCATCCAGGGACTTCATTGAAATCGCTAGCTCTGGATTACCCGCAGAGGATGACGTCACTGTTTTTTCTATCATCACCGATCAACTTGGAACGGTAGTAAATCTTTTCACCCATGATAAAGATCGCCATGAATTGCGTATGGGTGTTGCGAAAGTTCTGGAATCAATTATGGATACCTCGCTACCTGGTGGAGACCTCCAACTTCAATCAGCCAAAGCATTTGCTTCGCTAGCAATTTCCACTGAACAAAATGCCCGCATAACTAATCTTCTAGATGGTGGACTCAATGGATTAGTGATTGACGTGGATCTTCGCTGGCACCTTGTCCAAGCACTTGTCGAGCGCGGACTTTACTCTCGCGAACAACTCGATAAAGAATTAACTGCAGATCCATCAACTTTGGGTCAACTTGCGCATTCGTTGGCAATTGCCGCAATCCCGTTACTTACTTCTAAGGAATTAGCGTGGAAAACTATTACAGATCAACGAGTAGCAACTGATATCCGTAAAGCCATGATGCGCGGATTTCATCTTTCGACTCAGCATGAATTTTCAGAGGCTTTTGTGGATAGATACTTCAGCCAACTACTAGTGATGTGGGGAGGAAATTCATTTGAGTCGGCCTCAAGCTTCGCAGAATTGGCATACCCACGTTTTCTGACTTCAGAATCCACTCTGACAAAAACTAATTATTGGTTAAACGGCGCCGGCAGGGATGCACCAAGTGGGCTTCGAAGGCTAGTTCTAGAAGCTCGTGACTCGCTCGAACGAGCCATTAAAGTTCAAAAGCTTTCGTGATTTCCATCTGAATTCAGACGAGAGCGTTGAAATTCAAATGATTTCGTTTCATTTTGGGGTATTGGTAGCGCATGAATGAGCGGTTCCAAAATTTCTTGCGCGATAGCAAATAGGCGCATCAGCTCATCTACAGGTTCAGGATGCTCATCAACCCTAAGATCCATTATTGGAAAATCTTGAGCTCCATAGACTTTCACGGCCGCCGACTGATGACCTTGTTTATCGCCTCCCGCATTTTGCCCAGCTTTAAGTGCAATTAATAGTCTCTGACTAAGAGCTTGCCCGGAACTGTTTTCAAAACTTACCTTCATCGCTTCTAATGTTTCGCCACTTACTAACCTGTTTCCTGCAAGTGCATAATTTCGGCCAACTAGATCTCCGTGCCAAGTATCAGAGTTTTCTCCAGTAAATGCGGCACTATTTCCCCATTTATCTACGATCGCAAATTGACGAAAGTTAATTCCTCCATCGCATTCTTTCAAATACTCCAAAGTCTCCTGCGCGCAATATCCTTGAGACAAATACTCCAATCCCCAAATTCCCAAGTACGGATTGATATATGCCTGACTTGAGATTGCACCAACACCATTCTTTACAAATGAACATAGCGCCCCCACTGCAATGAATTTCGTTGCAACTGCAGTGCCAAGTTGACCAGTACGTTCGCAGCGGGCTGTAATCGAGAAGGTGTTGTAATTGAGTTCGCTCATCTGCTAATCATGTGACTAATTGCCCGAAAAACAAAACAACCCCCTCACCGAAGTGAAGGGGCTGTTTTATCTAATGCTTTTTAACGAGGAACCTCGAACTCATCGAGACGAACTGCCTCACCTGAACCTTGTGATTCAAATGGAGTGAAGTCGTACTCGTCGTAGGCGGCGTAAACAGCTGCCTTTGCTTCCTCAGTTGGCTCAACCCGAATGTTGCGGTAACGGGCAAGGCCAGTTCCTGCAGGGATGAGCTTGCCGATGATGACGTTCTCCTTGAGACCGAGCAGTGGATCGCTCTTCTCAGAAAGTGCAGCATCTGTCAGAACTCGGGTCGTCTCCTGGAAGGATGCGGCCGATAGCCATGACTCGGTGGCAAGTGATGCCTTAGTGATACCCATCAACTCTGGGCGACCTGAAGCTGCTTTTCCACCGGTTGAAACAACACGACGGTTTTCAGTTTCAAAGCGACCACGTTCTACGAGTTCACCAGGAAGAAGTTCGGAATCTCCTGCTTCAAGAACAGTGATGCGCTTGAGCATTTGGCGAACAATTACTTCGATGTGCTTATCGTGGATGCCTACGCCCTGTGAGCGATAGACCTCTTGAATTTCGTTAACCAAGTGAACTTGTGTTGCACGAGGTCCAAGAATACGAAGCACCTGCTTTGGATCAATTGCGCCGACGACCATCTTCTGGCCAACTTCAACGCGCTGTCCTTCTTCTACAAGCAACTTCTGACGACGGATGATTGGGTATGCAACTTCTTCGCCACCATCATCTGGTGTCACGACGATCTTGCGACCCTTTGCGTCTTCACGGAAGGAGACAACGCCTGCTGCTTCAGCAATTGGCGCAACGCCCTTAGGCGTGCGAGCTTCGAAGAGTTCGACGACGCGAGGCAAACCGTGTGTGATGTCATCTCCTGCAACACCGCCGGTGTGGAAGGTACGCATTGTTAGCTGCGTTCCTGGCTCACCAATTGATTGTGCAGCAATGATTCCAACAGCTTCGCCGACATCAACAATCTTGCCAGCAGCTAATGAGCGGCCGTAGCACATTGCACATTGTCCGACCTTGCTATCGCACGTAAGAACTGAGCGGATCTTCAACTCTGAAACGCCAGCAGCGATGATCTCATTAATAATGAGATCGCCCATGTCGCGTCCAGCAGCAGCAATTACTTTGCCATCGATTTCGATTGGCTCAGCAAGGCTGCGACCGTAAACAGAAGTCTCAACATCGCGATGCTTAGTCAGAACGCCAGCAGCGTTCTTTTCTGCAATCACAAATGTAAGTCCGCGATCGGTTCCACAATCTTCTTCACGGATGATGACATCTTGCGCAACGTCGCAGAGACGACGGGTTAGGTAACCCGAGTCAGCGGTACGAAGCGCTGTATCAGCAAGACCCTTACGGGCACCGTGTGTAGAAATGAAGTACTCAAGAACTGAGAGGCCTTCACGGAAGTTGGACTTGATTGGGCGAGGAATAATTTCACCCTTTGGGTTAGCTACAAGTCCACGCATACCTGCGATCTGACGAATCTGCATCATGTTTCCACGAGCGCCAGAATCAACCATCATCCAGACTGGGTTGTTTCGTGAGCTCTTGAAGTTTTCTTCCATGATTTCGCCGACATCTTTAGTGGCTTGAGTCCAGATCTCGATCAATTCTTGACGACGCTCGTCATCAGTGATCAGACCCTTCTCATACTGGCCTTCAACCTTCTCGGCCTTGCCTTCAGATTCCTTCAAGATGTCTGCTTTACCAGCAGGTGTTACAACATCTTCAATACCGATTGTTGCACCGGCGCGTGAGGCCCAATGGAAACCAAGTTCCTTCAACGAATCTAGCGTTGCAGCAACGGTGACCTTTGCGTAGAACTCGGCAAGCTGTTCAACAATCTTTCCGAGTTGTGCCTTCTTGACGTCATAATCAACGAATGGGTAATCAGCAGGCAGTGCAGCATTAAACAATGCACGACCAAGTGTTGTTTCGCGAGTGATTGACTCTGATCCATCAAGTCCATTGGAAGCATCAAGACGAATCTTGACCTTTGCTTGCAATGTCACTGATCCTTGATCAAATGCCATGATCGCTTCTGCGATAGAACCAAATGCACGACCTTCTCCAATTTCGCCTTCGCGAAGACTGGTGAGGTAGTAAAGGCCAAGAACCATGTCCTGTGTTGGTGTAGTAATTGGACGGCCGTTAGCAGGAGACAAAATGTTGTTTGAAGACAACATCAACACGCGAGCTTCAGCTTGCGCTTCAGCAGATAGCGGCAAGTGAACAG
>QYPT01000110.1 GCA_007280125.1 Streptomycetaceae bacterium | reverse complement strand
TCACGTACCCAAGCTAGTGAAACTTCTAAAGGAGAGAAGCCAAGTCCTTCGGCGGCAACACAGACAGCTTCAACAATTCGACTGCTTCGGTCATCCAGATATGGTGAAACAAATGCTGCGAAGTGAGAACTTGCTGATCGTGAATCACTGGGAGTTCCATTTCGGTACTTTCCCGTTAATACGCCTCGACCTAGTGGCGACCATGCCAACAATCCAACGTTAAGTTCTGTGACGCAAGGGATTATTTCGGCCTCAATCTGGCGATTGAGAAGAGAGTATTCATTTTGAATTGTGGCGATGGGTGCCTTACTCGGGAAATCCTCTTGGCGAGTGATTGCACGCGCACTTTGCCATCCAGAATAATTCGAAATTCCGACGTAACGTGCCTTGCCCGATGCATAGGCATAATCAAGGGCTGACAATGTGTCATCGAGCGGATTGGTTGGATCCCATACGTGAATCTGCCACAGATCAACAAAATCCGTTCCAAGACGAACGAGGGATTTATCAAGTTCGGCAATGAGTGAGTGACGGGAAGTGTTCTTGATACGTTCTCCATCTACAGAAGTAATTCCCGCTTTCGTGGCGATTACAACGTCGTCTCTCTTGAAGAGAGTTCCAATGAGGCCGCCAATGACTCTTTCGGAATCGCCTTCTCCATATGTCGCGGCAGTATCGAGAAAGTTTCCACCGGCATCTAAATAGGTGCGGCACTGATCAGCTGCTTCATGTTCATCGGTGTCGCGACCCCAGGTCCAGGTTCCCAGACCTAAACGGGAGACCGAAAGACCGCTATTGCCGGCGCGACGAATTTCCATATGAAGAGACTAGTCGAGAGTTGCACGGCGGGAGTCAAAAAAGACCGATAACCTTCACCTTATGGAATTAGATTTTCGGTTTCTTAGATGACATTGGTTGTCCTTATTCGTCATGCCCACTCAAGCGCTAATGCAGCAGGGATTCTTTCGGGTCGAATCGCTGACATTCATCTGAGCACTCAAGGCAAGAAGCAAGCGAAGAAGTTGGCAACTCGTCTCGGAGACTTCGAAGTTAAAAGCGTACGTATTAGTCCCATGATTCGCTGCGCCGAAACAATTGAACCGTGGGCTACGGGCAACGGCTCCAAGGTTGTAATCGACCAAGGCGTAAACGAAATGGACTATGGAACCTGGTCGGGTCGCACGTTGAAGACCTTATCGAAGGAGACTTTATGGAAAACCATTCAAGAAAACCCTTCTAAAGTCACTTTCCCGCAGGGCGAATCAATGCGAGCGATGCAAGTTCGAGCTATGAAATCTGTGACCGAATCTGCAGCTAAACGCGGGAAAGGTCATGTTGTTATCGTTTCTCACGGAGATGTCATCAAAGCCATCATTGCCTCGTGTTTAGGTATGGCCCTAGATGATTTTCAAAGGATTGTCATCGATCCCGCGTCAATCTCAATAGTGGATCTATCTAACGCCCGACCTAGATTGCTCGTTATGAATAATTCGTCGAATTCCATCAATGAAATTCTTGCAAGCAAGCACTCAAAGAGATTGCTTGTAGGCGGCGGCGAGGGATTAAAAAAAGTGAACGGTCGTAAATAGATGCGAACCATTTTTACTTTTGATCCCGTTGAACGATTCATAGCTGGCACTGTTGGCGGTCCGGGGGAGCGTACTTTCTTTCTCCAAGCAAGAAATGGCGCAAGGGTGACTTCCGTAGTCGCTGAGAAGGCTCAAGTGCTTGCCATTGCCGAACGTATTGCGCTGCTATTGCGCGAACTTAAACGACTTGATCCCTCCTTTAGAATCCACACTGGACCCCAAGAACCAGTAGACGAGTTGCCTTTGGAACAACCTATCCTCGAGGAATTTCGTGTTGGCGTTATAGCTCTGACATGGGTTTCAGATCGTCAATTGATTTCCATTGAGCTCCAAGGAGTCACACCGGGCGATGCCGATAACGATGAATTATTGGATGATGATGACGAGAACGCTCCAGATATTCTCCGAGTAGTTTTAACGCCAGCTCAAGCCGATGCATTTGCTAAGAGGTCGTTGGCTGTAGTCAATGCTGGACGGTTGCCTTGTCCCTTCTGCGGATTGCCGTTAGATCCACGTGGTCATCTGTGTCCGAGGGCTAATGGCTATAGAAGATAGAGAGAAGGTTCTGCAATTCGGGGAGATGTCAGTTACTGGACGTCTTATCGATGCTTCGAATGCAACGCTCTTAGCGAGCGTCACTGCTGAAGACCATCAGATTGAATGCATATATAAACCTGTGGCCGGTGAGAGACCATTGTGGGATTTCCCCGATGGCACTCTAGCGCAACGCGAATTTGCGGCTTATGTCATCAGTTCCTACGGTGGGTTTAACGTTGTGCCTTATACGCTTTTAAGAGAAGGACCATTTGGACTTGGAATGGTTCAAGAATGGATTGATATTGACGAGTCCATTGATTTGATGAATTTTTTTTCACTGGATAACCCGGAGTTGAGGAAGATGGCGCTATTTGATGCTGTCATCAATAATACAGATCGCAAGATAGGTCACTTGCTTCCAACTCACTCTGGGGAAGTTCTTGGATGTGACCATGGAGTTACTTTCCATACTGAAGATAAACTTCGCACCGTTTTGTGGCAATGGGCGGGAAACCCTTTGACCGAGATTGAAATAGCGCAGTTAGAGAACCTTCTGCTTCTTATAGATGGGGAGCTGAAACCTATATTGGAAGAGTTAATCACCGCCTCTGAGATTGATGCCACGATTATCCGCATTAATCGTTTGATTGATTCGAAGGAATTTCCTCAACCCTCTCAAGAATGGCCCCCTGTGCCATGGCCGGCTTTCTAATTTCCCTTAGGATGGTGACATGAAATCTTGGTCTGATGTGTATTTGCCGCCTATTGATTCTAGATTTGTCTTCCCAATGCTTTCTTTGCATGACTCTGCCTCAGGTACGGCCGTTACGTTGCCCAATAAAGCAGAGTACTCAATGTATGTATGTGGAATCACTCCGTACGATGCGACGCATTTGGGCCATGCCGCAACGTATATAACGTTCGATTTGGTTAATCGCTATCTCACCGCAATGGGAAAAAAAGTGAATTTCGTAGAAAATGTTACTGATATCGATGACCCGCTTCTAGAACGCGCACTTCGAGATGGTGTTGATTGGGAGGATTTGGCGCATTCCCAGATTGATCTTTTCCGTGGAGACATGGCTGACCTGCATGTGATTCCACCTCAAAGCTATATCGGTGCGGTTGAAGCGATTCCTCTTATTATTGATTCGATTCAATCTCTTCAAGAAGCCGATACTGTCTATTCCGTCGATGGTGATCTGTATTTCACTGTTGACTCGGATGAAAAATTTGGAAGCCGTTCGCACTTGTCGCAAGAGAAGATGATTGAAATTTTTTTAGAACGCGGGGGAGATCCCAAGAGAGTCGGCAAGAAGCAGCCTTTGGATGCTTTGGTTTGGCAGCTACAACGTCCAGGTGAACCAGCGTGGCCTTCACCATTTGGAGAGGGTCGACCAGGATGGCACATTGAGTGTTGCGCTATCGCACTTGCATATTTACCTTTGAACGCCTCTTCTGAATTCATGATTGACATTCAAGGGGGAGGAAGCGATCTTCTCTTCCCTCATCATGAAATGGGCGCTGCACAGTCACGAATCCTCGGCAAGCGCGATTATGCGCGCATTTATATGTATGCCGGCATGATCGGTTTAGATGGCGAAAAAATGAGTAAGAGTAAAGGTAATCTCCTTTTTGTTTCCAGAATGATTATGCAAGGGTGCGACCCGATGGCAATTCGCTTAGCGCTCTTGTCAGGTCGATACGCCGAAGATCGCATGTGGCACGAAGAATTACTTACACGGGCAGATGACTTGTTGATCAAACTTCGTTTGCTTCTATCTCGTCCTGAAGTTGCCCCAACTGATCCAGTTATACAGAAGATGATTGATGCGCTCAGTGATAATCTCGATACACCCAGCGTATTTCGTGCACTTGAAGAATGGTGTTCTGTTACAGAAATAATCAAAGCTGGCGATCAATTAGGCTCCCCTGGAGAGTTGGCTCGAGCGCTAGATTTACTGTTAGGAATCGCAATCTAGTTATTTTTCTTCTTGTCGGCGAAGGTAGCGCTCGAATTCCTTAGCAATCGCTTCTCCGGTAGCTTGAGGCAGTTGAGTCTCGTCCTTAGAGGCTTCTAATTGTTTAACGTAATCTGAAATCTCACTATCTTCATTTACTAATTCATCGACACTGTTTTGCCAGCTCGTTGACTCCTCCGGTAGATCTCCACTGGGAATAGTTATTGAGAGAGAATCCTCTAACGCCCCGAGAAGAGCCAGCGTTGCTTTAGGAGATGGAGAGGCTGAGGCGTAATGAGGGACCGGAGCCCATAGCGAGATAGCGTCGATACCGCGTCTCAGCGCTCCGCTTTGAAGAACTCCAATGATTCCTGTCGGACCTTCATATCGACTCATTTCAACATTGAGACGATGTGAAATTTCTTGATTAGCGCCAGTGATACTGATATCTATCGGACGACTATGAGGAGTATCTGCCAACAATCCTCCGAGCGTGACAACTAAAGCGACATCTAGGTCATCAGCGAGATCCATGATCTCGTGAGAGAAGGATTTCCATCGCATAGAAGGCTCAATACCTTCAACAACAACTAGATCAAATGGTAGATGCGGCGTTGGTATGGCGAAAATCTTTGTTGTTGGCCATGTGAGTATGCGATGAGATGTCTCATCCAAACTCACCATCGGACGATTTACTTGATAGTCGTAATAATCTTCCGAATCCACTTCAGCGATAAGCGAGGAGGGCCAGGTGCGCATCAAATGAGTAATCGCATCTGTTGCACATTCTCCGGCATCGTTCCAGCCTCCAAAGGCAATAACCATCCTCGGATTCCGCAATGCGGGTATCTGAAATATCTCCACGAGAGCACTTTACGGTACCGTTACGCCAGTGACGACATCCTCCATTACGCCTCGCGCTACCTTGCGAGAAGCCCTTGCCCAGGGCGTGGTCGTCACTGACGGCGCAATGGGAACGATGTTGCAGGCCGCAAATCCAACCTTGGATGACTATCAAAATCATGAGGGTTGCAATGAAATCCTCAATGTAAGTAGACCTGAACTTGTACGTTCCGTCCATGAGCAATATCTAGATGTTGGCGTCAACGCAATTGAAACAAATACTTTCGGGGCTAACTGGGCGAATCTGGCTGAATACGGAATTGAAGATCGTATTTACGAATTGGCTTTTGCTGGTGGTCGCTTAGCGCGTGAGAGCGCTGATGCTTTTAGTACGGATTCGAAGCCTCGTTATGTTTTAGGTTCACTCGGACCTGGTACAAAATTGCCGTCCTTGGGCCACACAACATACGAAAAACTTCGCGATTCCTACTATCAGGCATCTAAGGGATTAACCGACGCGCTTGTTGATGGACTTTTGATTGAGACAACACAGGACCTACTACAAGCAAAGGCCGCGGTAAATGGCGCACGGCTAGCAATTAAAGAATCTGGGCGCGATGTAGTTTTGATTGCACAAGTAACGGTCGAAACTACCGGAACGATGCTCTTAGGTTCTGAAATCGGTGCCGCACTCAACGCCCTGGAGCCTTTAGATATTGATCTCATCGGTTTAAATTGCGCAACAGGACCTGCCGAAATGTCTGAGCATCTGAGGTATTTGAGTCAATCAGCGCGTATCGGTATCTCCGTTATGCCTAATGCAGGATTGCCTGTTCTTGGACCTAACGGTGCCACTTATCCACTCACGCCAACTCAATTGGCTACGGCGCTGGAATCCTTTGTACGCGAATACGGAGTTTCACTTGTGGGTGGATGTTGTGGAACGACTCCAGAACACATGAGTGCTGTAGTCAAAGTTTTAGATGGGATCAAACCTAAAGAGCGCACACCAAGTATTGCCGCTGGCGCTTCATCTATCTATCAGTACGTGCCATTTAGACAAGAGCTCACCTATATGGCCATTGGTGAACGTACTAATGCAAACGGATCGCGTGCTTTCCGTGATGCACTAATAGCTCAAGACTGGCAAACGTGTGTGGAAATTGCGCGAGACCAAATCCGCGATGGCGCACATATGCTCGATCTTTCCGTCGATTACGTTGGTCGCGACGGTGTGGCGGATATGCAAGAACTTGCAAGTAGATTTGCTACTACATCTACTCTGCCTATTGTTTTGGATTCAACCGAACCTGCAGTAATTAAGGCTGGCTTAGAGTGCCTCGGAGGACGTAGCGTCATTAACTCCGTTAATTACGAAGACGGAGATGGTCCTAATTCGAGATTCGCCAAAGTAATGCCTTTAGTGATTGAGCATGGAGCGTGTGTGGTTGCTTTAACCATTGATGAAGACGGTCAGGCACGAGATTGCGAATGGAAATTGAAAGTAGCCCGTCGTTTGATAACAGACCTCACTGAAAATTGGGGAATGAATACAGGCGACATCCTCATCGACTGCTTGACCTTTCCAGTGGCAACTGGTCAGGAGGAGACTCGCCGAGACGGAATTGAAACAATCGAAGCTATTCGCAGATTGAAGGAAGAGTTTCCAGAGGTTCAAACAACCCTGGGCGTCAGCAACGTTTCATTTGGACTTAATCCGGCGGCTCGCATTGTTTTGAACTCGGTTTTCCTTCATGAATGTGTAAATGCAGGTTTGGATTCCGCGATCGTTCACCCGTCAAAAATTACACCTATGAACCGTATTGAAGATCGCCAGCGCGAAGTAGCGCTCGACCTCATCTATGACAGACGCCAGTATGCCGGCGAAGAATGCATTTATGACCCACTTACATTGTTCTTGCAGCTTTTCGAAGGTGTTGAAGTTACATCCTCTCGTTTAACTAGAGCAGCCGAGTTAGCCTCTCTTCCATTGACTCAACGACTTGCCCGCAGAATTATTGACGGCGAAAAAGTTGGTCTAGAAGCTGATCTCCAAACCGCGATGGACGAGGGGATGGAACCTCTAGCCATCATCAATGAACATTTACTTGAAGGAATGAAGGTTGTCGGCGAACTCTTTGGCAAGGGGGAGATGCAACTCCCCTTCGTATTGCAAAGCGCCGAAGTTATGAAAACAGCCGTTGCCTATCTGGAAGCTTTCATGGAAAAGACGAGCGCTGACGGCAGGGGAGTAATGGTTCTTGCCACCGTACGAGGCGATGTTCACGATATTGGTAAGAACTTAGTAGATATTATTTTGTCCAATAACGGGTACCGAGTCGTCAACATAGGTATCAAGCAGACAATCAATCAGATTATTGACGCCGCTACAGAATCAAATGCCGATGCCATTGGGATGAGCGGATTACTTGTTAAATCTACAGTGATTATGAAAGAGAACCTGCAAGAACTCACCTCACGTGGGCTAGATCAACGCTGGCCCATTGTTCTAGGTGGTGCTGCATTAACTAGAGCCTATGTAGAGCAAGATCTTGCAACTCTCTTTCCAGGTGAAGTCCGCTATGCACGTGATGCATTTGAAGGATTACGTCTTATGGACACAATAATGGCAATTAAACGTGGAGAAGAGGGCGCGCAGCTTCCTCCTCTTAGGGAAAGACGAGTGCGCGCAGTAGTTCGCGATACCGATCTTGCTGAGATAGATACAACTCGTAGCGACGTTGACCAAAACGTAGATATTCCTGAACCTCCATTTTGGGGGAGTCGGATTGTCAAAGGCATTCCACTAGCTCATTACTCGGGAATGTTGGATGAGAGAGCTCTTTTCATGGGTCAGTGGGGACTCAAAGGCAATCGTGGCGAGTATGAAACGATGGCAGAGAATGAAGGGCGTCCGAGGTTACGTTCGTTAATTAACGAAACACTGTCAAAAGGATGGCTTAACGCTGCTGTCGTCTATGGCTATTTTCCATGTTACAGCGAGGGTAATGATCTGGTTATTTTGCATCATGAAGGCGAATTCAAAGGTAAAGAAAGAACTCGCTTTAGTTTCCCGCGGCAATCACGTGATCGACGATTGTGTATCAGTGACTTCTTTGCCTCCAAGGAATCTGGCCGAATCGATGTTGTGGCCTTTCATGTTGTGACTATGGGAAATGAAGTCAGCAAGGCAACAGGGACTCTCTTTGAGGCTAACGCGTATCGCGAATATCTAGAGTTGCATGGTTTATCAGTTCAGCTAACGGAAGCTCTTGCCGAACATTGGCATGCGCGAATTCGCGAAGAGTTGAAGGTAAAGAATCAAGACTCGGCAGATCTTCAAGGTATCTTGGATCAAGGCTATCGAGGATCTCGTTATTCATTTGGGTATCCTGCATGCCCTGATCTAGAACAACAGGTTCAACTATGCGAACTTCTGGAACCAGGTCGCATTGGTGTAGAACTCTCAGAGGAATTCCAGCTACATCCAGAACAATCTACCTCAGCAATCATCGTCCATCACCCGGAAGCAAAATACTTCAACGCTAATTAAGGACCCAATCTTTGTCACCGCAAACCTTTGATGCTGTTCTTTTTGACATGGACGGCACTCTTATTGATTCCGAACCACTCTGGCTCATTTCCGAGAAGGAGTTGATGGCGCAGTTCGATTTTGACTGGACATCCGAGCATCAAGCCTTCTGCCTCGGGGGACCAATGCCACGAATTGGTCTCTATATGAACGATCTCGCAGGGAATCCCAAAGACGGTCCATATTTTGCGCAAGCCCTTATAGATTTGATGGCGGAGAAATTGTCACAAGGCGCACCTCTTATGCCAGGGGCTCTTCAACTATTAGATGAAGTAACCAGGCAACAGATACATTTCGCACTCGTTTCAGCGAGCCCTCGGGTGTTAGTCGACGGAGTATTACGTAATCTCGCTTCACATCATTTTGATGTTTCAATAAGTAGCGATGATGTAACAAGAACCAAACCAGATCCAGAAGGATACCTCAAGGCCGCATCGTTGTTGAATGTAGATATTAAGCGCTGCTTAATCCTGGAGGATTCAGAAACTGGTACACGGGCCGCTATGGCTAGTGGAGCCTGCGTTGTTGCAATTCCGCATATCGTTCCGATACAAGAGAGTGAGCGAGTACGGACGGTGGCTTCATTAGAGCAGTTAACGGAATCGAAACTTCATGAGCTCTACACAGAATGGTTTCACTAAGTAGTAAATGCTGGGCAGATTTCTTTGAAAGAGCACCAATCACATAGGCGCGATGGTTTAGGTTTCCACTCATCGGTGGTAAGGGCTAGGAGTATCTGGTCTGCAATAACCATGAGCGACTTTTCTGCACCAATTAGATCGGCTTCCGTGGGAGTATTTTTCAATACTTTCCCGTCGCCTAAGTAGAGCAATTGCAAAAGTTTGGGCATGACACCTTGAGTACGCCAATAAATCAATGCATAAATACGTAGCTGAAATAGGGCTTTCTCTTCCCATCCAGGCTTGGGCGCTTTCCCGGTTTTATAATCAACAATTCTGACTTCACCTGTGGGCGCCACATCAAGACGATCGACATAACCATGTAAGTAAACGTCGTCTCTCAAATCCATTTCCACATGTATTTCACGTGAGGTTGCTTCGAATGTTTCTGGTTCTTCGAGTAGAAAGTAGGTGGATAGGAGAGATGCAACTCGATCAGACCATTCTTTCTCGTCGGAAATTAACGTTCTAAGTTCAGGTTTTTCGGCCAGCTGCTTTTCCCAAATATCTGGGAGGATTTCTAGTGTCTTGTGTAGTGTCCGCTCTAGCGCGGGCGAGTCGAAGAGGTCATGAAGGATTGAATGAACCAACGTTCCACGTTCGGCATCCACACTGATTTTTTCAGGTAGCTGATCGATTGCACGATATTTGTAGAGTTGAGGGCAGTTATTGAAGTCACTGATTCGGCTCGGGGATAGGCGCACTTTGCTCATAGGAGGCAAGATACTCGGCGAACTCTCCTTTAAGAGCCTAAGATGCTCCCGTGTCTACACCAGGGTATTTCGCAATCGGAGATCGAGTCCAGCTAACCGATACAAAAGGTAAGTTGTATAGCTTTACTCTCGCCGCAGGAAAAGAGTGGCATACCCATAAAGGCTGGGTTCTTCATGACGATTTAATCGGCCAACCCGAGGGCTCGGTAATCTCAACTACCGGTGGTTTGAAATTCACGGCATTTATTCCGCTTTTGGCTGACTATGTCCTATCAATGCCACGAGGTGCAACCATTGTTTATCCCAAGGACGCGGCACTTATCCTTGGCTTTGCTGACATTTACCCTGGAGCTCGCGTTTTGGAAGCAGGCGTAGGAAGTGGAGCGCTAACAATTTCACTTCTACGTGCAGTAGGGCCAGGTGGCTCTGTTCATTCTGTTGAAAGGCGGGCAGATTTTGCCGAGAACGCGACAAGTAATGTCACAAATTATTTCAACGAGAAACCTTCTAATTGGAGTTTAGAGATTGGATCTCTACAAGATCAAGAGCTCACTCAGTCATTCGATAGAGTCGTTCTGGACATGCTGGCACCGTGGGAATGCGTCTCATTATCTGCGCAAGTACTAAGGCCAGGTGGAGTTTTTCTAGCGTACGTCGCGACCACTACTCAGTTATCTGAAACCGCCCAAGCTCTGAAAAACGATGGCAACTTCACCGAACCAGAAAGCAGCGAGTCTCTGATTCGAGGCTGGCATCACGAAGGGTTAGCAGTAAGACCACAACACCGCATGATTGGTCACACCGGATTCCTCATTCAAAGTCGCAGAATGGCTCCCGGGGTAGAAGTTTTGCAACGACGAAGACGTCCATCGAAAGGTGGTTACGGTGTCCTCGCGGAAGAATGAGCGACTGATCAATCTCACGATTGCTCTGTTGGCAACTAAACGCTATCTAACAAAATCTGAAATCTTTCGCACAATTGATGGTTATGAAGGAAGTAGCGAGTCCAAAGAACGAATGTTCGAGCGCGACAAGGATGACTTACGCAAACTCGGAATCGATATAGAAGTCGGAGGAATCGACCCGCTATTTGATGATGAAGCAGGTTACAGAATCTCTCCAAGCTCTTATGCATTAAATCTGGGCCAACTAACTGGCTCGGAGATTGCCTTACTCTCTTTAGCGGCCGAAAGTTGGCGGGGAGCAGCAATGAGTGACGCAGCGCAATCTGCGTTGAACAAATTGAATTCGTTGGGAATCCAATCGGACTTTCAGTCAATCCCAACTCTTGCTCCCAAGATGTTGGTCAACTCAAGTAATTTTTTACCAATAGTGAGAGCCTTAACCGAACTGAAAGCAATTACTTTTGATTACATCTCTAAAGATCTTTCCATGGAGAATCGTCAAGTCCAGCCATATGGCATGTCTAGCTCTCATGGTCATTGGTATCTCATAGGTCACGATACAAAGAGAGATGCGCTGCGAGTTTTTCGTCTAGATCGCATATCTTCAAGCGTAGAACTAACTGGTAAATCTGGAGCGTACGCAGTTCCGGGGGGCTTCAATGCGGAGAAAGTTTTAAGTGAACGACTCTTTGAGCCACAAGCTACCGCACGTGTGAAAATACGCCAAGGTAAAGGACATACGTTGATGGCGAATGCACAACGTATTTCCGATGGCGATGATTTCACGGTGTATGAGATTCCCTATGGCAACCGTCAGAAGTTCATTGACAGTCTGCTTTGGCACGGTGATGATGTAATCGTTGAATCTCCAGAGGATTTACGTGCCGAGATTATTTCCATCCTAGAACTCCTCGTAAAGACACATGCCTAGAGAACGAGCAGCTTCAGGTTTAGAGCGCACAGCTCGGTTACTTGACTTGGTCCCTTACATATCGAGTCATCAGGGAATTTCAGTTAAAGAATTGGGGGAGGTTTTCCACACGACGGAAAACCATCTTGTTGAAGACCTAACTACTCTCTGGATGTGTGGACTGCCTGGCTATACCCCATTGGAGCTTATGGAGATCTCCTTTGAGAGCGGTTATGTAACTATTCAAAATGCCCAAACACTGCAGCGCCCTCGAGCTTTGTCTAAAGATGAAGCGCTCTCTTTAATTTTGGGTTTAAACGCCCTCCACGATCAAGTATCTAGCGAGAATCCCACAGTTGCTCTAGAGATTAACGCTCTGATTAATAAGCTTTCAGATGTCGTAGGGGCATCGATCACTTCGCGAATTTCGAATACCAATGAAGTCTCGGCCTCAATTCGTTCTACGCTAATTGCGGCGATATCAATAAGACAAAGAGTTGAGATTACTTACCACTCAATAGCTAGAGATAGCGTAACTACACGAACTATTGTCCCTCTTGATTCACAGATTAACAATGAGGTTGAGTACATATTTGCTTTTTGCGAGCTCTCACATTCCCATCGGACTTTTCGTTTGGATCGCATTCTCTCTGCGCGAAAATCGCAAACTCCGATGACCGAGAAGTCTCTGAATGAAATGAGTGATGAGGTTGGAAAGTTAACTGCGTCAATTTCCATTTCTTCCAGACATCGCGATGTCAATGAAATTCTCAACATACAGATTCCGTCGGGGGATGTTTCTGGATCTTTCCACGTTGCTATTGAGGTATTTAGTCAAGATTGGCTAACACGAGCAGTAATGAGCCTGGGTGGAGCGGCCACGGTCAGCCAACCTTTGGCTGCGTCGGTGGCACAACGTGCGTCCAAGGCGCTCTTGGGCTACAAAATCTAGATTCCTTTCGCGCTGTTGCCTCATGCCTATCTAAGGTATCGTTACCCAAGGTCACCAACACCAAAGATGAATTAGGAGTTAACCTCACATGTTTCTCAAAGAACCTAGTCATATCCTTCTCCTTCTTGTAGTGCTGGTTATTCTCTTTGGCGCAAAGCGTTTACCTGATTCGGCACGATCTATCGGTAAGTCTCTTCGCATCTTCAAGAGTGAAATCAAAGAGATAAGCCAGGACGATAAGAAGTCCGACGAAGAAGGTAAATCGGAGAAGTAATTTTATGACGACCACCTCTGGCGGTCGAATGCCGCTTCTCGATCATTTGCGCGAGTTTCGAAAGCGTGTGCTTCGTTCATCAATAATTATTTTGCTTGGTTCCGGCTTAGGCTGGGCTTTTTACAACCCAATAATAAATAAACTGGCCTTGCCTGTATGCGATCTTGGAGCGGCTAAGGCCGCCAAAGCAACGCACTGTGGATCTTTGTACATCAGCGGAGTCCTCGGCCCTTTAAATCTACAAATCAAGGTCGCACTTCTTACAGGACTTATTTTGACCGCTCCATTGTGGCTCTATCAATTTTGGGCTTTTATCGCACCTGGGCTACACAAGAAAGAGAAAAAGCGTTCGATCTTGTTCTTCATGAGTGCGACCCCTTTCTTTGCGATAGGCGCGACACTCGGGTACATCGTTCTGCCTGTGGCGATAAAAGTTCTCTTTGGATTTACACCCAGTTCACTATCAAACCTGGTCAAATTTGATGATTACCTAGATTTTGTACTGCGTGTGATTCTAATTTTCGGACTAGCCTTTGAATTACCCGTCTTCTTGCTAGCTCTCAACCTTGTGGGGATACTTTCAGGGAAGGCAATCCTTGGCCCATGGCGCCTATGGGTATTTGGCATTGCGTTTTTCACCGCGGCATTCTCGCCGACAGGCGATCCATTGACGATGGCGCTACTGGCTGTTCCTCTGTGCGCTCTCTATTTCATGGCAGGTGGTATCTCTCTATTAGTTGATCGCAAACGAGCAAAACGAGCAGCAGCCGAAGAGTTGTTATGAGTTACGCGGTTGTCATCAACCCAGTTTCAGGACGTGGCCAAGGTGCCCATCTGGGCAGTCAGGTAATCGCGTATTTAGCAGAGCATAATATTGATTATCAAATAGTTTCGGGAGTGAACGCGACGCATACGAGCCAAACACTGGCTAAGTACGTGAAGGAGAATCCAGGAAGTGATGGTGTTTTCGCCGTTGGAGGCGACGGATTAGCTCATCTGGTTATTCAACATTTGGCGAATACGAGAATCCCGTTAGCCCTTATTCCGGCAGGGACAGGCAATGACATGGTTCGCACCTTGGGATGGCCCTTGGATGACCTTCGCTCCATTATGAATGCAGTTTTTTCTACATCCCCGCAATACATTGATCTTGGCTTAGTTGACGGTGAATGGTTTGCAGCGATTCTCTCGACAGGGTTTGATTCGATAGTGAATGAAAGAGCCAATACTCTCAAATGGCCTTCTGGTCCTATGAAATATAACGTTGCCATTGCACGAGAGCTTCCGGGATTCCGCCCTCGCGCTTACACGATTGATATGGATGGGCAAGAGATAGTTACTAAAGCGATGTTGATTGCGGTAGGGAACGGCATTTCTTACGGTGGTGGGATGCTTGTCTGTCCAAACGCGGACATAACTGACGGGCTATTCGATGTAATGATTCTGAGTCCCGTTTCCATCCCAGAGTTTTTAAAAGTCTTTCCTAAGGTTTATGCCGGAACGCACATTCAACATCCCGCGGTTAGTATCTATCGAGCCAAACGCGTGAAGATAGATGCAGATGCGATTGCATACGCCGATGGCGAACGGGTTGGTTCGTTGCCGATATCAGCTGAATGCGTTTCTAAAGCGCTTCTAGTTTGGCGTAAATGACGAC
>QYPT01000099.1 GCA_007280125.1 Streptomycetaceae bacterium | reverse complement strand
TTCCAACGATGCAGTGTCATTGCACCAGGTTTGCTACCGAGGAAACCACCATCGCTGATAGCCTTGACCGCATAATCAAACGCAGCTGGATCGACATCTTTGTTAGCGGCTATTGCGGCAGCTTTAGCCACAGAGTCGTTTACAATAAGATTTGACCATCCTTTCACCACTGCAGAAGCAACAGCACGAACAAGTGTTGGATTCTTCTTAATCATAGCCTCTGTTGTGAACAGCAGATTTCCGTAAGGATTGTAGCCGCCGTCTTTGGCGACAGACAAGTATCCGATATCAACACCGGCTAGCTTGGCAACATACGGTTCAGATGTAACGAAGCATTGTTGTACGAGGTTGTCATTTAATTTGAAATCAGCCATTGAACCAGTGAAGTTAACATCCTTAATACCGGTCAGTTTAAAGTGAGCCTTAATGTAGTCAAAGTAAGGACTGGGTACCCGAGCAACTTGGTGTCCACTCACATCTGAAAAAGACTTGATCTTCTGGTCTGAGTGATACATCATGCATTGCAGGTTGGTATCAAATCCAGCAGCAATTGCGACAATTGGTAATCCATTTGCACGAGCCTGAAGTACCTCGTCAGCGTTTCCTACTCCAAATTGAAATGCTCCAGCAGCTACCTGTGGCAATGTTTGAATTCCGGGTCCACCTTGCTTAACAACAATTGTGATACCACTGGATTTAGCAGGCTGGCTACCCATGGCATCCCAGTATCCACCTTGCTCTGCTTGTGCGAACCAGTTCAGGATGATGGTGGCATTCTGTGGCTTGGCCGCAGCTGCACCAGCACTTTGTGTTCCAGTGACAATTCCGAGAGATACTATGACTAATGAAGTAACCATCCAAGATAGTCTTTTCATTTTTTTCCTTTCGATTGATGGACGATGGTGTAAGTATTTTGGAGTTGAACTGATTGTCACTCCCCTTGGTCTCAGTTCTCCTTTCTAAGAGCAGACTCATGCCAGTTCCTAATGAGTCGATTGCCAGTGACAGTTACTAACATGAAAAATGCGAAGCCGAGTAGTGTGGCAACAAGTACTTCGGC
The DNA here is from genome assembly GCA_007280125.1 of Streptomycetaceae bacterium. Taxonomy (GTDB): domain Bacteria; phylum Actinomycetota; class Actinomycetes; order Nanopelagicales; family Nanopelagicaceae; genus QYPT01. Next base: position 5,449 of record QYPT01000099.1, on the reverse strand, counting down.
AAAGAGCAATCCTGTCGCCATTCTTGCTTGGGCATACAAAACTTTCACTCCAAGGCCTCCGTCAGCACCCCCAGAGCCAATAATGAATTCTCCTACGATCGCTCCCACTACAGACAGACCTGCAGAAATGCGTAACCCTGCGAAAATACTTGGAAGCGCGGCAGGAAGACGCAACTTTACAAATTCCGTCAATTTCGAAGCTCTATGCATGCGGAATAGATCAACTTGGTTTCGCTCTGTTGAAAGAAGACCAAGCAATGAATTATTTAGAATTGGAAAAATTGCAATCATAAAGGCAATTATCACTACCGCACGCTGATTATATCCAAACCAAAGAACTATAATTGGTGCGATTGCAATTACAGGAACAGTCTGTAAGAGCACGGCATAGGGGTAGAAGCTGCGCTCCAGCGGTTTTGATAGACTCATTATGATAGCGCTTAATAGCCCTACTATGATTGCCAAACCAAAACCCATGGTCGCTTCAATTAGCGTAATTCGAAAACCTTGCCAAAGTAAACCAGGATTACTCAATGCTGCATGCAATACCTGCATTGGTCTTGGCAGAAGATAATTCTTATCAGCGTAGATTGTGACGGAGATTAACCACCAAGCGAAGATAATAAGTATGAGGACGACGACCGGTGGCAAGATCTCTCGCACTCTTTCACGAGTTGTAATTTTAGTTCCAGCACTTTGAACATTTCCTTGTGCTCCAGCCAGAGATTTTGTTATACTCATGAAATCGCTCCTTCTCGAAGAAAAGTGCCTATTTCTTTAGCTAGATTCATAAACTCAGGGGTGGATCGCAGATCGGGGCTGCGGGGATATTCAAAAGGAATATCAAATATTTTCTCTACGCGTCCTGGTCGCGCCGACATAACAACAACGCGGTGTGAAAGATAAATAGCTTCATAAAGATTATGAGTCACAAAGACGGAGGTGAAGCCTTCGATTCCCCAGATTCGGAGCAACTCATCTTGAAGGGTTTCGCGTGTAATCTCATCAACAGCAGAGAATGGTTCATCCATGAGAAACATAATGGGGCGAATCGCAAGAGCTCGTGCCAACGAGAGCCGCATCTTCATGCCACCAGAAAGGTTTCGGGGATAGGCTTTTTCAAAGCCAGTCAGCCCTACCATCTGTAGCGCTTCAGTTACACGTATCTTGCTCTCTGCCTTATCTAGACCTTCGAGTTCGCAAACTAAAAGAGCGTTGGATTCCACTGTTCGCCACGGCAATAGCGTTGGATCTTGAAATACAAAGGCTCGTCGGTCGGTAGTAGGAATTTGCACAGAACCTTCAGTGGCACTTGAAAGACCAGCGATGATGCGCAATAAGGTGGATTTGCCACATCCAGATGGCCCGAGCAATGAAACAAATTCACCTTTTTGAATCTGCAAATCAACCGGGAGCAGTGCCACCGTCCCATTGGGGTAAATCTTGGAAGCTCCCAGGACATTGATGTGGGTTAGGGATTTAATCTGATTCTCCTTCTCTTTTGCTACAAACTTGGATTGCGAATCCAGTGGGGCCCTCACCCCAACTACAGAATCAGCAGATATGAGGGGATCCGCTGGGTTTGTACTGGTCTGACATGTGATATGTTTAACTTGTTAACAGTTCAATGTCAAGGACTTCGGAATTATTCGGCCAGGCGCAGGGAGACTCTGAGAACCTCCACTGAAATTCCACGCCTGCTTGGTTGCAAGGAGCGGAGTCTCGGTCTAAGTCAAAGGGAAGACAGCCTCCCCTTTGAATAGCGCAGAAGAGGAAAAGTATGCCTTTTGTTGAAATTCACATGTGGCAAGGCCGATCCAACGAACAGAAACGAAACCTTGTTGCAGCCATCAACGCTGCGATGGTCGAACACGCCGGAGCTAATGCCGAGAACCTACAGATAGCCATTCAAGAGTACCCACTTGAGAATTGGGCCAGGGCAGGCATTCTTGGAATAGATAGGACGGAGAAATGATTCTTAATGCGATCAAGGCGGAATCTGCAGCTTTACTCATTATCGATCCGCAAAATGCTTTCTGCCATCCGGAAGGTACGTTGGGTTTATCGGGTGTCAATATCGCCCCAGCTCAAGCCGCACTTGCTCCAATTCGCACCTTAGCTCAATCTTTTAAGGAGGCGGGACTTCCTGTTATTTGGACCCAGCAGATCCATTTAGTGGAAGACGCAGCTCGAGCTCAAAAGTCACTTCCTTCTCATACTGATAAGCGTGCTCGAATCTCTGCTATCTCTGGCTCTTGGGATGCAGCCTTCGCTGATGAGATTGCTGATCTTGTAGTCGATCAGACCTTTGTGGTTACTAAGCACAGATTTGGAGCGTTTTACCAAACTCGGTTAGAGGCTCTGCTAGATATGCTCGGCGTGAAATCACTCTTCATAGTCGGACTTACCGCTAACGCATGCGTTGAAACCACCGTGCGCGAAGCATATTTACGCGACTACGACGTTGTGGCGGTAACGGACGCCATCGCTGCAGTTCGCCCAGAATGGATAGATACAGCGCAGGCTGTTTGGAGTCAATATTTTGGCGTGCTAGCAAACTCAACCGAGGTTCTGAGTTGGCTCGATCACGCCTTACGTCCCCAAGCGCAGCGGGTGCATCATCTGCTTTTGGAAACATCCAACCTGAATCGTGCTGAAAGATTCTATGTTGACATTCTGGGTTTTGATATTTCCAAACGGGACCTCTTCAGAGATGGCAGGGATTTCATCGTGACTGAACAAGGGCTTGGATTAGTTGAGGGTGGGGAGGGTTTTGATAGCAAGGGTGGCACGTTGCAACACCTCTGTTTCTCTGCACGCAATATCAATGCAATAGCCAAAGCTGCTCAGGAATCCGGGCATCGCATCGTCCGGGGACCTGAAGATGGAGCATATGGATACACGGTTTACATCGAAGATCCAGATGGAAATGAAATTGAGCTCTTTGAAAATAAACTCCTAAAACACTAACAAAACCCCATCCCATCCGGCTAGAACTAATCAGAAGGCATAAAGTGAAGATTACCGATATCAAGGTCCATCAAGTGCAACTTCCTGCTCGGCGTCAACACAATTGGGCTACAAAAATGAGTACGCCGATTGGTCACCATGCAATTATCGAAGTTCTTACAGATGAAGGTCTCATTGGGTGGGGTGAATCTCCTGCGGGTGCTACATGGGGCGGATCACATATGCGCTACTACGGAGAATCGCCTGAAACAGTTGCTGTTGTCATTCGAGACTACCTAGTACCTGCTGTCCTCGGTCTCAATCCTGTAGACATCTCGGTGATCCACGCTCGTATGGATTTGGCCATTAAGGGCCATCCATATGCAAAGGCTGCGGTAGATATTGCCGTCTATGACCTTGCAGGCAAAGCATTTGGAGTACCAATTTCTACTCTTCTCGGAGGAAGCCATCGCGACTCAATCGAGGTAGCGCACTCGCTAGGAATTATGGATCTTGATCGATGCTATGCGGAAGCCGAGGAAGCGGTGGCTGAAGGTGCACTCACTATTAAATGTAAGACTGGCCTAGACCCTGAGCGAGATGTAACGCTTGTCCGTGAACTTCGCCGAAGGTTGGGTAACACGATTAAGATTCGTGTAGATGGAAACGAAAGTTACAGTAGCGTGGGAGAAGCGGTATCTGTTACAAAACGCCAAGAAGAGTTTGACATTCTCTTATGTGAGCAACCAGTAGTAGGAGCGTTAGGTCTCGCTCGGGTAGCAGAGCGAATCGAAAGCCCGGTCATGGCCGATGAATCAGCTTGGACCGTCCAAGATATTTTGGAGTTGGATAAGCTCAACGCAGCGCAATGCATATCGCTATATGTAACTAAGCCAGGCGGCCTTTATCGCGCTCGTCAAGTAGCCGATATTGCAGAGCAAGTTGGGATGTATTGCGATATTGGTGGTTCAATCGAGACTGGAATTGGGAATGCAGCAAACCTCCATCTAGGAAGTGCTACGAAGATTGCACGGCTTCCGAGCGTCTGTCCCGTCTCGCAACCTGAAAGTTCAAATGGACCTAAGATCGCCGGTGTGTACTACTTAGACGATTTGATATCCGAACCATTTCGTTTTGAAAGTGGGCGCGTCTTCACGCCGACTGGGGCTGGCCTAGGTATTGAGGTTGATAGACAGAAGTTGAAGCGTTACGCAGTATGACTATCGCGGTGCTCGGAGCTGGTGCTGGCGGGCTTTCCGCTGTTGTTGAACTCAGCCTCGCGCATCAAGATTTTATTCTTTGGAATCGCAGATCCGAAACCTTTGCCCAAAATACTCCCAATTCAGAGATCCAGTACAGAGGAGTACTGGGAGAGGGTTCGATATCACTGGATAAGCAAATAACCACCAATCTCAAATTGGTTTTGAGTCAAGCAGATGTCCTTGTAATCTGCTTGCCCAGCGTGGTTCACGCACAGCTATTTCAGGAGCTTGCTGAACTTGATTGTGAAATTCCCATCGTCCTCAACCCTGGTCACACGGGCGGTGCGCTCCACTTGCGCGAGGTGTTTAAGAAGGCAAGGAAAACTCTTCCCCCGGTCGCCGAATTTTCGACTCTCACTTATGTTGCCAGAATAGACGCAGAGGCACGAGTTAATATAACTGGCCGCGCTAAATCTGTTCGAGTCGCCTCATTGCCAGGTGGAAGGTCAGCCTTAAATTGGGCGAAGAAACTCTTCCCGGGAGCAGACGAAGTCGCTGATGTAATTGTTTCGAGTCTATCTAATGTCAATCTTGTTCTGCATGCCCCGGGAGCAATTTTAGGTGCTGCCTGGGTCGAAGCGACTTCTGGAAATTTTACTTTTTATGTGGATGCGATGACTCCGGGAGTAAGTCGAGTTATGCAAGCGTTAGATGATGAACGTCTCGCAGTTGCAAAGCAATTTGGACACGTACTCCCCTCTCTCATTGATGAAATGGCTGCGATCGGAACTGTCGATCAGAATGCCGCACTCCGCGGCGATCTCGCAGCTGCGATCCGAGGTGGCGTGGCAAATGCCAAAATTTCCGCACCAGATTCATTTAGCCACCGTTATTACCAAGAGGATCTTGCATTTGGCCTCCTCCCCTTCGTCGAGTTGGCTAAGTTGGCAAATGTGCCAGTACCTGTTGCCAACGCATTACTTCTGCTAGGAAGCACGGCTGTTGGTGGGGAAATTTTAAGAGAAGGATTAACTAGCAAACTTCTAGGTCTGACTAATCTGTCGTTGGAAACATTTATCGCGTCTGTAAGCAATTGATGGCGAAGGGGGAGTGAAGGTTATGGGAGAACAATTACACGGGCGTAACATTGCAATAGTTGGTGGTGATGAACGCGAACAGGAAATTGCGCGATTAGCTGCCCAATCGGGTGCGAGAGTCAAAGCATACGGATTCCCGTGGCCAGATGACGGAATCAAGGGTGTTGAGCACACTGCATCGGCAGCGCAAGCTCTCAATGG
>QYPT01000124.1 GCA_007280125.1 Streptomycetaceae bacterium | reverse complement strand
TTGCAAAGGCGGTGCTCTACCAATTGAGCTAAGTCCCCGTGGTTAACGGGAGTGGGCCTTGGAGGACTTGAACCTCCGACCTCTTCCTTATCAGGGAAGCGCTCTAACCAGGCTGAGCTAAAGGCCCCGAAAACCTGCGTAAGGCTACAGGTAAGTTGAGTTAGACCCAAAACGAGAATTTGTTATCAGCCCTCTACGGCTGAATCCACCTCTTTCTCAGCGCTCTTTGTCACTGAAACCACTTGAACCCCTTCATTGAGGTTCATTAATCGAACTCCCATGGAATCGCGCCCGGTTTGGCGCACTTCGGATGCTGGAGTGCGCATAACAGTACCAGCAGATGTTATGGCCAAGACTTCATCATCTTCGCTCACAACCAATGCGCTCACTAGTACGCCTCGAGAATCCTCATCGATCTTTGCAGCTTTAATGCCGATTCCACCGCGTCCTTGAAGACGATATTCCTCAAGGGGCGTCTTTTTCCCATACCCACCATCGGTGGCTGTGAAAACGAGCAAATTGGAATCGTTTGAATTAATACGAGCCATTGTGAGAAGTTCGTCTGTTTCGCGAAACTTCATTCCGATGACTCCACTGGTGGATCTGCCCATTGGGCGCAGTGATTCATCATCAGCAGTGAAACGCATGGCCATGCCTTTTTTGGAGACTAATAAAAGTTCGTCTTTGTTTCCAACAAGAGATGCACTGACCACTTCATCGTCATTTTTTAATGTGATCGCGATAAGGCCACCAGCACGAGGTGAGTCATATTCACTCAGTGGTGTTTTCTTAACAAGTCCATTTTTGGTCGCGAGTACCAAATATGGTTCTGCCGCATAATCTTTAATGGAGAGAACTTGAGCGATGCGCTCTTCAGGTTTAAACGCCAATAGATTCGCTACATGTTGTCCGCGTGCATCGCGTCCAGCATCTGGTAGCTCGTGCACTTTGGCGCGGTAAACACGACCTTGATTTGTAAAGAACAGTAACCAGTCGTGTGTTGATGCCACAAAGAAGTGGTCAACCACATCGTCTTGTTTCAACATTGCGCCTTTAACGCCTTTACCGCCACGTTTTTGAGAACGGTAAAGATCAGCATTGGTGCGTTTTGAATACCCACCATGCGTAATGGTCACAACAGCCTCTAGGTCAGGAATTAAATCCTCGGCTGAAAAATCTCCTTCGTTGGCAACGATTTGTGTGCGTCTTTCGTCGCCATATTTAGCCACTAGCTCAGAAAGCTCAATTCTTATTATTTCACGCTGTTTTTCTGTGCTTGCGAGAATCGCTGTAAGTTCAATGATGTCTGCCATAAGTCCGTCGTACTCATCATTAATCTTTTGACGTTCAAGGGCGGCAATTCGGCGCAGCTGCATATCCAAAATGGCGTTGGCTTGAATTTCATCGACATCAAGAAGTTTCATCAACCCTGTTCGGGCCTCTTCTGGTGTTGTGCTTGCTCGGATTAAAGCAATCACAGCATCTAGGGCATCAAGGGCTTTCAGGTAACCACGCAAGATGTGCGCACGTCGCTCTTTTTCGGTTAAACGGTATTGGGTACGACGAACAATTACTTCTACTTGGTGATCTATGTAATATCGTACGAATTCATCAAGGCGAAGGGTTCTTGGAACACCATCTACAAGGGCCAACATATTCGCGCCAAAAGTATCTTGTAACTGCGTTTGTTTGTATAGGTTATTCAAAACAACTTTAGGAATCGCATCATTACGTAAAACAATAACTAAGCGTTGACCCAAACGTTCGTTTCCTTCATCTCGAACATCTGCAATGCCTTTAATTTTTCCATCTTTTACTAGCTCAGCGATTTTTAGAGCGAGGTTGTCTGGGTTTACTTGATAAGGAAGTTCTGTAACAACTAAACACGTGCGCTTATTAATCTCTTCTACTGAAACAACGGCACGCATTGTGATTGAGCCGCGCCCTGTTCGGTAGGCGCTTTCAATACCGGTACGTCCCACAATTAAAGCTCTAGTTGGGAAATCTGGCCCTTTAACTATCTTTAATAGGTGTGAAAGTAGTTCGTCAGATTTCGCTTCTGGGTGCTCTAGCGCCCAATCCACACCTTCTGCGATCTCTCGCAAATTATGAGGCGGAATATTTGTAGCCATACCAACAGCAATACCGGCACTTCCATTAACAAGAAGGTTTGGAAAACGACTCGGAAGCACATCTGGTTCTTCAGATCGCCCGTCGTAGTTGGGGCTGTAATTAACAGTGTTCTCGTCAATGTCGCGCATCATCTCCATCGCTAATGGCGACAGACGTGCTTCTGTATAACGCATTGCAGCGGCTGGGTCGTTACCAGGTGAGCCGAAGTTTCCGTTTCCATCTACTAATGGATAACGCAGTGACCATGTTTGAGCTAAACGTACAACAGTGTCATAAATCGCCGTGTCACCATGAGGGTGATACTTACCCATAACGTCGCCAACAATACGTGAAGATTTGTAATAACCCTTGTCGGGTCTATATCCGCCATCGTACATAGCGAAAAGAACTCTGCGGTGAACCGGCTTTAAACCATCTCTAACATCAGGAAGAGCGCGACCAACAATGACACTCATTGCGTAATCTAAATAAGAGCGCGCCATTTCCACTTGGAGGTCGACAACTTCGAGCCTGTCGAAGTCTTTTTTAATCTCGTCCATTAGTGTCCTTTAATTATTCTCTCTGTTAAATATCTAAGAAGCGAACGTCTTTGGCGTTGCGCTGAATAAATTGGCGGCGCATTTCTACATCTTCTCCCATGAGTACAGAGAAGAGATCATCTGCTGATGCTGCATCGTCAAGGCTTACATGGATAAGTACGCGGTGTTGTGGGTCCATTGTTGTATCCCATAGTTCTTTGGCTGGCATCTCTCCCAAGCCTTTAAATCGCTGAATACCGTCTTCTTTAGGTAGACGTTTTCCGGCTTCTACGCCGATCTTAATAAACCCATCACGTTCGCGATCAGAGAATGCGTATTGCACTGGTTCTTTGCCACCCCACTTGAGTTTATATAAAGGTGGTTGTGCTAAATAGACGAAGCCTTGCTCAATTAAAGGACGCATAAATCTGAAAAGTAGAGTGAGTAAAAGTGTGCGGATATGTTGACCGTCAACGTCAGCATCGGCCATCAAAATAATCTTGTGGTAGCGCAATTTCGCTATATCGAATTCATCATGTACTCCAGTGCCAAGGGCTGTAATCAGTGCCTGGACTTCATTATTTTGGAGTACTCGATCAATACGAGCTTTCTCAACGTTAAGAATTTTTCCGCGGATTGGAAGAACAGCTTGATAGCGAGAGTCGCGTCCACCTTTAGTGGAACCGCCAGCCGAATCACCTTCGACAATATATAGCTCACATTTTTCTGGTTCGGTCCATTGGCAATCTGCTAACTTGCCTGGCATTCCTCGTCCTTCAAGTAAACCTTTTCTATTTCGCGAAAGGTCGCGAGCTTTTCGAGCCGCAACTCGCGCAGCTGCTGCGTCGATGGATTTGCGGACAATATCTTTACCCTCGGTTGGGTTCTTTTGTAACCATGTTGTGAATTCTTCGTTGACAACTTTTTGAACAAAAGATTTGGCTTCTGTATTACCAAGTTTGGTTTTTGTTTGTCCTTCAAATTGAGGTTCAGCTAATTTGATAGAAAGGATCGCTGTTAAACCTTCACGGACATCGTCGCCTGTGAGTCGATCTTCTTTCCTTTTAATGAATCCCCACTCTTCGCCAAATTTATTAACGATTGATGTGAGCGCTGTCCTGAAACCTTCTTCGTGGGTTCCGCCTTCTTGTGTATTAATCGCATTAGCGAATGTATAAACCGACTCAGAGAATCCAGTATTCCATTGCATGGAAACTTCTAATGCCATTCGTTGTTTAGGGTCATTTGCAGAGAATGAAATAATAGATTTGTGAGTTTCTCCACGCGTTAAATTTAAATGCCGGACAAAATCAGTTATTCCACCTTCGTAGTGGTAGCGAACTTCAAGTTGTTCGCCTTTTTCATCAACATGGCCGGCTCGTTCATCTTTAAGTGTGATTGTGAGGCCTTGGTTAAGGAATGCCATTTCACGAAGGCGCACTGAAAGTGTTTCGAAAGAAAAGTCGGTGGTCTCAAAAATTTCTTTTGATGGCCAGAATTGAACCGAGGTTCCGCTGCTTAGGGATGGTTCGCCTTTTTTAACATCGGCGGTTGGAACACCTAATTGATAATCTTGGCTCCAGGAAAAACCATCTCTTTGCACAATGACAGATAAATCAGAACTTAATGCGTTGACGACTGAGATACCCACGCCGTGAAGTCCGCCGGATACTGAATAGCCACCATCGCCAAATTTTCCACCTGCGTGCAGAACGGTCATAACAATTTCTAAAGCTGGTTTTTTCTCGGTGGGGTGCATATCCACTGGGATTCCGCGCCCGTTATCAATTACCTTGAGGCTGCCATCTGGCATCAGGGTCACATTGATATCTGTGCAGTAGCCCGCCATGGCTTCATCAACCGCGTTATCAACTACTTCGTAGACCAAATGGTGTAATCCACGCTCACCTGTGGAGCCGATGTACATACCGGGGCGTTTTCGAACGGCCGCTAAGCCTTCTAGGACGGTGATCGAGCTGGCGTTATATGTGGTGTTTTTAGCCGGCACGATGCTCCTTCGGTAATAACGGGAAAATGGCTCTAATGGCCATTTAGGGATATTCCCTATTTAGATACCTTTCTATCCTACCGTGAAATCGATAACCGTGTAGCACAGGTAAGCCTTGTGGGTGGGTATAGGGGCTCGAACTCGACCAGGGTGAGGGTTCCTATTATGAAAAGGGGAGAAAACCGTTTATTTCTAGGTGTAGGTGTCTCGGGGTCCCACGGCTCCGCGGATGGTTCGGCGGCCATGTTTCCATGAGGGGCCATCTGGTCCAAGAATGTGTAGCGACTCAACAAGGGCTCCTGGAGCGCTGTGTTGGATCGTGGCTAATACATCCGGCGCTACTAATTGCAATTGAGTAGACCATGCCGTTGAGGACGTGCGAATAGTGAGAACACCATCAAGTAAAGAAATTGGAGTTGTGTGTTCTGAAATTTGTTGCCCGACGATTGAAACTCAGGAATAACACTTTTTTCTTCGTTGGCTTCAAACGTCGGGCAACAAATTTCAGCACACACAACTCCAATTTCTTTACTTGATGCACTTTTCACTATTCGCCCGTCTTCAACGTCATTGTCTACTCAATTCCACTTAGTAGCCCCGGATGTATTACCAACGATCCACCACCGCGCTCCAGGCGCCACTGTTGGATCTCT
>QYPT01000012.1 GCA_007280125.1 Streptomycetaceae bacterium | reverse complement strand
CGCACTCTGGGTAAACAGAATCCACATTCTTGGGCGCGAAGTGGCGCAGTAGTGGCTTTCTACCTCGCTACTTTCCTTGTGCCTATCACGATGCTCTTGATTGCTATTGGAAATGCGATAACTCCTGGTAAAGGCTTTCGCCAGGGACCATTTGCGAATGAGGCCGAACTTCGCGATCTAATGGATCAAGCACATGAGCGCGGTCTCGTGGAATCTGACGAACACGAAATGATTCACTCGGTATTTGAGTTAGGTGACACTCTGGTGCGCGAACTCATGGTTCCTCGTACCGAGATGGTCTGGATTGAAAAAGATAAATCACTGCGCCAAGGACTTTCCCTGGCGTTAAGGTCTGGTTTCTCTCGAATTCCTGTTGTTGGTGAAGATATCGATAACATCATTGGACTTGCTTATGTTAAGGATTTAGCAAAGCGCACTCTTGACCATCACGACTCAGAACAAAGCGAGCGCGTCGAGCAACACATGCGCTCTGCAACATTTGTTCCTGAAATTAAGATGGCCGCTGAGTTGCTAAAAGAGATGCAGCGCGACCAGATTCACTTAGCGATCGTTGTCGATGAATATGGCGGAACCGCTGGAATCATCACCATCGAAGATATCTTGGAAGAGATTGTTGGAGAAATTGAAGATGAATTCGATGATGGGGAAGAGCCATTTACATGGCTCACCGACGATAAGGCGCGCGCTCAAGCTGGAATTCATGTCGAAGACCTTGCGCAAGAACTTGGGATTACTGTGGCCGAAGTTGATTATCACGATGTCGACACCATCGGCGGAATGATGGCTAAGAAGTTGGGCCGAGTACCTATCCCTGGAAGCACCATCAGTTTGCAAGGCTGGAGCATCACTGCGGAGCGACCAATTGGTCGCAGACGCAGGATTAGCAGTGTCTTGGTTGTTCGCGAAGTTGCTAGCGCGCAAAGTGGTGAAATTAGCGCGCTCTAAGGCACGATATCCTTGCCCGATGCGCATCGTTCGATTCTCTCCTGGTGGAGCCGACCCATCACTGGGCCTAGGTAGCGATCCTCTCTTTGGTTTAATTAACGAAGATAATCTGATTGCAGTTCTTGTAGGAGATCCGCTCTATGCGGGCATTACTCCTAATGGCAAGAGTGTTCCACTACAGCAGGTTCGTTTACTTGCTCCCGTTCTGCCTCGGAGCAAAGTTGTATGTATTGGCAAGAATTACGCAGATCATGCCAAGGAAATGGGCGGCGAGGTTCCGAGCGAGCCAGTAATTTTCCTCAAACCCAATACATCCGTGGCTGGCCCAGGGGACACAATCGCTTGGCCTGCAATGAGTGATCGCGTTGATCATGAAGCAGAGTTGGCAATTGTTATCGGCCGCATTTGCAAAGATGTTCCTAAAGAGCGATTCAATGATGTGATTTTCGGTTACACGGTTGCAAATGATGTAACTGCGCGAGACCTGCAGAAAAAGGATGGTCAGTGGACCAGAGCCAAGGGCTTTGACACATTCTGTCCACTGGGACCTTGGATCGATACTGATTTCACACCTGGTGACCAGAAGATCACTGCAACACTCAACGGGGAAATCAAACAATCGGCAAAATTATCAGACATGATTTTTGATATTCCTACGATTATTAATTTTGTATCTCAAGTCATGACCTTACTTCCGGGCGATGTCATTTTGACAGGTACACCCGCGGGAATTGGCCCAATGCCAGAGCGTTCCTCGATTACCGTGGCCATCGAAGGCCTTGGCGAACTAACGAATAAGGTGAGCGTTCATGGCTAGAGAAATTCGCGTTCGCTTTGCCCCATCACCGACAGGTGATCTGCATGTAGGAAATATTCGTACGGCACTCTTTGATTGGGCATATGCCCGACACACAGGCGGAAAGTTCATCTTTAGAATTGAAGATACCGATACCACTCGCGTTACTGATGAATACATTGCGGCAGCGTTAGATACATTGCGATGGCTCGGACTCGATTGGGATGAGGGCCCTGAAGTGGGCGGTCCATATGGTCCGTATCTGCAGTCACAGCGCTTAGATATCTATGCAGACTGGGCGCAGAAGTTCCTCGATCAAGGCGATGCCTATCACTGCTATTGCACATCAGTTGAATTAGAAGAGCGCCGGGAAGCACAACGCGCAGCCAATGAAGCACCAGGCTATGACGGTCAGTGTCGTGATCTTTCTCCAGAACAGGTGGCTGCATTTAGAGCAGAAGGTCGCGACGCAGTTGTACGCATGCGCATGCCCGATGGAAGTACCACATTCGTCGATGCCATCCGCGGTGAAGTTTCGTTCGAGCATAAATTTGTTCCAGACTTCGTCTTAGTACGAGGTGATGGATCACCTCTCTACACACTTGCAGTCGCAGTTGATGACATCATGATGAAGGTCAGCCACGTATTGCGCGGAGAAGACTTACTTTCATCAACTCCTCGACAGATCCGCGTCTATCAAGCAATGGGCGTTGCTCTTGAGGATTACCCAATATTTGCTCACTTGCCTTTTGTTATGGGCCAAGACAATGCCAAGTTATCCAAGCGAAATGGTGAAGTTTCTATTGCCTGGTACCGCGATGCTGGATTCTTGCCAGAGGCTATTTGTAATTATCTAGTACTACTTGGTTGGTCACCAGGAGATGATCGCGAGAACATCACGATGAAAGAATTGACCGAGCTCTTCACCGTAGAACGTGTCAATAGTTCTCCTGCTCGCTTTGATATGAAGAAGTTAGAAGCGATTAACGGAGATAAAATTCGCGCACTGACTATTGATGAATTCTTGACGTGGGCGCTGCCATTTATGATCAGGGCCCAGGTCATCACTGGCACTGACGAGCAGATTGCACTCGTGAAATCAGCGCTACCGATTATTCAAGAGCGCATCACGCGCCTGAGTGAAGTACCTGCAATGTTGAAATTCCTCTTTGCAACCAACTTCGCCGTAGAAGCTGATTCTCTTTCAAAGGTCACTGATGCTGCGTCAAAGGATGTACTTAAGAGATCCCTTGCCGAGCTAACACCGCTGACACAATGGACTCACGACACTATCGAAGCCGCGCTAAGGGCATCTCTCATTGAAGAATTAGGCCTCAAGCCTCGCATTGCTTTTGGTTCAGTCCGGATCGCTGTCACGGGAAGCACTGTCTCTCCGCCGTTATTTGAATCAATGGAATTACTGGGCAAAAGTGCATCATTGGAGCGCATTTCTGCGGCTCTCGCGCTCTAGTTTCTACGGTATCGTTGCGCCTGCGTAATTGGGGTATGGGGTAATTGGCAGCCCTGCTGATTCTGGTTCAGTAAGTCTAGGTTCGAGTCCTGGTACCCCAGCAATAGTTCCCCCCTCATCTCTTGCTTTTAGCCCATAAATCTCGTAGTAATCCTTGACGCGATATTTCTCAACTCCTACTTTATTCAGACGCGAGCAACAACTGATCTGCTCGCAGCTGAAATCAAAGGAGAGAGAATGAAAAAGTTTATGTTTATTTACAATGCCAGCAATGAGGTCGATTCCAATGAGGCATGGATGAGTTGGTTTACCGCCATAACCCCGCATGTGGCCGATATGGGCAGTGAATTCAATGGAGGAAAGATTGTGACCTCGAGTGGAGCAAAAGACATCACCGAGTGGTCTGATTTTGTTGGCGGATATACCTTGATAAATGCTCTAGATATGGATGCCGCTGTCGCACTTGCAAAGGGCTGTCCAAATAAGGCTGGCGTCAGGGTTTTCGAAACAATGCCTATGTAGTTGCGCTCGGCGTCAGGGGCAGTGCTGAGCTCTTTTGGTTTCAAGCAGTTGTGGGGCTTATGATTCACCGTGCTCTAAAGGGGCATGCAATTCACTAGGGCCCCGTCGTCTAGCGGCCTAGGACTCTGGCTTCTCAAGCCAGCTACGAGGGTTCGAATCCCTTCGGGGCTACGCAGGATAATTCTCTATTTTTCTCATAGAGTTACCGCATGGAAATCATTGATTATGCAAATGAATACGAAGCCGCTACTAAATATTTCACCGACCTCGTTGCAAAACTTTCACCCGCCGATTTTGATAAGAGCATGCCGGGGGAGTGGACTCCACGCCAAGTAATTCACCACCTCGCCGATAGTGAGGCGCAGTCCTATGCACGACTTCGTCGCCTCGTTGCCGAACCTCTCGGTTCATCTATTCAAGGATATGACGAGGGTGCTTGGTCTGAGAGTGCCATTTTGGGATACACCGAATTACCGATTGAGAATTCATTAGCCGTCTATAAAGCCGTTCGCGCAGGATCGTTAGACATCATTAAGAGATTGTCTCTGGCAGATCTTGATCGACATGGCGTTCATTCAGAAGCAGGCGAGTACACAATTGCTCGCTGGCTTAAGGGCTACACAAATCACCCTAAGGATCATTCAGGTCAGATCGAAAAGGTTATTGCCGCTTCGTAATCAAGGAATAAGTGTGTTTGCGAATATTTGCCAAGCTAGCAAGGATTTTGCTACCAATGAAAGAGTTATATAGGTTCGCTCACCACGAAGATAGTCGTTCCACCTGCTAACTCTTTTGTATTGCAGCCATTGCACGAGTGCAAATGAGTTAAAGAGTAAGAAGATCGAGAAGACAATTCCGTAGACGAAACCTGGAGCCGATGTGCCGCCTGGGCCGCCAATGGAGAAAACGTAGAAGAACAATGCAATCCACGGAACGATGCCAGCTATGCATCCAAATATAAAGGGAATCCATCCACCGCTTCCAGGATTCTCATACTTTTCCTGCAACCAGCCAAAGAGAATCATTGAAGCATTGACGCCGAAAAGGGAAACGATCGCGGCGATTTCGGTTACGCCAGTAATTTGAGCAATCAAAACAATCATCACCGATGAGCTAATTGCATATTCAACCCAGCGGAAATAATTCCTTTTCTCCAAGAGCCCTGCGCTATAGCGTGGGAAAAACTTGGGACTTGCGACAATGAAATGCGCTAATGCTGATAGGCCCAAGAAGATTGCAACTGTGAGGCCTATAGGAGTTTTGAACAGAACTACCGGTGAGGCAAATGATGATCCCGGCGGTCCCGACATGTATGTTGCCGTAATCGGTAGGGAAAAGTCAGTGCTTAGAGCCAACACGGCAATCATCTGTCCTAGGTGAAGAAAACCTGCCAGGATGTTTGTTTTGCGTAGATTTTGGGCAGTAATTGTTTTTCTCATACCGAAAGGTTATCTAGGAAAAGCTAACTCTGGGTAATTTACAGTCTGCAAGTCAAATGCTCTATAGAAAACGTCTAACTTATTCTGCTATCGAGCTAAGAGTTAGCGATATGTTCTGAAAGCCGCGCAGCCGTTGCTGCAACTGCGGCTGCATGGAGACGTCCAGGTTGGCGACCAAGGCGTTCCATTGGACCACTGATACCAACTGCTGCAATAACTTTATTGTTGGGACCGCGCACTGGCGCAGATACGGATGCAACACCTGCTTCGCGCTCTCCAACACTTTGTGCCCAACCGCGACGACGCACTGCCGATAATTGCGCCGCAGTAAATCGAGCATTTGTTAGGCCTTTATGAATGCGTTCGGAATCTTCCCAGGCGAGAAGAATTTGTGCACCAGATCCGGCTTGCATAGTGAGAGCGGATCCCACTGGTACTGAATCCCTAAGACCAGATAAACGTTCGGCAACCGCGACACAAATGCGGACATCGCCTTGGCGGCGATACAACTGCGCACTTTCACCTGTTGCATCGCGCAGCGCGGCAAGTGCAGGTGCTGCAACGGCGAGGAGACGATCCTCGCCAGCTGCTGCTGCTAATTCGCCAGATCGAAGACCTAAGACAAATCGTCCGTGGAGATCGCGAGTTACAAGGCGATGAAATTCAAGCGCTACAGCAAGGCGGTGGGCGGTTGGACGGGCGATTCCGGTGGCTGCTACGAGTTCTGCCAAGGAGTGCGGTCCTGATTCAAGGGTAGATAAAATTGCGACGGCTTTGTCTAATACGCCAACTCCGCTATTCTTCTTGTCCACGATGCAATACTAACATCTCAACTAGTGAGATGGTCAAGTCGATCAGGAGTAATGATGGGTAAGACTTTAGCCGAGAAGATCTGGCAAGAACATGTCGTTAGAAGCGCTGCAGGCGAACCAGATTTGGTTTATATCGATCTGCATCTCATTCATGAAGTCACTAGCCCGCAAGCCTTTGATGGTCTGCGCCTTGCTGGACGCCCCGTGCGCCGCCCGGATTTAACGATTGCAACCGAGGATCACAACACTCCAACACAGAACATTGATCAACCTATTGCTGACCCAGTATCGAAATTGCAGGTAGATACCTTGCGCGCAAATTGCGCAGAATTTGGTGTCCGCATCCACTCCCTGGGAGACATCGACCAAGGCATCGTGCACGTTGTTGGACCACAGCTGGGACTCACACAACCTGGCATGACAATCATTTGTGGAGATTCACATACATCAACACATGGCGCATTTGGCGCACTTGCATTCGGTGTTGGTACAAGTGAAGTTGAGCATGTACTTGCTACACAGACGCTGCCATTGATTCGTCCAAAAATGATGGCAATTAATGTCGAAGGCGAATTAGCTCCAGGTGTTACATCTAAGGATGTCATCTTGGCGATTATTGCCAAGATTGGTACTGGCGGCGGAGTTGGCTACATCGTGGAATATCGCGGTAGCGCCATTCGCGCAATGACCATGGAATCGCGTTTGACGGTTTGTAACATGTCCATTGAAGCCGGTGCGCGCGCTGGACTTATTGCGCCAGATGAAACAACTTTCGATTACATCAAGGGCAAGCCACACGCTCCGGAGGACTGGGATGCAGCGGTTGCTTATTGGAAGACGTTGACTACTGATGCCGATGCAAAATTTGATCATGAAGTAACACTGATGGCCGAGGATATTGCGCCCTTTGTCACGTGGGGTACAAATCCAGCACAAGGTGCACCTTTATCTGGCAATGTTCCAGATCCTTCAGCAATTGCTGATGCCGAAGAGCGCGGGGCAGCCGAACGCGCCCTTGTATATATGGGTCTTGAGGCCGGAACACCACTCAAAAAGATAGCGATTGACACTGTTTTCTTGGGCTCTTGCACCAATGGACGCATTGAAGATCTTCGCAGCGCAGCAGCGATTCTTGATGGCAAGAAAATTGCATCATCACTTCGCATGTTGGTCGTGCCTGGGTCGGCGCGAGTTCGTTTGCAGGCAGAAGCTGAGGGACTGGATAAAGTTTTCATCAATGCAGGTGCTGAATGGCGAAATGCCGGATGTTCTATGTGTCTAGGCATGAACCCAGATCAACTTGCAGTGGGGGAGCGTTCGGCCTCAACAAGCAATCGCAACTTTGAAGGCCGTCAAGGCAAAGGCGGACGTACTCACTTAGTGAGTCCACTCGTTGCAGCAGCAACAGCAATCCGTGGCACGTTGTCATCACCGGCAGATTTGTAAGGGAGAAGATTATGGATAAATTTGTTACTCATGTAGGAACAGCAGTTCCACTACGTCGAAGCAATGTTGATACCGATCAGATTATTCCTGCCGTGTATTTAAAGCGCGTCACACGCTCTGGTTTCGAAGATGGTCTCTTTTCTGCTTGGCGCAATGACCCAGCTTTTGAACTCAACCAAGAGAAATATAAAGCGGCCACAATCCTTGTCGCTGGTATCGATTTTGGTACCGGATCATCACGCGAGCACGCAGTCTGGGCGCTGCAGAACTACGGATTCAAAGTAATCATCGCCCCTCGCTTTGGAGATATCTTCCGTGGCAACTCAGGCAAAGCAGGCTTACTCACAATTCAACTATCTCAAAATGATGTTGAAGCGCTATGGGTTGCCATTGAAGCCAAGAGCGATTTAGCGATCACCGTGGACCTCGAGGCGCGCACTGTTTCATACGGGAAAAGCAGCGTTGGGTTCGTTATCGATGACTACACCCGCTGGCGTTTAATGGAAGGCTTGGATGACATTGGTCTGACTTTGAAGCAGACAGATTCCATTGATGCCTTTGAAAAGACACGTCCAACCTTTAAACCGCAGACAATTCCAGCGAAATAAGCGCATTTTTCGCTAGTGAGATGAAAGTCTCAACTAGTGGATGAGAGATTAAGAGCGAATTTCCAGCGTGAAATAAGGGTTTTTTTGCTAGTGCTTTTACTTTCTAATAGCACGATGTGAAATAAAAACGCGCGACACGCGGCGAAAGTGTTGGACTATGCGCTTTTTACTGCGTAAATTTCTAACAGGTAGGCAAAAGCCTAACTTTTTACGCGTACATAAGGGGATTTCCATGAACAAGGCCCAATTCATTGCCGCGTTGGCCCCACACTTCAACGACAGCAAGAAAGATGCAGCTCATGCTGTAGATATCGTTTTCGACACCATTACTCGCACCATGGCTAAGGGTGAAGATGTAATGATCAATGATTTCGGTAAGTTCAAGAAGGTAGATCGCAAAGCACGTAAGGGTCGTAACCCTTTCACTGGCGAAACCATTCAGATCAAGGCAAGCAAGAAGCCACGTTTCCTTCCTGCAAAAGGACTTAAGGAAGTTATTTCTGGCGCTCGCAAACTTGAGCCAGCCCCAAAGCCAGCTCCTAAGGTTGTTGCAAAGCCTGTAGTAAAGGCAGCCCCTAAGAAGGCAGCAAAGAAGGTTGTAAAGAAAGCAGCCCCTAAGAAGGCAGCAAAGAAGGTTGTAAAGAAAGCAGCCCCTAAGAAGGCAGCAAAGAAGGTTGTAAAGAAAGCAGCCCCTAAGAAGGCAGTAAAGAAGGTTGTAAAGAAGAAGAAGTAATTCAGCCTAAGTAAGGCTCGCTAAGGCGGGGTCGGCCACTATGGCTGGCCCCGCTTTTTCTTCGTCTGAGAGCGCTCAGCGGGTACTCTTACCCACATGAGCGGGATTAGTTATGAACCGCCTACGGGCCAGCCACTAGGCACCAATAAGACCTTTCAGATTTGTACCGCCATCGTCATTCCCCTCCTGCGCCTTTTCACCAAGCGTCAATGGTCGGGCATGGAGAACATTCCAAAATCAGGTCCAGCGATTGTTGCTAGCAATCACGTCTCATACGCAGATGTAATCTTTTTGGCGCAGTTCCTCTATGAAAATGGCAGGGCGCCTCGATTCATTGGCAAGCGGTCTGTTTTTGATGTACCCATTATTGGGCGCATTGTTTTAGCGGCCGGGCAGATACCTGTTGATCGCGAGAGCGGGGATGCAAATAAAGCCTTAGACCATGCCGTGGCTGCTTTGAAAGCTGGTCACCTTGTTGGTATTTATCCTGAAGGCACCCTTACGCGTGATCAAAACCTATGGCCCATGGTTGCCAAAACTGGCCTTGCTCGTTTAGCAATTATTACGCGTAATCCGATTATCCCTGTGGCTGCATGGGGCACGGCTAAAGTCTTGCCTCGCTATGGAAAAATCCCACACCTATTCCCCCGAACAAAGGTTACCTACGTTGCAGGAACACCCATTGATATGTCGGCTTGGTATGGCAAAGAAGAGGACCCTCAAGCCCTTGCTGAAGCAACTGCACACGTCATGAAGATTTTGACAGCAATGGTGGCTTCCATTCGCGGCGAGAATCCGCCTTCTGAAGTTTTTGATCCGCACACTTCCGATTTACCTCGGACTGGAAATTTTAAGAAGGCAAAGAAAAAATGACCAAAGTAACGGTATTGGGTTCTGGCGCCTGGGGGACAACAATGGCGCAAGTCTTATGCGATGCAGGCAATGATGTTTTGATGTGGGGCAGAAATCAAGGCGTTGTCGAGGAAGTTAATTCTCACCATACAAATAAGAACTATTTGCCGGATATTGACTTGCCACATTCGCTTGTAGCAACAAGCGATATCGATAAAGCCTTTGCTCACTCAAAGATTTATGTTCTGGCGGTTCCAGCGCAGGTCCTTCGCAGCAATCTCCAAGAGTGGAAGCCGCTGATTAGTTCTGATGCAATTCTTATCAGCACGCTTAAGGGGATCGAATTTACAACCCAGTTTCGAATGAGTGAAGTTATTCATGATGTTCTAGCTGCTGATGAATCTAAGATTGCAATTATTACAGGTCCTAACCTGGCCCTTGAGTTAGCCCGCAGAGAGCCAGCTGGAGCTGTCGCCGCTGCCGCATCTGATGAATTAGCACATCAAATGCAGAAGCTATTCACAACTTCCTATTACCGTGTTTATGCATCCACAGATATTTTAGGATGCGAAATGGCAGGCGCAGTCAAGAGTGTTATTGCGCTCGGAGTCGGTATGGCAGTTGGTCTTGATTTGGGTGAGAACACACAAGCGATGCTTATTACTCGAGGGCTCAATGAAGTAGCCCGGCTTGCGGTGGCTCACGGCGCCGATCCTCTGAGTATTGCCGGTCTTGCAGGCATGGGCGACCTTGTTGCTAGTTGTTCATCACCACTTTCGCGCAATAGAAGCTTTGGCGAGGCAATCTCTCGAGGTGGATCTATGGAATACGCACGCGCACTTGTTGGTACGACGGTGGAAGGCGTTGCATCGGCAAGTGCTGTCGTAGAACTCGCTCACCGAGTAGGTGTAGAGGTTCCGGTGATAGAAGCTGTTGCTGATGTTGTTGCAGGACTCATCACCACTCAAGAGGCATTAATTCGCCTGATGGGAATCAGCACCCGCTCGGAGGACTTCATTAAATGAGCAAGATTGTTGTCGCAATACTTTGCGGGGGCCGAAGCAGCGAACATGAAATCTCTTGCGTATCTGCAGGTGGAATTCTTTCTGCGATAGATCGCGATCGCTACCAACCGATATTGATAGGTATAACTCGCACATCAGGTCGTTGGGTTGTTATGCCAGAGGATTACCCGCTGGAAATTGTTGATGGAGTATTGCCATCGGTGCCAGAGGATGCTCCTGAGGTAAATACTGATATTCATGGGTTTAGCGTTAATGGTAAATCATTAGGCGTCGATTTAATATTTCCAATTTTGCATGGTCCCTATGGTGAAGATGGCACAATTCAAGGATTCTGTGAGATTGCAAATATCCCTTATGTAGGAAGTGGTGTACTCGCTTCAGCAACTGCGATGGACAAGTCATTTGCAAAATCAATTTTCTCCGCCCATGGAATGAAAGTTGCCGAAGGCGTAGTCATCACCGCAGAAAAGTGGGCATCTAGTCAATCGGCTTGCGAAAGCCTTGTCAGTATTTTCCCCTATCCGCTCTTTGTAAAACCAGCTCGAGGCGGATCAAGTCGTGGAACTACTAAAGTTCATAATCCATCTGAATTGGCTGGCGCGATACACGAAGCACATAGATTTGATCGCAAGGCACTTGTTGAAGAAGGTATCAGCGGGCGTGAAATTGAAGTTGCAGTTCTTGAAGTTGATGGGGCACTAGTCATTTCTCAACCAGGTGAAGTGATTATCGATAAGAAGTTCGAGTTTTATAGTTTTGAAGCTAAATATCTTGACGACGCTACAACGGCAAATATTCCAGCCAATTTGCCTGCAGATGTAATTGCTGAAATTCGAAACGAAGCACAGACTGCATTTACATCACTTGGGTGTTCTGGTTTAGCTCGAGTTGATTTTATTTATAGCGATAAAGGTGAAATTGTTATTAACGAAATTAACACCATGCCAGGCTTTACTCCCACGTCAATGTATCCATCATTAATGGCTGCAAGCGGCATTACGTATTCAGAGATTATTGACGAACTGATGAAGTGTGCGCTCTCGCGCAAGAATTCAGTCCTGGGGAATTAGTAAGTAGTAACTGGGCAAGTAAGAGTTCGTGTGATGCCTGCTACCGCTTGAACTTTAGACAAAATAACGCGTCCAAAATCTTCCATGCTTGATGCCTCTGCGCGCATGATGACGTCGTATGGACCAGTTACGCCTTCAGCTAGGGTGACACCTGCGATGGCCGAAACGGCATGGGCAACACTTGTGGCTTTTCCAACCTCAGTTTGAATCAATATGTAAGCCTGTACGGACATCTCATTTCCTTTCTAGCTGGCGATTGCGTGAGGCGACGGTATCGCATTTTCTCACATAGGGGCAGGGGCTTTTTATCCCGCGTAAGGTTGCCCCATGAGCTTTTCCGAGTCAGAGGTAATCGAATACCTTGCGAGTATTTTTGCGACCTCGGATTCGCGGGTAATTGTTGGCATTGGCGATGATGCTGCCGTGGTGGCTCAGGGCGCAGCCAACACCGTCGTTACAACGGATATGGCAGTCGAAGGCGTTCATTTCAAACGCACTTGGTCTAGCGCGCATGAGATTGGTCGAAAGATTACTGCGGCAAACCTCGCAGATATTTATGCGATGGGTGCCGAGCCTCGACATCTTGTTGTAGCGCTTTCTTTAACTGGCAACGAGAGCATGAACTGGATAAAGGAACTTGCCCAAGGAATCAAAGATGAAGCCGACACCTGCAATGTCAGTGTCATCGGTGGAGATCTCGTACGTGGCCCAGTAGTTACGATTTCTATGACTGCTATCGGCGAAGTCTCACATCCTATTTTGCGCTCTGGCGCGCAGGTGGGGGATGGAGTTTTTCTTTCCGGACTACCAGGGCTTTCTGCTGCAGGCTTGTTCTTACTCAGCAAAGAAATAAATATCAGCGCATTGCGTAGTTCAGTATGTGCAGAGAGAGCCATTTCTCAATTTCGTGCGCCAGAGGTTAATTATTCGGCAGCAATTGCCTTATTAGATGCTCATGCTTTATGCGATGTCAGTGATGGCCTACTCACACAAGGCCAGCAAGTGGCGAAGGGTTCTGGTGTGAGATTAGAGATTTCTTCAGAGTGGATTGAAGCCTCGAGTGGATTTCGTGAGTTGTCAGATTTGGCACAAGAGGTAGGCGCCTACGTATGGGACTGGATTGCATGTGGAGGAGAAGATCACATGTTTCTTGCTACCGGAATTAAACTTCCTGGCATGCAAATTGGCACAGTGCAAGATGGAAGTGATTGCGAAATTCTTGGTCTCACGCAAATCCCTCAGGGGTTCACGCATTTCTTGTAGCGCTTCTTTAGCGGGAAACTTTTCCGGCCTTCAAGCAAGAAGTGCAGACATTCTGACGCTTTGATGTTCCGTTGATGAAGGTACGTACGCGTTGGATATTTGGATTCCAACGGCGACGTGTCTTTACCTGGGAGTGCGAGACGTTATTGCCAAAGCTGGGGCCTTTGCCGCAGATATCGCATGTTGCTGCCATCGTCGTACTCCTTCAGAGATTTACTGGATTTGTCCTTTTGAACGGGCGTAAGGGTAGCGCCTAGGCGGGGGCGAAGGCTAATTGAGAAGGAGTGAAAAATAAAAGGGGGCTGACTCTCAGGGATTTCACGCCTAGATGAGCGTGAGTGAGCAGGGCAACAAGCAAATCTACCAATTACGCGCAGGTGCTGCCTAAGAATTGGAAGTGAGTTAGCAACGTTGTTAGCTCAGGGTTTGTAGGAGGAGGGAACATGCATGCATTGGATCTTGCTCGTTGGCAGTTTGCTATAACGACGGTCTATCACTTTCTATTCGTGCCAATCACGATTGGTATGAGCTTTCTGGTTGCTGGACTACATACGGCTTGGTTTAGAACAAATAAATTAAAGTATTTACGCGCGACCAAATTCTTTGGAAGATTATTTCTTATTAACTTCGCCATCGGCGTCGTGACAGGCATTGTCCAGGAATTTCAATTCGGAATGAACTGGTCCTCCTATAGCCGATTCGTTGGCGATATTTTCGGAGCACCACTTGCTATTGAAGGTTTGCTCGCCTTTTTTCTCGAGAGCACATTCCTTGGACTATGGATTTTTGGTTGGGATCGGCTGCCGAAAAAAGTTCACCTCGCCTCTATTTGGTTAGCAGCGACCGGAACGATTTTTTCTGCCTATTTTATTCTCGCAGCCAACGCTTGGATGCAGCATCCAGTCGGTTACATTCTCAATGCGACTAAGGGACGAGCAGAACTGACAAATATTTTCACAGTCCTCACGCAAAAGACGGCGGTTGTTACTTTCTTCCACACAATTCCCTCGGCAGCATTTACTGGCGCAGCTTTTATCGCCGGAGTTTCTGCCTGGTTGATTATTAAGAAGAAGGACATTGAAATGTCTCGCGTTACGCTCAAAGCTGGTTTAGTCACCATGTTGATCAGCTTCGTGCTTGTTGGCATTTCAGGTGATTTAACTTCTAGGGTGATGACAGAACAACAGCCAATGAAAATGGCAGCCGCAGAAGCTTTGTATACAACTACGGAATCTGCGCCATTCTCATTACTTACTATTGGTTCACTAGATGGATCACGGTCAGTCTTTCAAATCGATATTCCTTCAGTTCTCTCCTTCCTCTCCACGGGAGATTTCAAGGGCGTCGTAGAAGGCGTTAATGACCTACAAGCAAAATACGTTACTCAATATGGCCCTGGTGACTACAAGCCAAATATTCCTTTGGCATATTGGTCATTTAGACTGATGATGGGCTTTGGTTTTATTGCCGCATTCTTCGCACTCCTAGCGCTATGGCAACTGCGCAAAGGCGGCACTCCTAAAGGTAAATGGTTCGCACCAGCAATGATTTCATTGCCATTCTTGCCATTGCTCGCTAATTCATTTGGCTGGATATTCACCGAAACAGCGCGCCAACCATGGGCGGTTTTCGGATTAATCAAAACGGCTGATGGCGTGAGCACAGTGGTATCTGCAGGTGCAGTCCTATTCACGATGGTCGTATTCACTGTTCTTTACGGAATATTGGCTTTCATTGAAGTCGGACTGATTCTCAGAACTATCCATATCGGCCCACGCCCTGAGGAAGACTATCCAGTCGCCTCTCTCGGTGGGTCCGATACCCGTCCACTCGTGATGTCTTACTAGGGAAGGAGAAATACCATGTCATTTCAAAGCGTCTGGTTCATCTTGATTGTTGTTCTTTGGGTTGGTTATTTCGTCCTCGAAGGTTTTGACTTTGGAGTAGGAATGTTGCTTCCTTTTGTTTCCCGAAATGAAGCCGATCGTCGAGCAGTACTAACGACACTTGGGCCAGTCTGGGACGGTAACGAAGTCTGGTTATTAGTTGCAGGAGGTGCGACATTTGCCGCATTCCCGGAGTGGTATGCCACGCTCTTTAGTGGTTTCTATTTACCGCTCTTCCTCATACTCGTTGCACTCATTGTTCGTGGTGTTGCATTTGAATATCGCAGCAAGTACGGCAAGGCACAATGGCGTCAACGGTGGGATGTTGCGATTGTTATCGCAAGCGCACTACCTGCCCTCTTGTGGGGAGTTGCATTTGCAAACATCGTTCGAGGTGTCCCACTGGAGAAATCGGCGAGTGGCTCTATCGAATATGTCGGCGGATTCTTCAATCTACTTAATCCATATGCCCTACTTGGCGGAGTCGTAACCTTGACCGTATTTCTTACCCATGGCGCGCACTTCTTGGCGCTTAAGACAGCAGGAGAAATTCGTGTCAAGGCTCATGATCTAGCAATCAAGTTAGGCCTAGTTGCAGCGGTGTCTGCAGTGGCTTTCTTGGTCTGGAGCAACCTCATGTTGCCATCCATCAACGCGAAGTTCCTCACGCTCTCTGTAGCGACGGCACTTTTGTGGGTGGCTGGGTTCGGCGCAAATTATCTTCGTCGCGAAGGATGGGCATTCATTGCGTCATCGTTAGCGATTACGACTTTTGTAACCGGACTCTTTGTGGCTCTGTACCCACGGGTTATGCCAAGTTCTTTGGGGGCGCAATTTGACCTCACGATTACAAACGCATCGAGTACTGACTACACCTTGAAAGTAATGACCGTGGTAGCGGTTGTTATGACGCCTGTTGTCTTGGTTTATCAGGGCTGGACGTACTGGGTATTTAGAAAGCGCGTGAGCGCTGCTCAGATAATGCATCCAGAACGCGGAGTCTTGGATACATTGCCTCTGTGAAATCATCTGATCTGCGGCTACTACTCACTGCGAGTGGTAGCCGCAGACTTTTGTACGTAGGGATTTTTGCTGCGGTAATGTGGGCGACGATACTCATAGCAAATGCAGTATTAATCGCTGAAGTAATTATTGGGATCATTAGTCATGCACCTGGAGTAAATCATTCGATAATCTTGCTCGCGCTTCTATGGTTACTGAGAGCTCTCTTTAACGCTGGCTTTGAGCACTGGACAAGCTCCCAAGCAGTAACCATTAAGCGAAATCTTCGTAATTCCACAACTTCCACAGTTGCCACGTATTCAGGGACTTCACCAGCGCAATTAAGCACCGTTTTAACCAAGGGTTTAAATGGCCTGGATATTTATTTAGGTCGTTTCATTCCTCAAATGATTTTTGCATCCATCGTTCCCTTTGCTGTCATGGCGACTATGTTTCTTGAAGATCGTCTTTCAGCCTTCATCGCTTTGGTGACACTTCCGCTGATACCGTTCTTTGGCGCCTTGATCGGACGGTACTCGGCAGATTCAGTAGCTCGCAAATGGCAATCACTAGGGATGCTCTCTAGATATTTCGAAGACTCATTGCGTGGATTTGCAACGCTGAAGATTTTTGGGCGAAGCCATAGTCAATCCAAACGCATTGGAGTCATGGGCCAGAAATATACGGATGAAACAATGCAAGTATTGAAAATATCATTCATTTCTGCATTTGCTCTAGAACTAGTAGCGACAATTTCCGTAGCAGTTGTGGCAGTTTCGGTAGGTCTCCGCCTCGTTTCAGGTTCTATGGATTTCAAACCCGCGCTGATCGTTTTGATATTGGCTCCAGAGGTGTATTTCCCTGTGCGCAATGCAGCATCGCTATTTCATGCTTCAGAAGATGGAACGGAGGCTCTGCGCCAGATTGCAATTGTGCGCGGGATTTCATCAGAAGGAGTTGCACAAAGTTCCGAGGCAATTGGGCGCGATGACGTTACTTCAATTCACTGGAGTGATTGGGAATTCACAAAGAATTCAATGGAGACAGTCGTAGTTCCTGGTTCTCGAGTGAAGGCAGGTGAATTAACTTTCATAATCGGCGAATCTGGTATTGGCAAAACTACTTTTGCTAAAAATTTATTGGGCATGACCCACTCAGCCAATCTCTGCGTCACAACAAATAAAGGCGACATTGCAATTACTCCAGAAAGAACAGATGCCTGGCAGAAGTTGATTGGGTGGATACCTCAGAACCCTCAACTAGCTTCAGGAACTGTTCGCGATCAATTCATCTTATTGTCACCGTCACTGAGTGATGCTGATATTGAACGAGCACTTGATGCTGCAGGCCTTTCTCTGTCAGATCTCCCAGATGGTTTAGAGACCAAGATCGCAGGGGGCGAGCACGGCAACAGCGCATCAGGTGGTCAGATTCGCCGAATTGCAGTTGCTCGTGCACTTATTAGAAATCCATTATTGATAATCGCAGATGAACCAACTGCCGACCTTGATCAAGAAAGCGCAAACCATGTGATGCGCGCCTTGAGAAGTGCCCAAGAAGAGGGAGCAATAGTTATTGCCATTACCCATGACACGAGTGCAATGGTTGCGGGAGATCGAATTTTACGAGTGATAAGAAAATGAAAAAACTTTACCCGTACATTCTGGGCTCTAGCGCATATATCTCTGGAATGGGATTGACGATAACTAGCGCCTGGCTAATAACGATGGCTTCATCGCAGCCACCTCTACTCACCTTAAGTGTTTCGATAGTTATGGTTCGTTTCTTTGGAATTGCCCGCTCGGTAGCCAGATATTTCGAACGTCTAAGTAGCCATAAAGTGGTCTTTGATCGACTGACTCAGCTTCGAGTTCAGCTCTTTGAAAAAATCACATCACGTTCAGTTTCGTTAGTCAGGGACTTTAATTCCGGAGAATTGGTTAAACGAGTAGTAGATGACGTAGAGCGGGCACAGGAATATCAACTTCGAATCACCTTGCCACATGTTGCGGCAACGATTTCTGTGTCAGCCGGAGTATTGGTTGGGTATTGGATTCGCCCTGAGTCTTTTTGGATCACTTTCCCAACGAGTGTGCTTCTGCTGATTATTGTCCCTATTCTCGTGAAGAATGGTGCTGAAATAGTTGCACGAGAAATCGAACACTCCGAAAGTGAATACTCTGCCTGTATCGAGCAAGCGGCTCACGGAATCGCTGAAGCTCAGTTGTATGGGTACTTAAATGAGCGCTTGGCCAAGACATCTGTAATTGAAGATGCAATATGGAAGAAGGAGAATTCCTTACTCCGTCATATTCGACGTTACCAATTCTTCTTTGTTCTTGCCATGGGATTCACCGTTGTTTCTCTTGCATTAATGGCAAGCCACCTGAATAGTCAGAAGGATTTACCTGCAGTACAAATCACGATGCTGATATTCCTACCCTTAGTTATGTTTGAAGGAATCACGGCTTGGTATCCGAATCTCTACAGCGCTGGCAAGATGCTACTAGCTCGCAGTGAAATCAAGACCTTGCAAGAAGAAATTCAAGAGTTATCTATTGGGAAAGTTTCTCTCGATTCATCAATCGTAGAAATCAGTGCCACAAACGTTCAGGTTAAGTGGGACGATAATCAACATTTCATGACTCCAGTTTCCTTTACCCTAAAGAGCGGTGAGTGTTTAGTAATTCGCGGGCGCAGTGGAAGCGGCAAATCAACGTTATCAATGGCACTGCTCGGGCTGCTGCCCTATGAGGGTTCGGTATTGATCAATGACGTCGAGTTAAGGGATATTGATAACCTCTGGATGTACATCACTGGTTCTATTCAGAGTGGGCATGTATTTAATACATCATTGCGAGAGAATCTTAAGATTGCATCTCCCATGGCGCTGGATGAAGAGTTATTGAAAGTATTAGGAATTGTAGAGCTTGACTCTTTGGTGGATCACCTCCCAGACGGATTGAGCACCATCATTGGAGACTTGGGTCGCGGCCTTTCAGGGGGAGAAGTGAAGCGTCTTAATCTGGCTCGTGCATTGCTCTCTCCTGCACAAGTTCTAATTTTGGACGAACCAACGGAGCATCTAGATTCCGATTTGGCAGTCCGCATTGAAGACAGGGTGCTTGCCCTTGGACGAACACTCATAGTTGTTACTCATTCGGGATGGAATCGCGCCACGAATACTCTGCAACTCCTTCGCTAAAGCGAGAGAATGTCGCCGTGGCAACCCTAGAGACTCGATTACGCGACGTCGTGGGAGATCGCACGGCCACCGCCTTAGAAAATGGCATTGGAGCACATACCGTTGATGATCTCTTGCGCCATTATCCGCGCCGATATGTTGTGCGCGGAGAACTCAGCGATATTTCTGAACTCAAGGCCGATGATGAAGTTACTATTCTGGCGGAGATTTTCAGCACCAATACGCGAACTCTTCAAGGGCGCAAAGGGACCATACTCGAAGTGATTGTCACTGATGGTCGCTCAAAACTCTCACTGACTTTCTTTAACCAAGCATGGCGCGAACGCGAACTGAGAGTCGGCCGCCAAGGACTTTTTGCGGGAAAAGTTGGCGACTTCAAAGGTAAGAAACAACTCTCGCATCCAGATTACGAACTCATTGCGGATGGAAGCGATGTTGATAGCGCCATTGATGAGTTTGCGGGTAAGTATTTACCGCTATATCCAGCCACAGGAAAATTGCCGTCATGGAAAATTGCTCAATGCATGAAATTAGCGATAGAGGCGCTAGATGATGTCCCAGATTTTCTTCCAGAAAACATACGCACTGAGCATAATTATCCCACCCTTAAAGAGGCGCTCACCAATCTTCATCAACCAACAGATCTTTCCCAGGCCGATCGCGCACGAGAGCGTTTAACATTTGACGAAGCATTTTTATTGCAGTTGTTGCTAGTAGTGAGACGCGCAGAGCTTCGGGCGCTCAATGCAAAGTCGCGCCCCGTTCGTAAAGGTAGATTACTTGAGGCTTTTGATGCCACTTTGCCTTTTGAATTAACACCTGGACAAATTGCAGTAACCAAGGAAATTGAAGATGATCTGGCAGCTTCTCATCCGATGCATCGCCTCCTGCAAGGTGAAGTTGGTTCGGGAAAGACGATTGTTGCGATGAGAGCGATGTTGGCTGTTGTAGATAGCGGAGGGCAATCTGCTCTACTCGCGCCAACTGAAGTTTTGGCACAACAACATTTGCGAACCTTTAACAAACTATTGGGAACGCTGGGACAGGGCGGAATGCTTGGTGGCGCCGAATATGCGACTCAGGTAACTCTTATTACGGGTTCACAGAACGCTGCATCACGTAAAGAATCCCTTGCGCTTGCAGCATCGGGGGATGCCGGAATAGTAATTGGAACCCACGCACTTTTGGGCGAGAGCGTTGCATTTGCAGATCTGGGATTAATTGTGGTTGATGAGCAACATAGATTTGGTGTTGAACAAAGAGATGCCCTAAAGACAAAGGCAGAATTTCCTCCACATTTGTTGGTCATGACCGCAACACCAATTCCACGTACGGTCGCAATGACAGTCTTTGGTGATTTAGATGTTTCAACTTTGCGTGAATTACCATTAGGTCGACAACCGATAACTACTCATGTCATTGCGGCCACAGAAAAACCAGCCTTTGTCGAGCGCGCATGGGCGCGCATTCGAGAGGAAGTGGCACAAGGCCATCAGGCTTATGTCGTTGCCCCTCGAATAAGTGCAACACAATCTGCAGATTCAGATATGGATTTCCTTTTTGGGACAACAACTGCCCAGATGGCCAGTGTTGAAGAATTGGCACCATCGTTGCACAGCGGACCCCTTGCCGGTTTAAAGGTTGCGATCTTGCACGGGCAGCTTTCATCGGATGAAAAAGACATGACTATGCGTGCATTTAGCGCTGGAGAAATTGACGTTTTAGTTTCCACGACCGTCATTGAAGTTGGTGTAGATGTTCCTAACGCAACAATCATGGTAATCATGGACGCTGACCGTTTCGGAGTTTCGCAGCTTCATCAATTGCGTGGACGAGTTGGACGCGGTACTTCACCCGGATTATGTTTGCTGGTGACAAATGTCGAGCAAGAGATGCCAGCCAGACTTCGACTCGATGCAGTTGCAGGAACACTCGATGGTTTTGAATTATCCCGAATTGACCTTGAGCAACGCAGAGAAGGCGATGTATTGGGATCTAGCCAGTCGGGCACCCGCTCGCATCTTCGTTTACTGCGCGTGCTTCGCGACGAGGTCCTTATCGATTCAGCCCGCACGGATGCGCAATTGCTCGTTGACGCGGATCCTTCATTGAATCAGTACCCACTTCTAGCGAGCGCTTTGAGCGATTTACGGGCCGATGAGGCAGCTGACTACATAGATAAGGGCTAAAAAGTAAGATAACGCCATGAGGATTATTGCTGGAGTCGCCAAAGGCCGGACTCTCTCTTCAGTTGCCGGTGCGACAAGACCTACTTCTGATCGAGCACGTGAAGGCTTGTTCTCTTCATTAATGTCAGAGTTTGGTGATTTCTTAGGATTAAGTTTTCTCGATCTATTTGCTGGATCTGGAGCAATTGGGCTGGAAGCACTTTCGCGTGGAGCAGTACTTGTGCACGCAGTCGAGAGAGATGAAAGTGCATGTAAGACAATTCGTGCCAATACAGAACTCATTGGAAAGACTGTCGGAGAGTTTCATCTCTATCCAATGTCTGCGCATAAGTTTCTTGAAATGCCAGCAACCACTAGTTACAACATTATCTATATAGACCCACCCTATGATTTTTCATCTAAAGAGCTTGATCTTCTTCTCATTCAATTACTTGCCGGAGGATTCATTCGAGCCGATGGACTTGTTGCAGTAGAGCGAGCAGCAAAAGCAGAAACCTTGAAGTGGCCTGTTGGGTATCAGCCTCTGCGTGAGCGAAAGTACGGCCAGGCCCTGATTTACTACGCAATCCTGGCTCAAAATGGATAAGAGCCTCAACTATTGCTAGCGTTTGCGACATGAAGAGCGCCGTTTGTCCTGGATCCTTTGATCCGATCACATATGGTCACCTAGATATCATCGAGCGCGCCGGCGCCCGCTTTGACCAGGTGGTTGTGGCGGTCTTGGAAAATCGCACAAAATCCTCCCTTTTTACAGTTGAGGAGCGAATCGAAATGATCCGTGAGACAACGAAAGATTTCGGAAATGTGGTTGTGGATTCTTGGTATGGCCTATTAACAGATTATTGCAAAGCAAATAATATCGGGACCATTGTTAAAGGACTTCGCGCGGTAACGGATTTTGATTACGAGTTGCAGATGGCCCAAATTAACTTTCAAGCAGCAAAGATTGAAACGATGTTCATGGCAACATCACCGACTCATTCTTTTCTCTCGTCATCTATCGTTAAAGAGCTTGCCCACTTTGGCGGAGATGTTTCCGTCATGGTTCCACCCAAAGTTCACGAGGCACTGCGTGTTCGCCTAGGAGGTAAGAAATAAATGGATTCCATCGAGAAACTCATTTCAGCAATCACAATGGTCGAAGAGGCACGAAGCGTCCCATTATCTGCATCATGCGTTGTTCACCGCAGCGAACTTTTGGAAATACTAGATGATGCCAAGAACGCTTTGCCTCAAGATTTTGCGCAAGCCCAAAACTTATTGCTCACGCGTGATGCAATTTTGGAAGAGGGCCGTGGTAGCGCCGAACAATTAATAGCGATGGCCCGTGAAGAAGTTGCTCGCATGGTTGAGCAAACTTCCATCGTGCAATCTGCCCGTGATGAATCCATGAGAATTCTTGTTGAAGCGCGAGCGATTGCAGAGAACGAACGCCAAGAAGTTGAGGAGTACATTGATTCTCGACTAGCCACTTTAGAGGTCATTCTCAATAAGACAATGGATGCTGTTTCTCGTGGACGCGAGCGTTTAGCCGGTGCCCACGACAATGATGTGCTTTCTCAATTAGCCGCAGATAAATAGTTTATATTTTCCATGACACGCCCCTCGCAGGTTTATCTTCTCAACACACACGACCTTTCGCGGCGTGCAGGTGAGATGAAAGAATATTTCTTTGACATCCCAGCCCCCGAGAGAGTGGGGATTGATGTCATTGCAGTTCAACCTGGCGAAGACATACATGTTGATCTTCGCCTTGAGTCTGTGACTCAAGGTGTCCTTGTAAGTGCTCAAGTAAATGCGATTGCAAAGGGCGAATGCATGCGCTGTCTTGAGGTAGTAGAGATAGAAGTAGATCGAGCATTTCAAGAGTTGTATCGCTACGAGCCAGAGAAGGCTCACACTAAAGCGCAACGCAAACGTGCCCGCGAAGAAAATGATGATTTAGATGAAGATGATGAGTTGATGATGGATGGCGATGTTCTCGACCTTGAGGCTCCAATCAGAGATGCGATTGTCTTGGACCTTCCAATAAACCCGCTTTGCACAGAAGATTGTCCGGGGTTATGCCCTGGATGCGGCGTGAGATGGAGCCTTCTAGCCTCAGATCATGGCCATGAGGTCATTGACCCACGATGGGCCTCGCTCCAGGGGTTAACGGAGCAGGAGTAGCGGATTTCAAGAATTCGCCTAAATAGGGAATACTGAACCCCTTGCCCGCAGGGTTTGGGGCTTTAGACGGAAGCGCTAAGAAACGCTAAGAAACACTAAGAAAGAGGAACGATCGTGCCAGTACCAAAGCGAAAGATGTCCCGCTCCAAGACCCGTTCCCGCCGTAGCCAGTGGAAGACAACTGCTGCAGCACTTGCAGCCTGCCCACAGTGCCAGCAACCAAAATTGCAACACACTGCTTGCCCAACATGCGGCATGTACAACCGTCGTCAGGTAATCGAGGTCTGATCTGTATTCATCGCTCACTACAGCACTAGGCGTCGATATAAGTCCGCAATTGCTCGAGTTAGCGTTGACGCATCGTTCTCATGCATATGAGTCAGGTGCAACAGAAACAAACGAGCGCCTTGAATTTCTTGGCGATTCTGTTTTAGGTTTGATTGTCACTGAAGAGTTATATCGCCGCTATCCAGATCTTGATGAATCACGATTATCTCCATTGCGTTCTGGAATCGTAAATATGCGCGCCCTTGCAGATATTGCCCGCACTCTTAATCTCGGTGAATATATGCGCCTGGGTAAAGGCGAAGAAGTAACAGGTGGCAGAGATAAAAATTCACTATTGGCTGATGCGCTAGAGGCGCTCATTGGCGCTGTGTATTTAGAATCAGGAATGGCGATCGCTTCATCAGTTGTGAGCACTCTCATTGGCCCAACACTGGAAGATGCAATGGCAAAAGGTGCAGGACTCGATGGCAAGAGCGCCCTTCAAGAATTGGCCGCAGCCGAGGGTAAAGGCGCCCCTGAATATCTCGTTACTGAGACTGGGCCAGATCACGATAAGAGTTTTGTCGCAGTTGCCATGGTTGCGGGTGAGGCAATCGCCGAGGGAGATGGGAAAAGCAAGCGCGAAGCCGAGCAGCTGGCTGCCCGACGTGCTTATGAGATTTTGAGCCTGCCCGCAACGAATTAAAGAGCATGTCGCTAGGGTAGGTTTGCCACGTGTATTTAAAGAGCATCACGCTGAAGGGCTTCAAGTCCTTTGCCTCATCTACGACGCTACGTCTAGAGCCGGGCATTACCTGCGTGGTCGGACCTAACGGTTCCGGAAAATCAAACGTCGTAGACGCCCTGAGTTGGGTTATGGGCGAGCAGGGAGCGAAGTCACTTCGCGGCGGCAAAATGGAAGACGTTATCTTTGCCGGAACCAGCGGTCGCGCACCACTGGGACGCGCTGAAGTTTCAGTAACAATCGATAACACCGATGGCGCACTCCCTATTGATTACACCGAAGTAACTATTTCTCGCATACTTTTCCGTAACGGCACCAGCGAATATCAAATTAATGGTGACGCTTCCAGGTTGCTTGATATTCAAGAGCTTCTAAGCGACAGCGGCATTGGTCGCGAAATGCACGTCATTGTTGGTCAGGGACAACTTGATGCAATCTTGATGGCCAACCCACAAGAGCGACGTGGATTCATTGAAGAAGCAGCGGGCGTGCTCAAGCATCGCAAGCGCAAAGAGAAGGCCCTTCGCAAACTTGA
Organism: Streptomycetaceae bacterium; assembly: GCA_007280125.1. Taxonomy (GTDB): domain Bacteria; phylum Actinomycetota; class Actinomycetes; order Nanopelagicales; family Nanopelagicaceae; genus QYPT01. The sequence goes on along the minus strand of QYPT01000012.1, from coordinate 9,531 downwards.
TTCCATGCAAGCTAACTTGGCTCGCGTACAAGATCTCACTGTTGAACTTCGCCGTCAGCTGCGACCATTGGGTAAGCAAGCAGAGGTTGCAAAGAAAGCGGCAACAATTCAAGCAGACCTTCGCGATGCAAAGTTGCGCTTGCTGGCTGATGATCTGATTTCACTAACAAAGACTGTGACTGCAGAAGTTGCGGATGAGACTGCTCTTCGTGAGCGTCGTTCAATTGTTGAAGCCGATTTAGATCGTGCACGAATCCGTGAAACCGAACTTGATGCTCAAACTGCCACGGATAATCCATTATTAGTTGCCGCACAGGAAACGTATTACCGACTAAACGCATTGCGTGAGAAGTTTCGCGGTACCGCAAGTTTGGCTCAGGAGCGCTCGCGCTTTCTAGCAGAGGAAGCAGAAGAAGCTCGCACTGCTGGTCGCGATCCCGAGAGTCTTGATCGCGAAGCTGCAATACTTCGCCAAGAAGAAGCAGAACTTCGCCAAGGCGTTATTCAGTCACGGATTCTTTTGCAAGAAGCAACAACTTCATTGGCAAGTGCTGAAGCAAATCTTAAACACGAAGAGGATCGAGTTGCATCGGCTCTTCGTGCACTTGCCGATCAACGCGAAGGTACGGCGCGTCAAGAAGGACATATCAAGTCACTTGCTGCGCGACTGAGTGCAATCTCTGAAGAAATAAGCCGACTTACTAAAGCTCGTGACGAAGCTCAAACTCGTGCTGATAACGCCCAGCGTGAATACGCACTCTATGAATCAGAAATATCTACAGCTGATTCAGGCGAACTCGGCTTAGATTCACAATTTGAAAATGCCAAGAAAGCGCTAGAGAGTGCAAAGGCAACACTGAGTGAGTTAATTGATAAAGAACGCGCAGCAGATCGTGAACGCAATGCCAGTGAATCAAAATTAGAAGCAATGCGCCTCACCTCACAAACTCGCGATGGCGCCGCAGCACTACTCAATGATTCACGAGGGTTACAGATTCTAGGAAGCATTGCCTCTCTTGTCAGTATTGATGCAGGATGGGAAAGCGCAGCAGCGGCTGCTTTGGGCTCACTTGCCGATGCAATTGTCGTTCAAGACCTTTCAGCCGCAGTAACCGCCCTCACCACGCTTCGTTCAGAAAATTTAGGTCAAGCAGACCTTCTCGTTCTTGCACCTGGCACTCGTGTCAATTCTGGAACAATCCCGTCTGGTCTAACGCCACTCACTTCGCATATGCGCTCATCGCAGATTGATGCACTGTTGCAAGAGTTGCTCTCTACAACCGTCGTCGCATCTGATGCACGATCAGCCGAGCGCATTATTCGTGAGCACTCTCATTTAACTGTTGTTACACAAGAAGGCGATGTCTTTACGCAATCGCGTGCACGAGGTGGATCAAAATCTGCAGCGTCGCTGATTGAGATCAAAGCCTTGATAGATGATTTGACTCAAAAGGTTACCGATATCGGGCATGTGTGTGATCGCTTGAAGTTTGAAATTATTTCCGCGCAATCAACAGTGGATGCACGTCAAAGTGATCACGATGGCGCGCTAGGTAAACTTAATGAGTCAGATGCGCGTATCGCGGCCCTTACAGAGCAATTGGCTGTTGCTGGCCAGCACGCGAAATCAGCTCGTGCTGAAGTAGAGCGCCTTAATAAATCCATTGAGGAAGCGTCATCGGCTAAGACTCGCGATGAAAGTGAACTTGAAATCGCTCAGAATCAATTGCAACACCATGGTGATGTTGAGCCACCAAGTCATTCTTCGGCTGAGGAAATTCGTACCCAAGTTTCTACTGCTCGAAGTGTTGAAGTTGAAGCCCGCCTGGCCGTGCGCACAAGTGAAGAGCGGGTTGACTCACTCGCGGCAAGAGCTAAGACGTTAGAGGATGCATCACTTGCCGAACGAGAAGCATCAGAGCGTGCTGTTGTCCGACGTGGTGCACGTGCTCGAGGTGCAGTTGTCTCTCAAGCGATTGCCGAATCTGCCTATGAGGCCCTTATTCATATTGAACGTTCGATTGCTAAAGCTGCAACCGAACGTGGTCGCTTAGAAGAAGCTCGCGCAGCGCGTGAAGGAGAAACACTTACTGTTCGAGCTCGTGCTCGCGAATTATCAGTTGAGATGGAACAACTCACCTCCATTGTTCACCAAGATGAAATTGCCCGCGCAGAACAAAGAATGCGCATTGAAGCCCTCGAGCTTAAAGCCGTTGAGGAACTTGGAATCGACATTGCAACGCTTATTGCCGAGTACGGTCCAGAGAATGATGTTCCAACATTTATGGAGACCGAAGATGGACAAATTGTTGCTACAGAACTGATTCCTTATCGTCGTGACCAGCAAGAAAAGCGACTCCACAATACAGAGCGCTCTCTTGCCACTCTAGGAAAGATTAATCCGCTGGCACTTGAAGAGTACGGGGCTCTTGAGGAGCGCCTGCGCTTCCTTGCTGAGCAACTTGAGGACCTCAAGCGCACCAAGAAAGATTTGCTCGACATCATTAAAGAGGTTGATGATCGCGTGCAGGAAATCTTTATGGATGCATTTGTCGAAACAGCTCGTCACTTTGAAGATATTTTTGCACGCCTCTTCCCAGGTGGAGATGGTCGCTTAATCCTCACTGAGCCAGATGATCCGATTAATTCGGGTGTTGATGTAGAAGCAAGGCCACCAGGAAAGCGTATTAAGCGCCTTTCACTTCTTTCTGGAGGAGAGAAATCTCTTACGGCGATCGCTCTACTTGTCGCTATTTTCAAATCACGACCAAGTCCTTTCTATGTTCTCGATGAAGTTGAAGCCGCCCTCGATGATGTAAACCTTGGACGACTATTAGGAATTCTTGAAGAGCTACGTGAGAATTCACAGTTGATTATCATCACTCACCAAAAACGTACGATGGAAATCGCTGATGCACTCTATGGAGTGACTATGCGCGGTGATGGCGTGACTGAAGTTATTTCACAGCGCCTTCGCGAGACTAACAACGAATAACGAAGTTCGGGCCTAATTAGCATGGGTCTTTTCGGAAAATTACTATCAAAGATCAAAGGCACTGCTCATGCCAGTGCCGCAGACTGGGATGAGTTAGAGGTTGCACTTCTGGAAGCTGATCTTGGCGCAAAACTTTCGTCGAGAATAGTTGAAGCAGCGAGATCGGCAAAAGCAGAGAATGCAGAATCGGCAATTGTTGCAGCACTGCATGGCGCACTCTCCAAGAAATCGCGAGAGATTGCCAGAGCTCTTACCGGCCCGACAGTGATTCTCATTGTTGGCGTCAACGGGACGGGCAAAACAACGTCGGCAGCAAAAATGGCAGCAGCGTTAGCACGAGAGGATTCTCAGGTTCTCCTTGCGGCGGCCGATACATTCCGGGCGGCTGCAGTTGATCAATTGCAAACATGGGGCGAAAGATTAGAAATTGATGTCATACACGGCGCAGCAAATGCCGATCCCGCATCAGTTGCATTTGATGCGACGCAACAAGCCGTTGCGCGAAATGTCGATTACCTTGTAATCGATACCGCTGGACGATTGCACAACAAGAACGACTTAATGGCAGAGCTTGGAAAAGTTCGACGGGTTGTTGAAAAGATTGCCCCCGTGCAGGAAGTTCTTTTGGTAATTGATGCGACAACTGGGCAGAATGGATTGATGCAGGCAAAAATCTTTGCAGAGAGCGTCGAAGTCACTGGGCTCATACTTACAAAAATTGATGGAAGCGCCCGCGGAGGAATCGCATTAGCGATTGAGGAAAGCCTGGATATCCCCATAAAATTCCTCGGCACGGGGGAGTCCGCTAAAGATTTCGCTCCATTTGATCCTGAAATTTACATCCAGGGGCTTTTGTAACTCGCTTGTAACATAACTCGCCTTTTTATTTAATGCGCGTGGTCCATATTTGTGCCCATCTCAACGGCGAGTAGATCGAGAGAAATCGCGTGAAATATGGATCAAGTAGTTCTTAACTCTGGCGATACCGCATGGATGCTTGCCAGCACAGCGCTTGTACTTCTTATGACTCCGGGTCTGGCCTTCTTCTATGGCGGCATGGTTCGGACGAAGAGCGTTTTAAATATGATGATGATGTCGATGATAACCATTGGAATCGTTAGCGTTTTGTGGGTTATCTATGGATTCGAATTGGCTTTCGGTTATAAGGCGAATTCACAATGGTATGGAGCAATTTCATTCTCAGGCCTTGGTGGAGTTGTCAATGATTTAACAAACAATGGCGGTATTTATCCAATCCCAGTTCTCGTTTTCGCTGCTTTTCAATTGATGTTTGCAGTGATTACTCCCGCCCTCATCTCTGGTGCAATTGCAGATCGCACCAAGTTCACATCCTGGGCGATATTTGTAGGACTCTGGGTCACCATCGTGTATTTCCCAGTTGCACACTGGGTATTTGCATTCGGGAACAAAGTGGGAGATACAGTCACGGGAGTTGGATTCTTAGCAGGTAAAGGTCTGGAAGATTTTGCTGGAGGAACAGCGGTGCACATCAATGCTGGCGCTGCCGGACTTGCGCTTGCTCACATCCTTGGGAAACGTCATGGATGGCGTAAGGAATCAATGCGGCCACACTCTCTTCCGTTAGTACTTCTAGGTTCGGGATTATTGTGGTTTGGCTGGTTTGGGTTTAATGCTGGGTCTGCATTGGCCGCAAATGGAATCGCTGGTCTGGCATTTATGAATACTCAAGTTGCAACAGCGGGAGCACTTCTTGGATGGATTCTGGTTGAGAAGTTTCGCGATGGACATCCAACATCTTTAGGTGCGGCATCGGGCGCAGTTGCGGGTCTTGTTGCGATTACTCCGGCATGCGCATTCGTCGCACCGTGGGCCGCTGTAGTTATCGGAGTCATTGCTGGTGCGCTCTGTTCGATGGCGGTTGGACTCAAATACAAGTTGGGCTTTGATGATTCACTCGATGTTGTCGGCGTTCACCTCATCGGCGGGCTCTGGGGTTGCATCTCTATTGGATTCTTTGGTTCACATGCCGTGAACTCGATTGGTCTCGATGGAATCTTTTATGGTGGAGGAACGGCGCTACTTGGAAAGCAAGCCTTTGGTGCTTTTTTTGTTCTTGCCTACTCCTTCGTTGTCACATTTATTCTTGGCTTCATTATTCACAGAACGATTGGCTTCCGAGTCACTCGCGATGCTGAGCTCGAAGGTATCGATCTCAACGAACATGCAGAATCGGCCTATGAAATGGCTAGTTCATCACGAGGAGGTGCGTCCGCATGAAGTTAATTACAGCAATTCTTAAACCATTCAAGCTCGATGATGTGAAGAGTGCTTTACAGGCACACGGTGTCACGGGGATGACAGTCTCGGAAGCAAGCGGTTATGGTCGCCAAGGTGGACATACCGAGGTTTATCGAGGTGCGGAATACACGGTCGACTTGATTCCAAAGGTTCGACTAGAAGTTCTCGTTGATGACACTGATGCCGATTCCGTCATTGACGTCATCGTTAAAGCCGCCTCCACTGGTTCAATCGGTGATGGCAAAGTGTGGTCAACTCCCGTTGATCAAGTTGTACGCGTTCGCACAGGCGAACGTGGCGTTGATGCGATCTAGCTCCTCCTCACACGATCAATAATTCAATGCACTCGGTGATTTAAGGTGGGAACGCGAGAGCGAAGAGCGCGATCGAACGTGAGCGATCGCGAACTATCCAGTCTCTTTCTTTCTGCACTAAATAACCGATCAGTTAATGGGATAGCACTCGCCGCGGTCGGAGGGTACGGCCGCGGCGAGTTATCTCCCGGATCAGATTTAGATATTCTTCTTTTGCATTCTGGGCAATTTACGCCCGATGATTTATTGGCATTTGTTAATACTCTTCTATACCCGATTTGGGATGGAACAACGTCAAGTCCAGATATTCCGCGGAGCGTTGATCATTCTGTGCGTACTCGAAGTGAGACACGTGAAGCTGCTCGCGAGGATATAAAAGTTGCGATGGGACTTCTTGATATCCGCCTTGTTTGCGGGGATCCGAATCTGGTGGCATCTGTGCAAAGTGATTCGATCGATGACTGGCGAAAAGATTCACGCAAGCGTTTGCCACTGTTGCGAGAGAGCATGATGCACCGTCATGCGCGAGCGGGAGAGTTGGCCTATTTATTAGAACCCGATTTGAAAGAGGCCCGAGGTGGCCTGCGAGATATCAGCGCCCTGCGTGCTATTGCTCTTTCTGGCGCAGTAGATGTTTCGCTGGAGCGCATTAGCAAAGCTGAATCAATCCTTAGCAATATTCGCGAAGCACTTCATGGACATAGTGGTAAATCCCGCGATCGATTACTTTTTCAAGAACAAGACAAAGTAGCCCTCGATCTGGGCTATTCCGATGCTGATGCGCTCATGAGTGATGTGGCGCAGTCTGCTCGAGATATTGATTATTTAATGCAATTGACATGGCATCGCTTAGATCACAGAGTCAAAGATGGTCTTGGTCGGATTTTGCATCGCTCTAAAAATACTTCACTAGCGCGTGGCATAAGCGTTGTGCATCAGGAGGTAGTGATTAACGCAGATGCTTTTGATTCTCATGACCCGGTTTTAGGATTGCGTGCAGCATCAAATGCAGCACAAATCGGACTTCCACTTTCACCGGATTCATGTGTTGATTTAGCGCAATCAATAAAGGATGGCGCAGATCTCCTTCCCAATCCTTGGCCACGAGAGGCCCGCGAAAATCTTGTTGCGCTCATTGGCGCAGGCAATGCGATGGTGAAGGTGTGGGAAGCTTTAGATCAAGAAGAAATCATCACAGCATGGCTTCCTGAGTGGGCGCCGGTGCGATCTTTGCCTCAACGCAATGTTTTGCATCGCCACACGGTAGATCGACATATGGTGGAAACTGCTGTTCATGCTGCAGCGCTTACTCGACGAGTGCATCGGCCAGACTTACTACTTATTGCCGCTCTCTTCCACGACATTGGGAAAGGCTCATCAGAGGATCACTCGGTACGTGGTTCTCGTCTGATAAAGCCATTGGCTTTGCGTATTGGTTTTAATGACGAGGATGCACATACGTTAACGCTCTTAGTTCAAAACCATCTTCTCTTGGCAGCAACAGCTACTCGTCGAGACCTCAATGATCCTGCCACTATTGATTCGGTCTTGGCGGCGATTCCAAATATTGACACTCTTGAACTATTGCATGCTTTAAGCATTGCAGATGGCGAAGCAACAGGTAGTGGTGCTTGGAGTACATGGAAGGCAACCCTTGTTGCAGATTTGGTTCGACGTGTGCGGGCGGCAATGACTGGGACAACACTTGCACAACAACCAGAACTAGATGCACAACAGCGGGCATTTGCTGAAGTTGCCGCACTTCGAGTTGCTGTCACGGTGCGCGAGAGCGATTACGCTATAGAAATCATTGCACCAGATAAACCAGGGCTCTTATCCATCGTTGCTGGCGTATTACATGTGGCCAGATTAGATGTTCGCTCAGCCAGAACTCGATCCCATGGTGCCTCTGCTGTGATGGAATGGATTGTAAATCTAGATCCTCATGCACCCATTCCAACTGCAGAGAAATTGCATGAAGCTATCGACTCCGCACTCATTGATCAATCTGATCTAGAAAAACAAATACAAGCGCGTATTGCCGCCTATGCGAAACGGCCAACAATCCCAGTTCCACCTCTTGAAGTAGAGGTCTTCACAAGCGCATCAACGGATTCGACTGTTTTGGAAGTGCGAAGTCACGATATGCCGGGCCTACTTTTTCGCATTGGTGATGCCGTAACGCGCTGTCGCGTAGATATTCGATCTGCCATCGTGACTACTTTGGGGGCAGAGGCGATTGATACCTTGTATGTAACTGAGATTGCCGGGGGACCATTAACCAGGGAACGGGCTGATGAAGTGGTGGGACGCCTGCGCGAAATGCTCCGATAGGATTGGCGTCTATGTTCGATTCATTAACATCCAAACTTGGCGGAGTACTTGGGTCGCTGCGCTCTCGTGGCAAGATTTCCAAAGCCGACGTGGAAAGCGCCCTCGTTGAGATTCATGAAGCCCTCCTTGAGGCAGATGTTGCCCTCCCAGTTGTTACTGAATTTATTGAGATAGTTCGTGGACGTTCGATAGACGCCCTTGCCACTGTCCAGTCTGGCTCCAACCAAGCACAGGCAATATTTGAAATTATCAATGCAGCGCTGACCGAAATTCTCGGCGGCAATGCACGCAGAGTTCGTCTTGCAAAACAACCACCCACCATCATCATGCTTGCTGGATTACAAGGTGCGGGTAAGACAACTCTTGCTGGAAAATTGGCAAAGTATTTTGCAGACCAAGGTAACACTCCAATACTTGTAGCCTCTGACTTGCAGCGACCAAATGCTGTTACTCAGCTACAGGTCGTCGGCGAAGGCGTTGGAGTTCCAGTATTTGCACCCCAACCTGGCAACGGAGTTGGCGATGCTGTAAAGGTCGCTAAAGAGGGCGTTGCTTTTGCAAAAGCAAAGCTTCACAACATTGTCATCGTTGATACTGCGGGCCGATTGGGCGTTGATGCAACGCTCATGAATGAGGCGATCGCAATTCGCGATGCAATCAATCCAACTGAAATCCTTTTTGTAGTAGACGCGATGATTGGTCAAGATGCAGTGCGCACGGCGCAAGCGTTCCTTGATGGTGTTGGTTTCGACGGGGTAGTCCTGACAAAAATGGATGGCGATGCCCGAGGTGGAGCAGCGCTATCGATTGCTCACATGACGCAACGCCCCATCATGTTTACATCAACCGGCGAAAAAATCACCGACTTTGATATTTTCTATCCAGAGCGTATGGCTTCTCGCATTCTTGGAATGGGCGATGTTGCAACGTTGGCCGAACAAGCAAAGAAGGCCTTTGATCCTGAATCTTCAGCCAAACTTGAAAGTAAATTTGCCAGTGGTGAAGATTTCACTCTTGAGGATTTTCTCGAGCAACTGCAGGCGATGTCCAAGATGGGATCAATGTCCAAGATGCTCTCAATGCTCCCCGGTGCAGGCGCAATGAAGAAGCAGATCGAAAACTTTGATGAAGGTGAAATCACTCGTACGCAGGCAATCGTTCAATCAATGACACCGACCGAACGCCGAGATCCTAAGATTCTCAATGGCTCACGACGTATTCGAATTGCCAATGGGGCAGGGCGCACCGTTAAAGAAGTGAATTCACTCGTGGAGCGATTTACCCAGGCCCAGAAGATGATGCGACAGATGCGAAATGGTGGCACGCCTCAAGGATTGCCTCCTTCTATGGCCGGTATGGGCGCCGGTATGGGCGCCGGTATGCCTCGTCCTGGCGCAAAGGTCATCCAGAAGAAGAAATCCAAGTCTGGCAACCCGGCAAAACGAGCTCAAGAAGAGAGCAGCTAGGAGGCCTCAATTTCGCCTTTTCACCCCTAGATGGCAGAATTACGAACCTGTTCGGGGCCCTCTACCCCCTGACATTCATGTTCACCCATTACTTATAGGAGCACACGCACTTGGCTACAAAAATACGTTTAATGCGCATGGG
>QYPT01000112.1 GCA_007280125.1 Streptomycetaceae bacterium | reverse complement strand
CCTTCCACCCCGACACCGCTGCCATTCGCAGGCACATGATTGAGTACGGGATCTTGGAGAGAGATAGTGAGAGTGTTTATTGGGTGTCCGTTAACTCTTAATCACCGGGTCGGGGGTTCGAGTCTCTCGCCATCCACATAGAGTCAGTCCTGATCAGTTGCTATATGTTTTAACTATAAATTTTATTGCAAAACTTCATTAATGAATTTTTGTTGAGACTAGAGTTTTAGTCCCATGGTCCATTCATCATCATTCTTGTCAAGGAGTGAAAAACCCAATTTGGAATAAAAACTGAAGGCTCTAGCATTTTGTGCTCCCATTCCCAGATGCACTCCTTTTGAACCTTGCTCTCTTAGCGTCTCAAATAAATGAAGCATCATTGCTTTACCAATTCCACGACCTTGAGCATTTTCAAGTAAATCTATATGTAGATGACTTGGATATTGATTAACAATTTTTTCAGGTCTAAGCGGTGGATTCTGAATATATCTATACAAATTCTTTTCACGCTCATTGAAATTTTCTGGTGAGCGACCATTATATTTTTCTAACATTAATGGCCACCACTTTTTGCTTAAGATATTTTCGAATGATCTTGTGTCAAGTGCAGCAAGGGCATATCCGGACACGCCATCCTGGATTAAAGTTAAAGACAAATCGGGTTGAAAGGTTAAATATGGGCCGACATATATTTCCCCGAGCATATCTTTTTCATTATATAAATGAAGGGCGTTCGCTCCACTATCACCGGTAGCTAAACAGACGTGGTACAAACCTAATCTATCTTCTTCTTGAAATTTACGGACAACCTCACCGGAGTCAAAGGTTATGATTGCCACTCAAGAATAGTACTAAAAAGACCTTGTATATGGGAGGAATTTCTGAAAGCCTTACCTAGATTTAATGGGGGTTGGTATGAATTCAGAGTTTGTGGAGATTGCCTCCATGATGCCCACGCCCGATATATTTTCTTGCAAAAGAGTTCTTGCCATTCAAGCTCATTATGACGACATAGATATTGCAATTGGTGGATTAATCACCAAGCTAGTTAAAAATGGGGCGGAAATTCTCTATGTAACAGTTACTGATGACTTAGCAGGGGTAATTGATTTAACCCTCTCAAAAGAGATAGCTGCTTCACGCCTTAAGAATGAAGCTGAAAAAGCGGCACAAATTCTTGGAGTGCTCGGTATTTACAATTTAAATTATCCAGATGCAGGTGACTGGAGTGTTTATCAAGCTCGTCGTGACTTAATTACAATTGTGCGCCAATTTCAGCCAGATTGTGTTCTCACCTTAGATCCTTGGTTGAATACTGAAGCACACGCCGACCACTACAAGTCGGGCTTTGCAGCTGTGGAAGCTACTATTTTGGCCGATGTCTTGGGAGTCGAAGGTACTGATTTGCATATTCCGAAGGAATTTCTTGCTAATCATAAGCAAGAAATTCAAGCTGTTGGTCTCTTCAACTCATCACAAGCTAATACCTTTGTCGATATCGATCAGGTATTAGAGACAAAATTAGCTGCTGTCTCCCAATACATAAGTCAATTCACAGTTGATTCCATGGCCGCGATGTTAGGTGCCCTCCCAAAGCGATCCAAGTACTTTGCAGGAATTGGACATTCTGTAAATAAATTGAGTAGAGAAGTTACCTATTCTGAATGCCTAAAAGTTCTAAGTCCAGGTGCCCTTCATGCCGCTCGTTAATAATGTAACTGCATCCCAAAAGGCCCGGCTGCATTTACTTAACTTAATTATCTCGTCACCACAAGGATCACGCTTAAAAGGTGAGCGTGAATTAGCACAAGATTGCAAGGTTGCCAGAATGACCCTTCGCCGCGCAATTGACATTTTAGTACAGGAAGAGAAACTGGAAAGGCGCCCGGGATCCGGTACTTTTATTACTTATACGCCGATTACCCATGAATTCCGGTTAAAGTCATTTACAGAAGAGATGACTAGTTTGGGCCTCAAACCTAGTTCACAAGTTCTGTTGTTTAAGTACTTAAAAGCAGATTTAATAGACTCTTCACTTCTTGGTGTGCCAGTAGGTTCAGAACTTCTCAAATTTTCACGTTTGCGCTTTGCTGATGGAATTCCACTAGGAGTCGAGACTGTCTTGCTTCCAACAGCATACTTTCCCGATATAAGGGAGAAGGATTTAAGTGGTTCTCTTTACAAACTTTTGAAGGAAAGATATGGAATTAGAATTATTAATGCCAATACCAGCTTTTCTGCATCAGCCCCAAGTCACGAAATAGCTGATCAACTAAAAATTCCAAAAAATAGAGCATGCTTGGAACTTGAAATGATTGACTTAGACCAAAATGGTCGAATTATTATGCTGGCAAATTGTGTTTATGTCGGCGATCACTATAAATTTAATTTATCCCCTCATAGAGATAGTTTAGAACTAGAAATCAGAGAGAAGGATGTGTCATGAATGATTTATTAGGGGCTACTGCTGCAGAAAACGCACTTTTCACAAGTTTCATTGAGCGGCATCAGGTATTTTCAAACTCTGGATTTAATGAAATAATTGTTAGTGATAATTCTAAACTGGGACCAGAAGAATCCATAGTTAATACTTCACTCTCATCAATTAAGACATCAACAATTGAGAGATCAACATATGCTGGATTTCGTTATGCGCTTAATATCTTACTCAAATCTTTACTAACTAATGTAGCCATTACTGATCATAAGCATTCTCCAAAATTTAAACTTAGAGGTGTCATCGAAGGCTTCTATGGAACTCCCTGGAGCCATGAGCAAAGATTGCGCGGTCTAGCTCATTTTTCTGATTTTGGTTTCAATCGCTATCTGTTAGCGCCTAAGGATGACCCATGGCATAGGTACGACTGGCGCTCAGCGCTTAGTGAAGGTTTCTTAAATCGAGTATCAGAATTGATTGCGGAGGGTAGAAAAAATGGAATCACAGTTGCCGTTGCAATTTCGCCTGGTTTAACAGTCGAATACTCGGAAGCGCGTGATGTAAAGGCAATTATGGTCCGCTTCAAGCAACTTCACAGTATTGGTGTGCGTGAATTTGGACTATTCCTAGATGATATCCCAGCTCGTTTGCAAAGTGAGAATGATATCGCCAGATTTAACTCCATCATGCAAGCACATAGTTATTACTGTAATGCAGTGTGGGCTGAGTTAAAAAACCTAGATTCTGAAAATACATTAGCGATTTGTCCAATGCAGTACCACGGTAAAGCTACTGAAGAATATATTACAGAATTTGGTAGGGCTCTTGATCCTGATCTAGCCCTAATTTGGACGGGGCGCGAAATTTGTTCTGAATATCTTGATATCTCTGATGCCCAAGTATTTAAAGTTAACACTAATCACACGCCGTTGTATTGGGATAATTACCCTGTAAATGATGTAGCTATGTTGCACGAGTTGCATGTTGGCCCCATAGAAGGACGTGAAAAAGGTTTAGAGAATCATTCCCTTGGTTACTTTGCTAACCCTATGGATCGATTTGAGCTTTCACTAATCTCCTTAAGTACTATCGGTGACTATTTGTGGGATACGCAAAGTTATGAGCCACAAGTCGCTTGGGAATATTCACTTACTTTATTAATAGATAATCCTGGTGATCGCGCTGCAATCCGTAATCTCCTGCGGGCCTGCTTTGAATCTTGCCTGCGAGTACATCCAGCACCAGATTTTAGTGCCATGTTAGAGGCAGCCTCCTTTTCGTGGAAAACTGGCAAACCTGCCGAAGCTGGAAAACTAGTCGAGACCCATTGCAATCAGATGCTCAATGATGTTGCAACTATGAAATCTGCAAAATTTTCGCGACCTCAATGGCTTGAAGAATCCCAAAAGTGGGTGACAAAGTATGAAGCTGTTGGTACAGCGTTTCTAGAGATTGCCAGTATTTTAAACAATTGCGGTATCTCCAAAAATTCAAATCTCAAAGGATCAGTGGCAGACCTAGCTAAAATAAATGCAATTCGGGCATCCCTAAATTCAGATCCCACTCGTATATTTGGAAATGGCCTGGATATGACATTGGCTGAATTAGCTGATGAGATCCGTTGGTCACTAACGGCTTAGCTCTTCTTTCCACACATCACTTGAGTACTTCCACTGACCTTCAATCATGGTGCCGCAAACCTTTAATTCTGAGTCAAGTAACACTAAATCAGCAAACTTTCCAATTTCAATAGAACCGATATCTGACTCTTTACCCAAAATTTTCGCCGCATTGAGTGAGGTTAATTTACTCAACTCTGACTGGCTTATCCGGGCAAATTTAGCTGCATTTTTATAGACCATATTCATATCCAGGACACTTCCGGCCAAGGTATCTGTGCCTGAAATTACGATTTTTCCACCTTCTTTTGTTACTGCTCTATCTGATAAAACTTTATATTTACCATCTGGAAATCCTGCCAACGAGGTTGCATCGGTAATTAAATTAATGTGATCAACACCTTTGCATTTTAATGCGATTCTAAATATCGCTTCATCAATATGAATTCCATCTAAAATTAACTCTGCAAAAATCTCTTCATTACCCAAAATGGCCCCAACTGCCCCTGGATCGCGGTGTGAAAGTGGTGACATGGCGTTAAATAAATGAGTAGCAGACCTTGCACCTGCCTCTATTCCTGCAATAGCTTGCATATAGGTAGCATTTGTATGGCCAATTGAAGAAATAATATTTTTCTTTGATAAATATCTAATCATCTCAAGTCCACCAGGAATTTCTGGGGCTATTGTTACCATTGAAATAAAATTATCTGCAGATGAAATAACTTCGTCTATTTCCGGCAAATTACCCAGTTTTAATTGTGCAACCACATGAGCACCAGGCTTATATTCTGAGATAAATGGACCTTCGGTGTGAATACCCAAAACTTTGGAGCCATTCTTATTTGATCTAGAGCTTTTTGATAAGGCGCTTAATATTGCTAATAAACTTGAGAATTCTGTCGTGTGTGTTGTTGCCAGCATTGATGTTGTTCCACTTTTTAGGTGGAATTCTCGGGCTAGATTGTGCTCTGCTGGATCAAGTGATGTAAAAGTTCCACCATTTCCACCATGTACATGGAGATCAATAAAACCGGGGGTAAGAGTTGCCCCCTTTGCATCAAAAGTGCATTCAGTGCTACTAGAGGAATCTTCGCCCTCTGAGATTCTTACAATTCTACCCTTGGTAATTTCCAAGAAGCCATGCGGAATGACATTTTCAGGCTGAACAATCCTTGCATTTCTAATTACACAAGTATCAGATTGCAAGGTGATGGCCCAACTACTAAATATTAATCGCAGGAAACTTCAGCGGTGAATTTGACTTATCGCCATGGTCCAAATTAGCACTTATAAGTAATGGCACAGGTAAAGAATACAGCAGGAATAACTTGGTGACTTCGGCATTTATTGCTTGTGCAATGAGCACAAAACAAACAGTTGAAGCCGAACAAATACTCTTACCATCAGGTAACTCGGCAACGGCATCACCGATTACCGATCCATTATCAAGGGATAGATCGACCACATCGCTGAGCATCAAACCAGAAGGATGCCTGGAGTCAACAGCCTGACTATGTTTACTTGAACTCAATCCAATAACTTTGATTCCACGTTTCTTACATTCAATTGCCATCTCCACAATCGCCCCGTTGCGACCAGATTGTGAGGCAATGATTACGAGGTCATTTTCTTTTATTTTATGATGATCCAAAACTTTTATGCCATTTTCAGGAATTCTCTCAGGTTGTGAATCGCGAAGATCCCAGAAGGCATCTCGGCGCTCTGTGCGAATATCTTGCAGATGCATTGATTGAAATATTGCCAAACCGCCAGCGCGACTTGAAAACTCCATCGCCAGTGATTGCGCATGGCCGGCACCAAAAGTAAATACATTTCCACCGCTGGTAACAGCAGCAAATATCATC
The DNA here is from genome assembly GCA_007280125.1 of Streptomycetaceae bacterium. Classification (GTDB taxonomy): domain Bacteria; phylum Actinomycetota; class Actinomycetes; order Nanopelagicales; family Nanopelagicaceae; genus QYPT01. The sequence goes on along the minus strand of QYPT01000112.1, from coordinate 6,856 downwards.
TGCGCTGCTTCTTTGATTTCTGGCAATTGTCGTCTCACGGCATCTAATCCAAGATGGGCAATTAATTCAGCTATTGCAACTGAATCTATACCTTCAACTTCTTCTACCTTCATTTTTACTCCTTTAATTGTTTGGTGACGTGAAATCCTTATTTGCTGTACCCATCCGAGAGACCTTTTATAAATTGCTTTGAGAAAAGTGTGAAAAGCAAAATCAATGGAATAGCTCCAAGGACTAATGAGGCAATCAGCGCTTCCCAATCGTTGGTATGAACACCAACAAATTGCTGGATTCCCAACGTTAAAGTCTGAGTTTGAGGTCCCGTGGTAAGAATGAGAGGAAACCATAGGTCATTCCATATAGGCAGCATAGTGATTGCAGCCACCGCGGCAACGCCTGGCATAACCAACGGGAGAACTATTAGGAACGTTTTAAATTCGTTAGCACCATCAATCCGAGCTGCTTCCTTAAGATCACTTGAAACCGTTCGGAAATTGGTCACCATTAAAATTACCCCAAGCGGTACGCAGATTCCTACATAGACAAGAATAAGAGACAAATGAGTGTTTAGCAGATGAAATTTGACCATCATTTTCAGGATAACAACAGTACCCAGCGTAACTGGCAACATGATGCCAATGGTAAATAGCCCAGCAATCATGGATGCCAGTTTTGTGGTGTATTCAGTTATTCCATAAGCTGCTAAACAGGAGCAGACAACTGTCAATAATGTTGCGCCTAAAGTAATAATCGTACTGTTTAAGTAATTTCTAATAAAATTTCCATTTTCGACGGCCCGCTTAAATCCCTCTAAGCTAAAAGTTTTAGAGTCTGGGAGCTTTAAAGGTCCGCTAAAGATGCCTTCGGTACTCTTAAATGAATTTATGACAATTACAAGAATTGGGCCTATTGCTAGTAGCACAAAAAATAGCAAGGCTAGATGAACTATAAGATTTTTAGATTGAGTTTGAACTCTGCCATCTTGACGAATCATAATTGGCTCACCTTCAAACGGCGCTGCACGGTGGCGAAATATGCTGCAGTCCCCAGTAAAATTATGAAGAATATTACGGTCGCAGTTGCAGCGCCAAGATTCTGATTGCCTTGATCAGCGCCCCACCCAAAGAAGGTCCGATAGAACAGTGTGCCCAGGACGTCGGTGCTGTAATCCGGACCAGGCATTCCACCATTTAAAGCGTAAATTATATCGAAGCCATTGAAAGTCCAGATAAAAGTTAAAATAGTAATAATCCCAATTTGAGGGGCGATTAGCGGAATTTTGATTCCGAAAAAAATCCTGAAATCCGATGCCCCATCAACTCGAGCAGCTTCGATAATATTGCTTGGAATTGAAAGTAACGCGCTATAAAGAAAGACCAAAGGGATTCCCAAATACTGCCAGACCGACATCAAGGTTATTGTCGGAAGAGCAGTAGCTTTTTCACCTAAAAGTGGATATTCAACTATTCCCCACAGTGGGCTGATGATTAATCGCCAAATGAAACCGACAATTACAACTGAGAGAGTTGAGGGTATAAAAAGTAGAGTGCGATAAAAACCAGTCATTCGTCGGACGCGACCTGAGGTCAAGAGGGCTGCCATACATAGAGCCAGCGGTAGTTGGACCGATGCAGCAATCAGGAAAAATTCACAGTTATGCAAAAATGCGAAAAAGAGTCTTTTGCTCGCATTCTCATCCGTAAAGAGAAAATTAAAGTTCTTTAAACCAACAAAGACATTTTCTTGAAAGAAAGAGATGTAGATCGTTCCAATTAATGGAAAAACGGCAAAAATCAGAAAAAAGGCAAGTGCTGGAAAAGTAAACAAAACAAGTTGTCGATGACGCTTGCGCGTCATAGTTTTAGATCTCAAGTACTCCCCCAATTAAACTGACAAAAAATAGAATGTTGAAGGCGCTCAGACCCAATGTGGGTCTGAGCGCCTTCATTATTTACTTCTTTTTCTGTGGTGGATACCAGGTTTCTAGCGACTTTTGTAGATCAGCCGCTGCCTGTTGTGGGGTCATCTTCGTAGTCATCATCACATTGAGAATATTGTTAATGACAGAGAAGAAATTAGGTGTTCCCGTATTCATTTTATCCATACCGATTGGAGCGGTAACGACGGCACCATCGCGCAAGTTAAGCCACGCTTGTGCCATTTTGTTATCAATTGAAATCTTATCTTTACTTAATGGGAAGAATCCAGGTAAGCCATTGGCATATGCCTGTGCAAACTCCTTGGTTGTAAACCAAGTAAGAAGCTTTTTGGCTGCAGCTTGGTTTGGGCTCGAAGCGTTGACTCCAAAGCCGTGATCTGCAAGAACTTGAACGTATGGCTTGTCGCCAGCTTTAGCTACTGGAGCTCCGAATACGCCAACATTTTTTCCAGGAGGAGCAATTTCTTTAACGCTCCATGAGCCCTCAACCAAAATTGCGGCGCGGCCAAGAATAAATAGTTGCTCAGCATCTGTGTAGTTGATAGTTGAAAACGCTTTAGGAAGATATGGCTTCCACGAAGCTAGCGCTGAAAATGCAGCAACATACTCTGAATCCGTTGCTTTCCTCATGCCATCATCAAGTGCCTTTCCTCCGGCATCACCTTTCCAGTAATAGGGACCGACTAATTCAAGGCCCATTTGATCTAGTGCCCAAGAATCTGCTGAGGCACCAGCTGCCGCAAGAGGTGTGTACTTTCCATTTTTCTTAATTGCCTCAAGAACTGCAATAAATTCAGCTTGAGTCTTTGGAGCAGTTAATTTCAACTCCTTGAATATATCTTTATTGTAGTAGAAGCCTGCACCTACTGAGGCCGAAGGTACACAGTAAGGGACAGAGCTAGCGTTGGCCCATGATTGCATTGATTGGGTCGTGAAATTAGATAGTCCAGGTAAACCTGTTAAAGGAATCAGATTCTTATTCTTTATAAGAGTCTTAGTCAAACCATATGGACGACACATAATGACATCACCGGCAGTTTTGCCTTTGATCCGCAAACTGAGTGCAGAGTCATATTCGTTTGATGGAGTTGGTGCCCATACAATTTTTACACCAGGGTTAGCTTTTTCGTACATCGGAATCAAAGTCTCTTTCCAAAATACTGAATCATCTGCTCGCCATGACTCAATTGTGAGAGTTGTTGCTGCCATGGCTGATGTTGCTAACAGTGATGAAGGAATAATTAAGGAAATAATCATTACAAAAACTAAACTTGCTTTTTTAATTTTCATTTCTACCCAATCGCACTAGTTTGTCGGAACCGTCAAAACTTTTGGTGAGCCAAATGTTTCACTATGCCCAACTTAAAGTCAATCATTTCTACATTCAAGGTTCTAGTGTTTTTCTAGTCCACTTACGAAATTGGTATACCTAACTAGTTTGCGCCAAGGCAGGTGGTTACCTGCTCCAACCCCACCGATTCATTTAAGGCCACGATATGAGCACCTGCGATAGCCCCGCCTAAAGGTTTCTGGTACTCAGCCTCGGGAAGAAATTGATCTATAAAGTCGTGGAAGGGCTTTTCTAAAAGTGGCCCAATATTAAAGATTCCACCAGCTGTGGAATAGTTGAATGGGGCTCCTGCTAGTTTGGAACGCCGAGCGGCAGCTTGCACATTCATAGCAAGATCGTGAGCGGCACAGCGCAAAATCTCGATAGACATTTCATCGCCTTCTTGTGCCGCTTCAGCAACACTTTTGCTAAAAGATGCGACTAATTCGATGGGGCTTGGGGCACCATAAACGCTGTTTGCAGTATTTTGTAGCGTGCCGAAACGTTTAATCATCGCTTTATGAAGAGCAATTGATCCGGGTAGGCCATCATCAACCATCGCAGCGATCTTTAGTCCTTGTCGTCCAATGTCATGTCCACTTCCACGATCTGCAAATAGCGGACCATCACCATCGATGCGATATGGAACCCCTTGCCTTGAAATTGCCATGACTACGGAGCCAGTTCCAGCTGCAACCACAACGCCAGGTTGATTTCCAAGTGCACCTAAATAACTCATTACTACATCACTTGCAATCGTAAATCGATCAGCTTTAACCAATGAAGAGATAGCTTTAGCGGCCAGATCTGCAGATTCTGAAGGTGCTTGGGCACCGTTTAACCCGAATGCGACCCCCACAAATCTTGCAGTTTGTGGAAGTTGGTCGAATGTAGCGCGCAAGCTATCAACAACAATCTCGTACCCATTGACACTACCTATTATTTCTAAACCAGGTCCACGACTTTTTGCGATTTCAATTCCATTTGAATCAATAATTACTGCCTCAGTCTTAGATTTTCCACCGTCAACTAATAAATATAAGTCACTGTCTTGATTAGTGCTTTGCATCATGCTCATTCCTAAACGGGATCATTGTTTGCAAAAAATTGGAGTAACTCAGCTAAATTTGATTTTAGACTAATTATTCAAGGAATTAAACCTTTTATGGCCCCAATCCCAGTAGAGTTTCCAGGTGCTGACTCCCTATCGCAAACTTTTTGCAACCCCAGGCGGACTCGCATTCTCAATTCCTGGATTAATCGCACGTTTGCCTATCGCAATGACCTACTTATCAGTCACATTTATTGTGGTTCACGAAACAGACTCTTATACATTAGCCGGAACCATCTCCACTGGGGCTGCTTTGATTAATGCTGCTTTTTCACCGCTCTGGTCGAGAAAAGCCGACCAGCTCGGCCAATCTAAGGTTTTACGCTACACAATTCCTTCGTACATAATTTTCGGCTTACTTTTTATCTTCACGATCACTCACAACTCCCCCACATTAGTTTGGATGACCTGCATTTTTATCGCAGAAGCATTCTTACCCAACATCGGTGGACTGGTACGGCGACGTTGGCTGCACACTTTGGGAGAGAAAGAGGGCAGCCGTCCACTCATCAACACTGCCTACTCGTTTGAAGCACTTGTTGATGAAATAGTTTTTACCATCGGTCCCCTCATAGCATCTGCAGCCGCAATTTCAATTGCACCACAAGCTGGCATGTATTTTGCATTTTCTTTCATGAGCGTTGGTACTGGACTCTACATATTACAGAAAAAGAGTGAACCACCACCTCACCCGATTATTAAAGGTGAGAAGAGAACTGCAGTTCTTACAATCCCTAACGTTCAGGCAGTGTTTTTGCCTTACATTTTCCTTGGCGTGTTCTTTATGTCAACGACTTTAAGTACAATTGCCTTTGCAGATCAACATGGTGCCAAAAGTTCAACTGGGATAATTTTGGCAATTTGGTCAGGTGGTAGCGCCGTTTCCGCGCTTATCAATGGTGCAATTAAATGGAAAATTACTGATGGTCAGAGATTTATATATCTAGTAATCGCAATGTTCTTCGCAACAATTCCACTTCTCTTCTCACATTCAATTTTAGTACTTAGCATAGTTCTTTTCTTAAATGGCTTTGGGGTGGCCCCAATACTTGTTGCGGGTTACTCAATAGTTGAAAAGTCAGTCTCAGCTGCAAAAGTTACGGAAACTTTTGCCTGGATACTCGCTGGTCTCCAAATCGGAAATGCCCTTCCAGGTCCAATTTCCGGATACATGATTGATCATTACAGTGCCGATAGATCTTTCATCGTTCCAGTAATCGCACTTCTACTCACAATTCTTTCATTTTTCCCTTACCTAAAAGTCTGGCGTGTTCTCATTAAGATCTGATCACCAATATCTGGTTTCTTTATTTAGGCGCAAAGTCATTACTAGGTAGATCTCAACTGTGCGTTCTTTAAGCCTTTAGCAACTCCATCGCTTGCTTGATAATCTCTGGACGATAAGCAGTCGTTAATGAAATATGTCCATGGCCTGGGATGAAATTCAAGGTTGCAGTAGAAATGTGCTTCACGAGCCACTCGCTGTGGGCTTTTGGGACCATGAAATCATCATCGCCTTGCCAGACTAAAACAGGCTTAGTAATTGCGCCTAAATCTATTCCAAATTTCTGTACGAACGCCAAATCATCATCAACCCATCCATCGAAGCTATCCACCACTGCGTGCCTCATTCCCTCTGCGGCATCAACTGCGACGTCAGGAGTAAGGGCTGCTTTATCTGCATCGCCAATTAACCCACCTAAGGCTGTAATGAGGTCTGGACCTGTAATTGTTTTGTAGGAAGATGCATTCTTCACCATCCACGCTTGCAGAGCCGCTTCACCATTGAGTGCTACACCAAACTCTTCTTCGTTTTCGGACCCCATGTCGGCTAAGAAATCTAAATCGGCATGTCCCCATTCGGCTACACCCGCCAAAGTAATTGCACCCTTGCAACGCGGATCGCGTGTCATGTTAATCGAATGTGGGCCAATTAGGAGATGAAAAAAGTGACCGATTAGCTTTTAAGAATCTCCTTGTTGCGGCAGGAGCACCAGATTGTCAGCTCTATCAACTGCGCAAAACTGCATTCACGGCGATGGCTGGGCAGACTGACCTAAAAACTTTGATGGAGTTTTCTGGACATACCCAAGTATCTACAGTGATTGGCAATTACGTATTTGCGACAAGTGAATCTATGGATTTGGCCATAAGGAAGATGGATAACTTACGTCCATTACCGCTGAATAAACTAACTTCCTTATTCATCCTTCGGAACAGGAGTGCCATCCCAGCGGATATGCCCGTTCATTCCATGCTTGTCATAAACATTCAAGACTTCCACTAAAAAGCTTTCTAGCTGGCTTGCCACTGGGTCATCAGGTGTTGACCTGACTAACTCTTAATCACCGGGCTCCCTGCCTACGTCTACTTCCCAGAGTAAACAGGGATCACGATTTCGTTGTACTGCAAGAAACCGGGCTTTACTGGTGGATCAAAACGGCAGATTCGCGTTTCATCAGAGAGCGCAATATTT
>QYPT01000074.1 GCA_007280125.1 Streptomycetaceae bacterium | reverse complement strand
CGCCAATTAGATTTGCCTGAACTCAAAGATATGGGGTTGCACCCTAAGTTCATTACCCGTAAATACTTGGTTGCCCGCGGCCCCCAACTCGTCAATCGCGTCGTGGACATTTCACCGGTAGCGGCCAAGAAGCTTGAATGCATGAAACTCCATGTGACCCCTATGGATAATATGTATCGCACCTATCTCGATTTGCACCCAGGGGCGGGAATTACCCAGGATGAATTCGTCGAGAATGAATTCTTGCAAAAGGCCGATCCGGTCTATGGGGTCGATTATGTGGAGAAGTTCCACTACATCGATGAAACGGACTCTTTCTCGTTTATGAGGAATCAAAAGAGCTAGCCCTGCCGCCTTATGTATCAATCTGACGCAGACTGATATACCATCACTTCATGTGCGCGGTGGAATTCTCGGCCCCTGATACCCAGGGCACTTCCTCGTTTTCCCAAGAGGCTTATAACCAGATTCGTTCAATGATTGTCTCCTTGGAACTCAAGCCAGGCTCCCTCATCAACGAAGCAGAATTAATGAATAAATTAGGTCTAGGTCGTACACCAATTCGCGAAGCACTTCGATCTCTGGCAAGTGAAAAACTCGTTGATGTATATCCCCGCCGTGGGATGTTTGTAACAAACGTCGATGTCCATAATCTTTCCGCCATTTCAGAGGTACGCAGCGTCTTAGAGATTCAAGCGGCTGGCTTAGCTGCCCAAAGAGCAAACGCGCAGGATCAACTCATTACGAAAGCTCTTCTTGCCGAAATTGATGCCATCAAAGGTGAACCAAATATGGCAAAACTCATTGGCTTGGACCAACGTATCCACCGCCATATTTATAAGGCTACGCATAATCATTTCTTGGAAACATCGCTTGAGCAGTATTACGGTCATGCACTTCGCATTTGGTTTATGGCCCTTAACCGAGTTGAAGATTTATCAGAAGCAATTATCGAGCACCGCGCTTTATTAATTGCTATACGCGATAACAAGGTTGAGGCTGCAGAGAAAGCCATGAGAGACCACATGGAAGGTTTTGAAGCAAGCATTAGAAAAAGTTTCTAAATAGACTAGGAAAAGGTAGATCATGAGCGCATTACCAAGTAAGGCGAAAGCAGTAATTATCGGCGCAGGTATAGTTGGAAACAGCGTCGCATATCACCTTGCCCGACTTGGATGGCGTGACCTGGTGCAGATTGATAAAGGACCACTACCAAATCCGGGTGGCTCAACAGGGCATGCATCGAACTTTATTTTCCCGGTCGATCACTCGAAGGAAATGACAGCAATCACCGCAGATAGCATGCGCCAGTATAAAGAGCGTAATACTTTTACCGAGTGCGGTGGTATTGAAGTAGCTCGTACTCCAGAGCGGATGCAAGAGCTCACACGTCGTATTACATCCTCAAAGTCGTGGGGAATCGATGGCTGTCGCATGATTACGCCAGCAGAAGTAAAAGAGTTGGTTCCTTACATTGATGAAACTGTGATCCTCGGCGGGTTTTACTCACCTGGCGTAGGAGTTGTTGATTCACTTCGAGCAGGAACTCTTATGCGTGAGGAAGCAATAGAGATGGGTGCGCTTCAAAGTTTTGCAAATATAGAAGTGCTTGGGATGGATGTTGAAAATGGCCGCATTAAGCGAGTTCGTACCGATCAAGGTGATATCGAAGCTGAGTACGTTGTTATTGCAACCGGTTGTTGGAGCCCACGTCTAGCCGCAATGGCTGGAGCGTTCATTCCACTTACTCCTGCGGTCCATCAAATGAAAGACATCGGACCAGTCCCATTCTTCGCCGATAGCAAGGGCGATATTGAATGGCCAATCATCCGCGACATGGATACAAATATGTACGAGCGCCAACATGGAACTGGGCTCGAAGTTGGTTCTTATGCACATAGGCCAATTCTTTATACGCCTGAAGATATTCCTTCTAATGCCGTTGCAGCGCTATCACCTACGGAATTCCCATTCACCCAAGTTGATTTCGATTTGCAAGATGAACATTCGCTCGAACTCATGCCATCAATTATCGGTGATGAGAATGTGCGAGAGAAGTACGCAATCAACGGAATTCTTTCTCTAACTCCAGATGGAATGCCAATTCTTGGTGAGACTCCGGAAGTAAAAGGACTTTGGTCTGTTGCTGCTGTGTGGGTTAAGGAAGGCCCGGGCACAGGTAAAAGTGTTGCTGAGTGGATGGTTCTTGGAGAATCCGAGATTGATCTTCATTCATCAGATATCGCGCGCTTTCACGAACATCAAAAAAGTACCTTCCATGTCAAGGCGCGTACTCATGAAGGATTTAATAAGACCTACGGAATTGTTCACCCAAATGAGCAATGGTCAAGCAATCGCAATGTTCGCCTTTCTCCTTTCTATGATCGCGAGAAGGCACTGGGCGCGCAGTTTTATGAGACCGCAGGATGGGAACGCCCATTCTGGTACTCATGCAATGAACATCTCCTAGCTAAATTTGGCGAGAAAGTTATGCCACGTACTTCTGAATGGGAAGCGCGCTGGTGGTCACCGATCATCAACGCTGAGCACCTTCAGATGCGCGAAAGCGCGGGAATTGTTGATTTGAGTGCATTTGCGATTTTCGATGTGACTGGACCGTCAGCACTTGCTGTTGTTCAAAAACTTGCAGTGCGTCAAATGGATGTTGCAGTAGGTCGAGTTGTCTATACGCCAATTCTAGGAATCAATGGTGGGTTCAAGTCTGATCTTACGATTATGCGACTTGCGCAAAACCATTTCCGTGTAGTCACTGGTGGCGCTCACGGTATGGCGGATAAGAAATGGTTCTCTGACCAACTTCCTGCTGACGGGTCAGCGCACATTGTTGATCTCACTTCTGCCTACACAACAATCGGCGTGTGGGGACCTCGTGCTCGAGACATTCTGGCTTCAATAACTAAAGATGACCTGTCGGCAGAAGGCTTTACATTCAGTACGTGCAAGATGATTGAGTGCGGTCCTTTGCGTGTGCTTGCATCGCGAATTTCGTACGTTGGCGAACTCGGCTGGGAGCTTTACATTCCAATTGAACAAGGCGCCAAGTTATGGGATCTCATTTGGGAGGCGGGCAAGAAACACGAAATGATTCCGGTAGGTATTGGTGTCTACGGAACAACTGGCCGACTAGAAAAGTCATATCGCGCATACGGCAACGAATTAGAAACCGAATACAACGTTGTTGAAGCTGGAATGCAAACTGCCAAGATTAAAGATCAAGAGTTCATTGGTAAGGAAGCCCACCTGCGCCACCGCGCAGAGAAGCCCGTAACTACTCTTTGTTCGCTGACTGTTGATGATCACACATCATCTACAGGGGAGAAGCGCTACATGTTGGGCAAGGAGCCAATCCTGACTTTGGATGGTGGTCCTATTGTGGATTCGCATGGTCGCCGTTCATATGTCACTAGTGCGGGCTCGGCCCCGTCATTAGGTAAACACGTCCTTATGACCTACTTACCAACTGATCTCGCGGTGATGGGTGCGAAATTCCTAGTGGAATATCTTGGCGAGAAATATCCAGTCACGGTTGCTGGTGTCGGATCCGCACCTTTATTTGACCCTACGAACGAGCGGATTCTTGCGTAATGGATATCCTCGTTTGTTTAAAGAGAGTTCCATTAGCAGGAAGCACCTTCTTGCTCACTCCGGATTCCCGAGATATTAATACTGATTTTCTTGGATTTGGAATAAGTCCTCATGAAGAAAATGCTGTTGAAGCCGGCGTCCAACTTGTTGAGCAGATGGGTGGCACTTTGACCTTGCTCACCTTGGGTCCAACCGATGCCGAAGAGCAATTGCGTACCCAGTTGGCTATCGGAGCGACTCGAGGAATTTTGCTCGAAACCGAAGGCGAAGATTGGGACCCTCAGGCAACCGCCGCGGCGTTGGTAGAAGCGATAAATGCAGAAGAAACGAAATTTGATTTGATTCTATTTGGTGCCGAATCTGCCGATAGCGCTGGATATCAAATTCACATTCGCGTTGCGCATGCACTTTCACGCCCCATTGTCACAAATGTAAAGACAATGAAGATTGAGAATGGAATTGCTCAATGCGAACGTGCCGTAGGAAGTGTGCGCGAACTCTATGAAACAACATTACCTGCAGTCATCACCGTGAGAGATGGTTTAAATATTCCACGCTACCCATCGGTTCCTGGTCGAATCCAAGCTCGTAAAAAGCCGATTGAGCATAAGAAACCAGAGCCACGCGTACCAAAATTAGAGAAAGTTTCGCTAAGTGTTTCTCCATCTAACTCTACCGGAGCTCAAATTTTGGGTACTGGTGTAGAAGCAGTACCCGCATTAGTGGATGTACTTCGCACAATTGGAGTCCTCGCATGATTCTAGTTTTAGTTGATCATGATCGCGGTGAGTTAGATCCACTCTCACTTCGCGCGCTCACTGCAGCTCGCAAACTTTCGAACGATATTCATGCGGTTGTAATCGGTAACGATGGTGCTGCGCTTTCAGCAATCTGCGGAGAATATGGAGCGAGCATTCTTCATGTTGCACAACATCCAGAAATTACAGATTACACACCCGCAGCCAGCGGAAGGGCGCTAGCGCAACTCGCTAATTCGTTAAAACCAGAGGCAGTTCTTGCTGCTGGCAGCCCACGCGGTAACGAACAGCTAGCACACCTTGCAACAATTTTAGATTTGCCAATGGCTGCTGAGTGCAGCGAAATTACATTAGGAGATCCGCACTCTGTTGTACGAGCTCGATGGGCCGCCAATCTCATGGAGCAAGCTTTGGTTCATTCAGGGCTTCTCATCGCGACAGTTCTTGCATTTGCCGTAGAGGCAGAAGCATCTCCCGTTGCAATCACCGTATCAAATGTTGATGTGCTTCTTGAGCCAATTGACCTTCGGGTTCGAATCCTTGGTCGTGGAGGAGAAGCAGCGAAATCAGGTGCCTCTCTCACTGATGCAAAAGTAATTGTTTCAGGCGGACGCGGCGTTGGCGGACCCGAAGCTTTTTCATTACTTGAGGAGTTGGCAGCCCTATTAGATGGCGCAGTTGGCTGTTCGAGAGTTGTAACAAGTTCAGGATGGCGCCCGCATGCTGAGCAGGTTGGCCAAACAGGAACAAAAGTTGCACCAGATCTATACATCGCGGCCGGAATCAGTGGAGCCATGCAACACATTGCTGGATGTAAGAATTCAAAAACGATAGTCGTCATTAACACGGATCCAGAAGCACCAATCCTCGCGTATGCAGATTACGCAATCATCGGCGATCTTCACAAAGTTCTACCAGCACTCACGCAGGCAATCAAAGCAACGAAAGGTTAAACACGTGTCCGATATAGAAATTGCTCAAGCCACGACGATGAAACCAATTGGTGAAATTAGCGCCATGCTTGGAATAGATTCAGCAAACCTTGAGCCCTATGGTCACTACAAAGCGAAAGTTTCTCTTAAGTATTTGGATTCGCTTCCTATGCGTCCCAGTAGCAAGCTCATTCTGGTTACGGCAATTAGTCCAACACCAGCAGGTGAAGGTAAAACTACGACCACTGTTGGCCTTGGAGATGCTCTGCGTCATATAGGTAAGAACGCAATGATTGCTCTTCGTGAACCCTCGTTAGGGCCAGTTTTTGGAATGAAAGGTGGCGCAGCAGGTGGGGGATATGCGCAAGTTGTTCCCATGGAAGATATCAATCTCCATTTCACGGGAGATTTCAACGCCATCGCGCTAGCAAATAATCTGCTTGCTGCTGTTCTCGATAACCATATTCATCACGGCAATGCACTCAACATCGATGTGCGCCGTATTGCATGGAAGCGCGTTGTAGATATGAATGATCGCGCACTTCGCGACATTGTTGTTTCACTCGGTGGTCCAGGAAACGGATTTCCTCGTCAGGATGGTTTTGATATTGTCGTTGCTTCCGAAATCATGGCCATCTTTTGTTTAGCAACTTCTATTGAAGATCTCAAGTCACGTATCGGTAAAATTGTCGTTGCTAACGATCGTGACAAGAAACCCGTTTTGGCAAGCGACCTCAATGCACAAGGTGCGATGACGGTCATACT
>QYPT01000070.1 GCA_007280125.1 Streptomycetaceae bacterium | reverse complement strand
CATCGCTCTCTTTGAGTGAGTCTGAAATATTCTTTCCATAGACTTCACTGCTGCTGGTCAAGAAGACTGGAGTATTTGAACCGTGAGCTGCTTCGAGGACATTTTCAGTTCCTCTGATATTCGTTAGCAAGCTCGCGAGTGGATTTTTCACAATGTTAAATACACCTACTGCAGCTGCAAGGTGGAAAATATAATCCGCATCCTTGATGAGAGGATTCAAAATACTTGAGTCGAGAATTGAACCTTCAACCAATGAAAAATTCGGTGAGCCAATTAAGTCCGCGAGGTTAGCCGCCCGGCCAGTCGAAAAATTGTCGATAGCCTCAACTTGGTGCCCATCAGATATGAGCCGTTCACATAGGTGAGAACCAATAAATCCAGCTCCGCCAGTTACCAAAATTCGCATAAATTCATTCTAGTTTAGATGGGTACTTTCCATTTTCACATCCATATTTGAGTTTGAGTGGACTCGACGGGCGAATCAGCAGCAGGCACGAATCAACTTATAACCCCATTAATTTAGCCTGATGATCAAAGTCAGGCACAGCCCTGCGGACTTCCTCAAATGTTCCAGTGGCCATGATCTTGCCTTCTGCCATATAAACCACGATATCTGCATTGCGCACAGTCGACAATCTATGCGCAATCATGACAACAGTCGTTGACCCCTTCATCGCGTGAATAGCAGCGGAAATACTTGCCTCTGTCTCTCCATCCAACGAACTCGTTGCCTCATCTAAAACCAAAAGATGTGGCTTGGTAAACATCGCCCGAGCGATTCCCAATCGCTGGCGTTGCCCGCCACTGATTTTTGCTCCACGTTCTCCCACTGGCGTATCAACACCCTGTGGCAACCCAGCAACAAACCGATCTAGATGGGCAACCTTCAGAGCACTCATCACCAATTCATCTGTGGCAGCTTCCGACGGATAACCCAGGGCAACATTTTCACGGATGCTTCCAGCCGCAATCACGACATCCTGAGGGACATATGACACTGCCCCTGGCCACTTTGCCACAGCTATCAATGGAGACAAACCAGAGATCAAAACACTTCCTTCATCTGGATTTAAGACACCCAATAAAACATCGATCATGGTTGTCTTACCCGCACCGGAAGGGCCAACGAATGCAACGGATGCGCCCGCTGGAATCGTGAGAGTGATGTCGGCGATAGCAGGCGTTGGTTTATTGGGATAGGTGAGAGAAGTGTTTGCCACCTGAATTTTAGAGATAAATCCCTCGTGGACAATATCAACTGTGTCATCAACATTCTCAATCATTGGTGCACCACCGAGTGCTTCAATTAGCTCTAATGTTGGAGTTGCCTGCCCTAAGGCGCCACGGATTTGAATTGACCCTTGCTGGACACGCAAAACAGCGGGGGCAATTCTCGTACCGGCAGCAAGGAAAATCGCCAACGTTGCCACTGCGTGAGTGGCATCTTGCAATACAAATTGCGCGGCACCAATCAGGAGTGCGCCGATTACGACAGATGACTCAATCACGTATTTACTCACATACGGCATGAAAGCTATTTCGGCCGAAACATCCGCAAGAGCAAAACGCAATTTACCGATTTCGCGAGCATAGTAATCTCTTCGATTGCGGACAACTGATTCTCGATAAGACCCAAATACTTCCACAATTTTTTCATTGCTTTTAATATTCAATTCTGAACTCTTTATACCCAGCATTCCCGCTCGAACATGCATGAAGTGGTACAGGAAATATCCAATGAATGAAAACACAACGAAGGTACCGATTGAGGTGGTGGGATCTACAACGAAGAGACCCACTGCCATGATAAGCAAAAGTGATAAGTCCGATATCAGTACAACCGCCGTGGCTAGAACTTGTAAGGTTATGAGAGACACACCATTTGTGACCGCATAGAGCGTCTCCTGAGTGGTGCGCGCTTGCACCGTCAATAGAGGTTGTGACAATAAGCGGGAAATCAAACTAGCCGAAATCGCTGCACCTCTACGACTGAGAAAGAAGAGAACGCGGCGCGTGAAAAAGATCGATAAAACAGTGCGACCAACCAAAAGAACAACAGCCCCGACTCCCAGTATTGTTGCTTGTACTTGAAAGGTTGAATCAGAAATATGAAGAATTCTCAATGCAGAGCCAACACGATCCCCAGGCATCTGCGATTGAAGTCCACTTACGGAAAGCGCACCCAGTAATCCAATAGCAACTACTCCCAAAAGATCTAATACACCCATAAATATTTGTAAGATCGCAACCGCTATTACCTTCTTTTGGTCGGCTGGGGATAGGACGCGCAACGATCTACCAATCGCGCTAATTCTCCATCGCTCTCGGAGATTATTCACAAATTCCCCACTTGCAATTGTCTGGCCACCATAATGCTTACCTTAGCAAAGTCTCCAGCAGATGAATGATGCAAAGACCATTAAGGCCAATTAAACAGGAACGTTTCCTCTATTTTTGGTGCACTTTTGTCTTTGCATTGGGATTAAAGCTTTGGCAGGGAGTCGAACCCTTAGAATCACAAAGGTATTGACTCAAATGACAATTGTTTTCTAATACCGCCGTAAGTAGTGAAGATTGCTTAGAAGGCGGCAAATTAAAGTAAGCACGAAGGCGAGAATTGATTTCGAATATCGAAGCGCGAGAATCATTCGTTTCACCGCGCAATAATCTCTGGAGCAGTCTAAAAATTCGCCCTAAAATAAATCTCGGCGCAACCCACCTTGGCATGCCATCTAATTTTGTCGAAAGGGTGAAGGCATATGGATACATTGCTCCCTTACTTCGCAACATTTCTTGAGCTATTTGAAGGTTTTTATGCCCACCTAACACTTGATAATTTGGTGAATATCCAAATTCTCTTCCCGTGGTGAAAGCTCGTGCAACGAGTAACATTCCATCTCCACCTAAACAGACAAGTTCCTTTCTTAATGGGTATTGCCAACCTCCAATGGAATGAAAGAAGTCAGTTCTAATCAATAAGCCTGCCTCCGATACTGAAGAGAATAGGGCCCAAATCTCTTGAATCGAAGAGGAACTACTCAACGGGAACGCCTCATAACTAATTCGTGGCCGGACCATCGGTGCAGTAACATCAAATTGTACATTTCCGAATACGATATCTTCCATATGTAATTCTGATTCAAAATGCTGTAGCGTATTTGGCTCTAAATTTTGATAATCATTGAGGAAAGTGACGTACTGGAATTCTAGGTCTCTAGCTATCTCAGCACCGCGATTACGTTTTGCTAATCCGCAAATGGCAAATTTTTCAAATACCAAATTAATACCACTAGCATCACATGCCACTCTTAGATTTCCTATATCAGTACTTCCAGAGGCTACGACAATAAGTGACCCGGTCCAACCTTTTTGGTTACCAATCCAGAGAGCAATTCTATCGAGTCGCGAAGTGCCATCATGCGTCGAAATGATGAGCGCAACATTAGACATAGTCCATTGTCCCATCCATTTTGAGAAATAAAACTCGTTAGTCAACTACAAACCTAACAATAACATGGGAAAAACGGAATCTGTCTTTCATCGAAGTAGCACTCGACCATTACGCCACAAAGTTCGCGTATCGAAGAAATGCAAAATTCAGCCTTTTTATGGTCACCTCAAGCGGTTGAGTGGATAAGGTTTCATCATGAAACGTGTCATGTTTGTAACGAATTCCTTGACTGGTGGCGGGGCAGAGCGCTCCATGAATCTCGTTACAAATGAGTTGACTTATCGCGGATGGCCCATTGCCCTAGTACCTATAAACGCCGGCCCCGTCGATCAAATCACACCAGTGTCGGATATTTTCCCGTTGGAGCGCCAATGGCGAGGAAGTTTCGCGAGCACCATTAAAGCCCTTTGGAATTTCAACCAAGTTGTAAACTTATGGAAACCAGACGTAATTGTTTTAAATTGCGACTTACCAGAATTATTTGGTGTCTGTATATTTTCGAGCCAGAAACTTGTTGCTGTGGAACATATCAACTTTCCGTGGATAACGCGTAAGAGATTTGGAAGATTTGTAAGAAAAGCACTTGAAATCCGCAAAATAACTTGGGTGGCCGTCTCATCTCATCTTACTATTTGGCCCAATCATGAGACTCCATTGAGGGTTTTATTAAATGCCATTGCTAGCGAAACTAATTCCGTCACTTCAAATCCAGATCGCACAGCTTCAATTTTTAGACTCAAGCGTCTAGTTTTCATCGGAAGATTAGCTGAGCAAAAACGTCCAGACTGGGTGTTGGAAATCTCCTCTCAAACACAACTTCCTGTTGAAATTATCGGCGATGGTTTGATGATTAATGAACTTGCTGAAACTGCAACTGCAAATAATCTTGAGATTGCATTCCGAGGGCAGGTAGTAAATCCTTGGTCCTTAGTGAGAGAAGGTGACCTATTAATCGTTCCCTCGCAGTATGAAGGTGATGGACTAGTAGTTATTGAAGCGCTTCATTACGGAATTCCAATACTATTGGCGGATACGCCCGACTTTCGGCGCTTTGGTTTTCCAGAATCTAACTACTGTTTAGAAATATCTGACTTTGTCCGACAAATAAATTATTCTCGGAACAATGTAAATAATCTTCTTATCCCGGAAGAATTGTCCAAATCCCTCTTAAGTTCAAGATCTCTCAAGATGGTTGGTGACTCTTGGGAGGAATTCTTGGACCACATATAGACGGAAACTTCTCCTTTTCGCATTTTAGGTTGCGCTGATGCCTTAACTAGAAGTAGGCAACTACACTTGGTGACATGAAAGTCCTTGTTACAGGTGGATCTGGAATGCTGGGTTCAGCTGTAGTTAATTTCGCCTCATTGGGTGGCCACCAGGTTCTTTCCCCAAGCCACGGTGAGTTAGATCTAAATGAGCAAATTCAGACTTTTGAATATCTTAAACGTCACAGCCCTGATGCGATTATTCATTGCGCCGCCAAGGTAGGAGGTATTTCTGCGAATGTCGCAAACCCGCTTGAATTCCTCACAAAGAACATTCGAATGGATTCATCACTCCTTGGTGCAGCCATGGAGCTGGACATTGAAAACCTCATTTATATAGGCAGTTCCTGCATGTATCCAAAAGACCTGCCCCATGCAATGACCGAATCTGAAATCCTTAGCGGACCACTCGAACCAACCAATGAAGGTTACGCATTGGCTAAGCTCGCAGGTTGGAAGACAGTTCAGTTCATGGCTAGCAGACTTACATGGCGCTCTTTTATTTTGTCTAATCTATACGGGCCACATGACCATTTTGAGCCGGGCAGAAGTCATTTGCTGGCAGCCATTATTGAGAAAATTCACTCGGCCAAAATTGAAGACTTCAAATCAGTCAATATGTGGGGTGACGGTAGCGCTAAAAGGGAGTTCACATTTGTGGAAGATGTTGCTTTGTTCCTTATTGAATCACTCGGAAGGTTAAATGTTTTTCCAGACACTCTTAACATAGGAGCAGGAGTTGATTATTCTGTTCTTGAATACTACAAATTTGTTTCACGAGCCATGAATTACGAGGGTGAAATTCAAGCAGATCTAACAAAACCCACAGGGATGAGGCGGAAGTTAATGGATATTTCTCAAGCACGAGGTTATGGGTGGGCACCTCAGACAAGTATTGAGTCTGGAATACAGAAGACTGCAAGATGGTACGAAGAAAGCTTAAGAAAGACCATTCAATGAAATCATATCCACTGGCTAGTACCACTTGGGGCGAAGAAGAGATCGCCGCAATTCATGAAGTTATAGAATCTGGTCGATTCACGATGGGAGCGCAAGTTTCTGCATTCGAAGAAGAATTTGCCGAATATATAGGTTCCAGATACGCGGTTATGGTCAATAGCGGCTCAAGTGCAAATCTCGCACTATTAGCAGCTTCTCGATATCGGAAAGTGCCACTATTGCAACCAGGTGACGAAGTTCTAGTTCCGGCGGTGTCTTGGAGTACCACGTACTATCCAGTTAACCAGCTCGGAGCAAGACTCAAGTTTGTAGATATTAATCCAAGTACTTTGAATATTGATGTGGCTAAAACAGAAGTAGAAATCACTCCGGCAACCAAGGCGATATTTGTTGTCAATTTACTTGGCAACCCAGCTGATTGCTATGAGATTAATGAGATTGCCCAAAGAAATAATCTCATCCTGCTGGAAGACAACTGTGAATCATTAGGGGCCGTGCTTAACGGAAAAAACGCTGGCACTTTTGGAATTGGTGGCACTTTCTCTACATTCTTCAGTCACCATATCTCCACGATGGAAGGTGGTTTAGTTGTCACAGATGATGAATCACTCTTCCACACATTGAAGTCAATTCGCGCTCATGGATGGACGCGCGATCTACCTGATATAAACCATGTTCATAACAAAACCGGAAACCAGTGGGATGATCTTTTTCGCTTCGTTCTTCCAGGATATAATCTGAGGCCACTCGAAATAGAGGCAGCGATCGGCAGAATTCAAATCCGTAAGCTTGACTCTTTTGTCGAGGCAAGAAGAGAGAATGCAAGGTATTTCGTTTCATTAACAAGAGACATAGATGGTTTCCGCATTCAACAAGAGACTGGCGCCTCCAGTTGGTTCGGCTTCTCTCTGATTTTAGAAAATAAGTTAGCAAATCATCGATCGGAATTGATCGCCACTCTTAATGAGGCTGTAATAGAAAGTCGACCAATTGTGGCGGGGAATTTCACTCGTAACCCCGTTATAGATCATTTGGATTATGCCCCTTTTGGAGAACTCCCAGGTGCCGACGAAGTGCATGACCAAGGTTTATTTATTGGTAATCATCATTTTGATTTAACGGAGCAAATCGACCGCCTAGCGTCGGTTCTTGACGAATTCCAACGGAGGTACTAAATGCCAAAAGCACTAATAACTGGGATCACAGGACAAGATGGCTCCTACCTAACCGAACTTCTTCTTGAAAAAGGATATGAGGTCCATGGCCTTATACGTCGCGCTTCAACATTTAATACCTCTCGCATTGATCACTTATTCAAAGACCCACATGACGAAGAGAACAAACTGCACTTGCACTACGGAGATTTAACTGATGCTGCGGGCATGACGAACCTGGTGCGCGAAATCGAACCAGATGAAATCTATAATTTAGCCGCTCAAAGCCATGTAATGGTTTCATTCTCTATGCCAACTTACACGGCAAATGTAGATGGAGTTGGGACCACAACACTTTTAGAAGCAATACGCTCCAGCAAGCTAAATACAAAATTCTATCAAGCAAGCACCAGCGAACTTTTTGGTTCTACCCCACCTCCTCAAAATGAGCACAGTCCATTTCATCCCCGTAGTCCATACGCAACCGCCAAGTTGTACGCGTATTGGGCAACCATAAATTATCGGGAAGCATATGGAATTCATGCCACCAATGGAATCCTCTTTAATCATGAATCGCCAAGAAGAGGCGAAACTTTTGTCACCCGAAAAATCACGCGCGCGGTTGCTGCTATTTCTCAAGGCAAGCAAGAAAAGTTATACCTAGGAAACTTAGATGCCATTCGCGATTGGGGATATGCCAAAGAGTATGTAGAAAGCATGTGGCTAATGTTGCAACAGGAGAAACCTGATGATTATGTTGTTGCAACTGGAGTTGGTGCAACAATCGAAGAATTCTGCGCAGAAGCATTCAGACTTGTTGGCCTTGATTGGAAGAGATATACAGTTGAGGATCCTCGCTACTTTAGACCTTCAGAGGTTGATGCACTGATTGGGGACTCTTCTAAGGCGGCTACTTTTCTAAGTTGGAAAGCCAAAACGCATTGGAAAGATCTGGTTTCGATAATGGTCAATTCTGACTTGGAGACTTTAAGAAAATCATGATTCGAAAGGTAATGGTTGGCGGAACTGCAAAAGCATTTTCAACCTCGACACCAATCAGTGTTTCTAACCCAGAATTTGAAAAGTTTTTCAGAAATGAAAAATATGAATTAACAGCTAAAATTTCCGGTGACTTCCTTGTTGCATTCAATCACAACCCCAAGTTGTATCGCCAATTCCTTGCGAACGGCGGCAAATCCGATCGGGCAGTGCTGATTCGGCTCGAACCCGATTCGGTGTTTCCGGCTCAGTACAAAAACAGAATAACTAGGAAATATGGTTTAGTGATTTCGCCAGGATCCGCGCTTCCTCAGGGAAAGAATGTTGTCCAAATTGGTTGGCCGTACAAATATCATTTAAACCCTGCAAACCCTGCAAAATCAGATCCCTCACTTATCGAGATCCTAGAGTCGGAAGGCTATAAAGACTTATTCAAAATGGAGAATTGGGATGCGAGGGGTCATCTGCTCACAATGGTTGCTGCCAATAAAGTGAGTTCCATATCTGAGGCCAACTATTCACTTCGAAGGAGGCTGGCCAAGGAATTATCAGAAAATATATTAGAAGTTTATGGGCCCCTCTGGCAGGATTCAATCTATCAAAAAATCAGACATAGGCTCGCGGTGTTTGTTGGAACTATCAAACAAGGTTCACGGCCAAACTTGCTGGAAATTTACGGCAATCTACTGAGGTTCTACCCAACCTCAAAAGGCTCCGTCGCAGACAAACATGCGCTGCTTCAGGATTCCAGATTTTCGCTTGTAATTGAGAACTCAAATTCAATTGTGACAGAAAAGATTTTCGATGCGATCATAAATGGGGCTATTCCGATATATGTTGGCCCCAAATTGGAATTAGTAGGCCTACCTTCTGGTCTGGCCATTCCGGTTTTGGGCGGGGCAGAAGAAATTCTGGAGGCCCTTGCCAAGGTTGACTTCGTAGCCTCGGAGAAATATTTGTCTTCGATGATCAAGTTTATTGGAAGTCCTCTTTTTTGGGAGCATTGGGAGGCGGAAGCGGTTTACAGACAAATGGCGTCCGAAATCATCCAGTATCTGTCTAAGGTTGACACATGCAATTAACAATTTGCCTCATAACCAAAGGTCGCGAAAAGTACCTTGATCAAATCCTCAGGAGTTTCGATGGTGCTTTAAAAGATTCATCGGTTCGCTTTTTAGTTATAGATAACGGTTCTCCAACTTTGGTGGCTCAACGCCTTCAAGAGTGGCAGAGAGCCAATTCTGCCTCTGTAGATATCGTTCGGCTTGATGTAAATGATTCGCGTCCCTCCGTACTACTGCAGCATTTATATAACTTAGAGGCTGACTGGGTGATATTTCCAAGCGATGACGATGAGTTCCAACCCGGGATTATTGACGATTGGCGCAATGCGCTGAGGAGGAGGCCGGACCTTGTTGGCTTTGCGACATCAGCTGCAATAATCAATGAGAGAGGAGACCTTACTGGGGAGGTACTCATTCCCTCGGCCTTCAGGTCCTCTGGACTTGCGAGAATAGCTTGGGCCTTGCATGAACCTCCTTTCCATTGGCCAAGTTTGTTCTTGCGACTCTCCAAATTGCCTCTAGAACTACCTAGTTCAAGATTTGTATTTGACTGGTGGGTGGGAATTCAACTCTTACTTGTTGGGGAAGTTGAAGTAAGTAATTCAATAGGCCTAAATTACCGGGTTCACCCTGAACAAGAGAGCTTCCTTGCTCCACTTAACCGCAAGTACTTTGAAGCTCAAGTGTGGTTGTTTGACCTCCTAAATACTGAACAGTTCAAAGAATGGGCAATTAGTCTGACCGATGATGAAAGAATTGAGTTTTGGCAATTCGTGACTAAACAGAAACCAATCTATAGTGATCCGAATTTTTCTAGACCGGTTTTTGCAACCCTTCATCGAGAATTGATCATCAAAATGATTTCACCAGAATCTTCCATGAGACTATCGGCAGATTTTGCGCTACTCAATGGAATTTTACTCAGAGATGGCGAAACAAAGAATTTGATTTACGGTATACCACAGTTGACGATGGCCGACCGAGGAAATGTGCGGATCATTGCTCAACCCGATGTATGTAGCGATATTTTGGAGGCAAGCGCGCTGATTCATGGGTCGGAGGGATCAGAGGTATTTCATTTGTCTTGTAGCCATTCAAGCAAGAAGTCCAGTGAAGTCAGATTTAATTGCTCGAAGTTGTTCTCAGGTAGCCCGGTTCTAAACGCAGATTTGTTGATCAATGAATTAACTAACTATTATGGGAAGCGAATCGAATCCGATTTTATACTCACGAGTGGTGAAAGAATAGTGATAAGTCTTCTCAGAACTTGGAAGAGGCGGCTACCTTGGTTCATTCGAAGATTCTTGCGGACGCTTAAAAACTCGACTATTCAAAAGAGTTGAAGCTATCCCTCTAACAGGCCATTAATGTCAAATAATGAAGCCTCTGCAGATGTACTGTCCACGTTCGAAATCTCTTTCCACCACCGGACAGTTGCGATCACTGCATCCTCTTGACTCCAAAATGGCTTCCACCCAAGAAGTGTTTGTGCATTACTTGAATCTAGTTGTAAATTCGTAGCTTCCACCAAATTATTTTGCGACTCATCGCCAAATTCGATTACCGTTTCTATGGGCCACACTGCTGTAGCTATCTCAACGACTTCTTTAACAGTCAAGCTTTCGCCATTCGGCCCAAAATTCAGGCAAGGGAACTCTGCACCCGCAAGAACGGCTTCCAATGCCAGGAGGTATCCGTGAAGAGGATCTAAAACGTGTTGCCACGGCCGAGTACTTAAAGGGTTACGAATGTGAATTGGTCCGCCTGACATAAATCCACGAATCAAATCAGGCATTAATCGACTCTTAGCCCAGTCACCACCGCCGATAACGTTTCCTGCTCGTACTGAAATTACCTTCGGCCCGCTTGATACCTTCGCAATCTGTTGCCAAGCTGCTACAACCGATTCAGTTCCAACTTTGCTGGCACTGTACGGGTCTTTCCCTGCAAGAGGATCAGTTTCCATAAAAGCCCGACCCGAATTATCATTTCGATACACCTTGTCTGTAGTGATGACAACAACAGCTTTTACGGAATTCGTCTTAAAGGCCGCATCGAGCACATTGACTGTTCCCATGACATTTGTTTCAAAGGTGTCTCGCGGGGTCTTGTAGGATTCCAAAACAAGAGGTTGGGCTGCCATATGGATAATTGCTGATGGTTGATATTTCGACATAAGTTTCGATACAGCCGCAATATCTCGAATGTCTATAAACTCCTCGGCGATTACGCCAGTCCGATTTGCGCGATCGAAGAGAGAATCCTTTTCGGGTTGGAGAGATAGTCCGATGACAGGTATATTTAACCGTTCCAAAAGAATTGTCAGCCAGGTGCCCTTAAATCCTGTATGTCCTGTGACCAGAATTGGTCCCGGTAGCTCTCTAAGGCGTTTGCCTAGGGTCAATTCCATGGTCAAACAGTAGTCTTACCCCATTGAAGTACAAACAGGGGGCCACGCATTCGAGCACAGATAGGGAATTCATTGAGTTTAGATAGCCAAAAAATGATTGCGGATCTCGTTGCTGCGGCTATGGGCCAACGCCACCCTGAGAAAGTATTCATTCCAGGTGCGTCCCCTGTCCCTGTTACCGGGAAAGTCTTCGGGCAAGAAGAATTGACTGCCGCGGTCCAGGCGAGTTTAGATTTTTGGTTAACATCCGGTCCGTACACAGAACAATTTGAAAGTCGCTTCGCCAAAACTGTTGGAATGCGTCATGCATTTATGGTCAACTCAGGATCATCGGCCAATCTGCTTGCCCTCACCGCGCTGACTAGTTCAAAGCTTGGTGATCGTGCCCTTAAACCAGGCGATGAAGTTTTAACGGTTGCCGCTGGGTTTCCAACTACGGTAACCCCAATACTTCAAAATGGATTGATCCCGGTTTACGTAGATGTTGATCTCGAAACATATGTTGCAAATGACCGAGCGCTTGAGGAATCAATTACTCCCAAAACTAAAGCCATCATGATGGCGCATACTTTGGGCAACTCTTTCAATGTGGATCTTGTCGAGGCTCTGGCAAAGAAACATAACTTGTGGGTCGTTGAAGATAGCTGCGACGCTCTCGGGGGCACATACAGCGGTAAGAATCTTGGCACATTTGGAGATCTCTCCACGTTCAGCTTCTACCCTGCCCACCACATCACAACAGGTGAAGGTGGCGCGGTCCTAGCAAAAAAAGTTGCGATGAAGCCAATCATCGAATCCTTCCGTGATTGGGGAAGAGACTGTTGGTGTGCACCAGGTTGTGAT
>QYPT01000122.1 GCA_007280125.1 Streptomycetaceae bacterium | reverse complement strand
GAATAGATTACGCTCATCACTGTGACCGAACTACGATTTACAGGCAAGAGCGAAGATGGAACACATCTGACGCTAACTGACGCCGAAGAGACTCAATACACCGTACGTATTAGCGACACTCTCCGAGCAACAGTTAATCAACCGCGTCTTTCTGCTGTTCGGGCAGAAGAAGGCGAAACTATTTCGGTTCGAGAAATTCAAGCGCGATTGCGCATGGGCGAACCTGCCGAGTCCATCGCACGTAGCGCTCAATGCCCCATCGATAAAATTGAACGCTTTGCTGGTCCTATTGTCCAAGAGCGCGCTTACATCATTGCTCTGGCTCAAAACGCCATCGTTCGTAAAGAAAGCGGACGCGATCCCGTCAACTTTCTAGCGGTCATTGCCTCGCGTCTGGCTCCGAGTCATGTAGATGTGAGCTCTCTTGAGTGGACCACATGGAGATTGGAAGATGCGAGTTGGATTATTCGCTTGGAATATCCCAATCGTGAAGGATTTGGTAGCGCCGATTGGAGTTTCGATCTTGCACGTAAGTCTCTGGGCTCACTCGATGATGGCGCACATTGGATGATGGGCGAGGAAACGGCCCCAGCGCGTACGCCCATTGAGCGCGGCATGATTTACGGAAATCATCCAACAGGAAGTCGTGCCTCTGAATCAACTATCGGACGCGAAGGACCACGTCTAGTTTCAATCCGAGAGACTCCCGATGAGGAATCTTCAAAAGATGGCGTAACTGCGCGAGCTAAAGTTCCAAGTTGGGACGAAATTATGTTCGGTGGAGCAAAGAAAACCGACGAGGATTCGGAATAACTAACTCGTTTCAAGAACAGCAAGTGGAATCAATCTTTCAGCATCTGTCATGGCACCATGATGCCCAACCATCGCTGACTCCATCACTTCACGCTCTGGGTCAATAAAGATAACTCCATCGTTGGCTATTGCAATGATGTCACCCATTCGCTCTTGAGCATCTAGAGAAACGTTCTCGCCAAATAACCCATCTGCTATCGCTTGCGCTTGTGTGAAGACTCGTGCCCGCGATCCCAAGAAACTGTTCCATGTTTGCGCAACATTTTCTGGCTCTGACAGGTTTGCATCATCGAGATAAATATGACGCGCACGAGGTTCTCCTGCGAGCAGGGAGACGCCTTGCATCAATGGATTATCCAATCCCAAGACAATCTTTTCCTTAACATTGATCATCCCGTGATCGGCAGTCAACCAAAAACGGGTGCCTTGCGGGATTTGCGAAATAATCATATGTGCAACATGGTCAACATACTTCAGTGCGGCTAGCCATTTCTCCGACCCAACTCCGTCACTATGGCCAGCAACATCAAGATCATTTACATAAACGTAAGCGAATGCTGGTGCAGTTTTTAACGCGATCTTCGTTTGTGCAACTAGATCGGCGACAACATTTGCTCCACGATATTGTGCACCACGAAAAGTAGCGCGCGTGAATCCCGTATTCTCATAACGTTTTGCAGCAACATGAGATACGGAAATATTTTGTTGCGCCGCCCTTTCGAATAAGGTCGGAACTGGTTGCCATGAAATTGGGTCAACTCGTTCATCCCATTTAATTGAATTGAGAATTCGCCCACCACTTCTTGGAACTCGTACGGTGTATCCCAACATTCCATGTACGCCAGGGAGAACTCCAGTTGAAAGGCAGGTCAGACTTGTGGCGGTGGTAGATGGGAATGGAGAGTCAATAGGGGCAAAATGGCGCATACTCGAAAGCGTTGGTACAAGGTCTGCGTATTGTGCAAGCACATCAGCGCCGAATCCATCAATGAGAAAAAGGCACTCTCTACCTGCTGGACTGGGCCCGCAACCAATTCGATCTTGCGCATCATCTAAACCTAGACTCGAAAAAATAGATGAGGCCACGTCCGCTAAATGCACCGTGTAATCATCGCATCAAATCCACTATCGTGGAGCCATGAATGGAAATATTTCTTCCCTCGCTTTTTCCGATGAAGTGCGTCTTGCTCTTGCAGAGAAACGGCCAGTTGTCGCCCTTGAGTCCACCATTATCAGCCATGGCTTACCTAGGCCGCAGAATCTTCACGTGGCACAGGAAGTTGAAGAGATCGTCCGCCAGCATGGCGCAACACCGGCAACCATCGCCATACTTGATGGTCAAATCCATATCGGTTTATCCCAGTCACAGCTTGTCGCAATTGCCACTCGTGAGGATATTGCTAAGGCTTCTAGCCGGGACCTCTCCATCGTCGTAGCCCAAGGCAAAAGTGCGGCAACCACCGTTGCTGCAACTGCTCATCTCGCTGTTCTCGCGGGAATAACTGTCTTTGCAACTGGTGGATTAGGTGGTGTCCATCGTGGAGCACACGATTCATTTGATGAATCAGCAGACCTCACTGCCTTATCTCACTTAGGAATAACCCTGGTTTGTGCTGGAGTGAAATCTATTTTGGACATACCTGCGACGCTCGAAAGACTTGAAACCTTAGCAATTCCAATCATTGGGTATCGAACACTACATTTTCCTGGTTTCTATTTAACGGATTCGGGTTTCACTCTTGAATACAGCGCCGAGAGCGCTGATGAAATCGCGCAGATTATTAAAGCACGAGAAATCGTCGGTACACGTGATTGTGCTTTAATCGTTGCAAATCCTGTGGTTAAAGAGATGAATCGAGCACGACATGATGCAATTCTTGCCAGCGGATTGGCTAAAGCAAAAGCACATGGAGTCAGCGGCAAGGCAGTTACTCCGTTTCTTCTGGAGTATTTCCATGAAGCAAGCGATGGCGAATCACTCGCGGTAAATATTGAAATTATCAAATCAAATTCAGCACTTGCAGCTGACATCGCAGTTGCAAGCAATCTGTAGAAATCATGCTGAAAGTTCTGTGCATAGGCGATGTCATGCTCGATGTCATCGCGCTCGTTCCTGCAGCAATTACATATGGAAGTGATAATCCTTCTCAAGTCTCCACTCATAGCGGCGGCGCCGCAGGAAATGTTGCTTCCTGGATTAAAGCCTCCGGCATTGATTCACATGTTGTAGCAAGGGTTGGAAATGATGCCGCAGGAATTGCAGTCCTTGCTGATCTTGACCATCTGGGAGTGACGCACTCGAGTGAGGTTATTGACGGGGTTCGAACGGGTGTGGTCGTAATCCTGGTTGACCCCAGTGGCGAGCGCACCATGTTTCCGGAAACCGCTGCAAACGCTGGCTTGTCTGTCAGTGACCTTCCAGACCTCGATGGATTTGGAGCTGTATACCTCTCTGGATACGCACTATTGAATGGGCAATCTCGTCCAGGGGTTCTTGAGATGATCTCCGAAATTGCCAGAAGGAATCTTCCAATATTTTTTGACCCCACAACTATTGGAGGGATGAATCAGGCCTCCATTGAGGAAGTCCGCGGATGGTTATCCATGATGGATACATTGATTATGAATGCAGAAGAAGCGCTCTTTCTTGCCGGACATGAGAATGTAGAAGAAGCGCTGGAACTACTTCTTGCCTACTCCCCCACAGTCGTCATTAAACGGGGATCATTAGGGGCTATCGGAAAATCTCGAAACTCACATTCAATTTCTCTGCCCGCTATCTCTGCCCAACTTGTAGATTCAACGGGGGCAGGAGACTCCTTCGCAGGTGGCTATATCGCTCAGTGGCTCCGCGACCGTGATTTAGAGAAGTGCATGGGCGCCGGAATACGGGTAGCTGCCACATGTGTTGCAATCGTTGGGGCTAGGCCGCACGTCACTACCGTGATTTAAGGACTCCTCTTGGCATAATCACCGCCATGGCTACTGCGAAGACATCATCAAAGAGTGCACCTAAAGGTAAGAAACCGGTTGGTCCAAAGCCCGGTGAGTATCCAGGAAAGATTGTTGATATTGACGTCTCCTCCGAGATGTCCGGCTCCTTCCTTGAATACGCGTACTCGGTTATTTATTCACGCGCTCTCCCTGATGCACGCGATGGGCTCAAGCCTGTGCACCGCAGAATTTTGCACCAGATGGCCGACATGGGACTTCGCCCTGAACGCGGTCATGTAAAGAGCGCACGTGTCGTTGGCGAGGTCATGGGTAAATTGCACCCACACGGAGATGGCGCAATTTATGACGCCCTCGTTCGTATGGCCCAATCTTTTTCCATGCGCCTTCCCCTTATTGACGGTCACGGAAACTTTGGCTCCCTTGATGCCGGTCCAGCAGCCATGCGTTACACAGAAGCACGACTAGCGCTATCTGCAATGGCAATGGTGGCCGAAACCGATGAAGATACCGTTGATTTCGGATCCAACTACGACGGCCAAATTATGGAGCCACTGGTTCTCCCTGCTGCATATCCCAACCTCTTAGTAAATGGTGGATCAGGCATTGCCGTTGGTATGGCTACAAATATGGCGCCACATAATTTAGGTGAAGTTATTGCTGCCACTAAGTACCTCATTGATAATCCATCAGCGACTCTGAAGCAGCTCATGAAGTTTGTGCCAGGACCAGATTTTCCAACTGGTGGCGAGCTCGTTGGCGTCGAAGGCGTGCGTGAGGCTTATGCAACCGGTAAGGGAAGTTTTAAAGTTCGCGCAACAGTCGAAATAACGAAAGTTACCTCCCGTAAAATGGGTCTTGTGATTAAGGAGCTACCTTTCACT
This sequence comes from Streptomycetaceae bacterium, assembly GCA_007280125.1. Classification (GTDB taxonomy): domain Bacteria; phylum Actinomycetota; class Actinomycetes; order Nanopelagicales; family Nanopelagicaceae; genus QYPT01. The sequence goes on along the minus strand of QYPT01000122.1, from coordinate 14,251 downwards.
ATTGGACCTGAGAAGATTGTTGAACGTATCGCCGACTTGGCAAAGGCTAAGAAGATTCAAGGCATCTCTGACATCATCGATCTCACAGACGGCAAGACTGGGACAAACGTAGTCATCGAGTTAAAGAATGGCTTCGAACCAGAAGCCGTTCTTGAGCAACTCTACAAACTCACTCCGATGGAAGATGCATTTGCGATTAACGCAGTAGCCCTCGTAAAAGGAAAGCCTCAAACACTTGGACTCAAGGAACTTCTCCAAGTATTTATTGCACACCGCATTGAAGTTGTACGTCGTCGTTCCGAATTTCGTAAGGCCAAAGCAACTGCTCGCCTAACGCTTGTTGATGGGCTACTCAAAGCCATTATTGATATCGACAAAGTCATCAAGATCATCAGAGGAAGCGATGATGCCGCGCAAGCAAAGGAAGCCCTCATTAAAGGATTCAAACTCAACGATGATCAAGCAACCTACATCTTGGATATGCCTTTGCGGCGTTTAACTAAAATGTCGAAATTGGAACTTGAATCCGAGCAAAAGGAATTAAAGGCCACTATTTCAGCTCTTGTAACCCTGCTCAAGAGTGAAGAGAACATTAAGGCTCAAGTAAGTGAAGAACTCACCGTGGTTGGCAAGTCATTTGCCACTCCACGCAAGACCAAGATTTCTTCATCTTGACCTTCGAGCTACCCTTGTTAATAATAGTTAAATGAAACCTGGCATGAACGAACCACTTCTGCAGATTCGCAATCTATGCAAGACCTATGTGACTCCTGAGGGTGGCTCAGTTCAGGCGCTCAAAGGCGTCTCTTTAGATATTGCTCAAGGTGAGTTCATCGTTCTCTTGGGACCCTCAGGATGCGGCAAAACTACTTTGCTCCGTGCGATTGCCGGTCTTGAATACCCAGATAGCGGGGAAATCTTGCTCGATGGTCAACGCATCGATGACAAGCCTGCCTACGCGCGCCCAGTAAATACTGTCTTTCAGTCCTACGCCTTATTTCCTCACATGAGCGTTGCGGAAAATATTGCTTTTGGACTTGAGATGGAAAAACTAGGAAAAGAAGAGATTGCCCGTCGCGTTGAAGAAACTTTAGTTCAGATAAAACTTACCGGCTACGGTCGGCGCAAGCCTTCTCAACTCTCAGGCGGTCAACAACAACGCGTTGCCTTAGGTCGCGCACTCATCAAGGGTCCACGAGTCCTACTACTTGATGAACCACTTTCAGCACTGGATCTTAAACTTCGCCGTGGCATGCAAGTCGAGCTCAAAAGACTTCAGCAAGAAACGGGCATCACTTTCGTTTTTGTTACACATGATCAAGAAGAAGCAATGTCAATGGGTGATCGTATTGCAGTCTTTAATGACGGTGAAGTTATTCAGTTGGACACCCCTCGCGAGATGTACAGGAATCCAGCAAATAGATTTGTTGCTGACTTCATCGGTGAAACTAATCTTTTCCCTTGCGAAATTAACTCAGGAGTGGTCTCTATCAATGGAGCGAATATTCCTCAACCGTTATTAGCAACAAATGCCATTATCGGTGAAAACGGTGCCTCTGTCCTCGCAATTCGACCTGAAGACCTTGTCATCTCACCTGATAAAGGAATACTTGAAGGAACGGTTCGCGATGTCATATTTACCGGAAGCGCCGTACGAGTGCATGTAATTGTCGGTTCTGAAGAAATCGTTGCAGTCCTGCCATCGCATGGAGTGGCAGTGCCAGAGCGGGGCCAGCAAGTCCACCTCGACGCGATAGCCGGAACTATTAGAGTCTTATCCTCATAATTGAATTAAACAAAAAGGGCGACCGCATTTTCAGCGGCCGCCCTTTCTTACTTATGTGGTGATTATTGAGATGAAGTCCAGCTTGTGAAGACTTCGGTGTAGAGATCACGTGCTTCAGTTGGGCAGTTTGGAGTCGGTGTTGCCAACTTCGCATTCTCAGGTGAAGCGTTGATTGCAGGATCTGCTTTGATCGCAGGATCTAGCAAATCTCCCGATCCAAGAACAGCATTTGCATACCCAGTGAAGTTGGTAGCAACTGCGCCTTGCTTAGGACTCAACATCCAGTTGATGAAGATCTTGGCGTTATCAAGGTTTGGAGCACCCTTAGCGATAGCTAAGTTATCTGCCCAGAAGTTCAAACCTTCGCTTGGGAAGACATACTTAATCTTTGGATTATCAACGCCCATGCGGTGAACTGATCCGTTCCAGGCCATACGCACCATGCTGGATTCTTTAACCATACGCTCGATTCCACCATCAGAATCAATAACTTTTGGCTTAAAGCCCTCGAGCAACTTTTGTGCGGCAGCGTACTTACTCTTATCAACAGTACAAAGATCTGCAGCAGCGACACCCGTTGCACGAAGAGCAGCTGAAACAACCTCAGTCTGATCCTTCAATACATCTACAGATGTCGCTGAATCTGCGGCGAAGAAGTCTTTCCATGATGCAATTTTATTAGCAGCTGCATTGGAGGTGTTTACAGCAATACCAGTGGTTCCGTACATGTACGGAGCAGAATACTGACGACCCTTATCCCAATAAACGTCCATGAAATTTGGATCGATATTCTTACCATTAGGGAAAGATGCAACGCCTACATTCTCTAGCAAACCAAGGCTTACCATCTGGGCAACCATGTAATCACTTGGAACAATGACGTCATAGCCAGTGGCTCCTGCTTGTAACTTGGCAAGAAGTGTTTCGTTTGAATCAAAAGTATCAAGGTTTACTTTGATACCAGTCTCAGCAGTAAATGCTTTCAACTGCTCTGGATCGATGTAGTTAGTCCAGTTATATAGGTTAACTTCCCCGCCGTTAGCTGTAGGAAACTCTGAACTAGATGCAGCGGTGTCAGTCTTGGCGCTACTGCCACATGCTGATAGTCCTAGGCTTACCGCAGCTGCAAGGGCAATTGCAACACCGATCTTTGGAGTAAAGAATTTCATGTACTACTTCCTGTCTTCGGCCTCTCGAGGGAGAGGGTGTATGAGAGGATTAGGGTAAGACCTGAAACCAATAACAACAAGGTTGAGAGCGCATTGATCGCAGGTGTCACATTTGAGCGAATCATGCCGAAAATATAGACGGGAAGTGTAGTTGAGCCTGGGCCTGCAATAAAGAACGAGGTAATGAAGTCATCCAGCGAGATTGCAAAAGCTAAAAGCGCGCCTGCCATGATTCCTGGTGCCAGCAAAGGCAAAGTCACCCTTGTAAAGATTTTCCATTCATTTGCCCCTAAATCTGCTGCCGCCTCAAAAGAACTTCGATCGAGGGATACCAATCGGGCGCGGATGGGCAACATAGCAAAGGGCACGCAAAAGGCGGTATGAGCCACAATCAATCCGATATGGCCTAATGGGATTCCAACGAATAGAAAGAATCCAAGAGTTCCTACTGCGGAAACGATTTCCGGGATGATCAAAGGAGCGCCCAATAAGCCGATGGCAAATGTGCTTCCCCGCCGCCCCATTCTGAGAAGTCCTAACGCTGCCGCAATTGCAAGGGCCGTGGAGAGAATCGTGGCAGCTGATGCAACAATGAGCGAATTCTTCAGGGCCCTAACCACATTGGTATTTGTAAATACATCGGTGTACCACCGAGTTGAAAATCCGGTCCAAATTTGAGCGGTGCGGTTCATATTAAATGAATAGAAAATTACGAGTACAAGCGGCGCGTACAAAACAAACAATACAAAATATGAAATTACAGAAAAGAATGGGAAGTTGCGAAGATTCACAAGTCGCGTTGAAGGACCCCGTTTGAGAAGGTTCATACCTTCGCCTCCTTGCGCTTGCGAGCGGCAAGAGAGATCATCAATGTGGCCAGCAAAGTGATGAGGCAGAGCAGGACGGAGAGCGCTGAACCAAATGGCCAGTTACGCGCTTGCCCATAGTTATTAGCAACAACATTTGCAATCATGTTTGTTTTACCGCCACCGAGCATATCTGGCTGCAAGAAGGAACCTAGCCCAGGAATGAAAACCAAAGCAATCCCGGCGATAATTCCTGGAGCAATTTGAGGAAGCACAATACGAAATAGAACTGTCATCTTTCGTGCGCCAAGGTCGAATCCCGCTTCGGCAAACCGAAAATCAAATCTTTCTGCTGATGCGTATATAGGCAGGATCATGAACGGAAGAAATGTATACACCAAGCCGATTATCGTGGAGGTTGGGGTATACAAGATTTGAAAATTATCAGAAAAACCTAAAGTCGTGGCAATCTTGCCCAATACGCCTTTCTCATCCAAGAGCTGGCGAATTGCGTACGTTCGAATCAAGATACTCGTCCAAAATGGCAAAGTTACGAGAAATACTAACAAGATTCGTTTTCTAGGGTCTCTCGTGGCAATCCATAGGGCAACAGGAATGGCTAGTACCATTGTTCCTACTGTCGTAAGTCCAGAATAGAAAAACGAGTTCCAAATAACTTTCAAGTAGCGTGTATCAAAACTTCGCGTGCCATCCAATTTATCTTGAACAAATATTTTCACGTAGTGGGTGAGATCCAACTTCCAGATAACACCTACACCCATGGATGGTCTGGCAAGGAAGGAGTAAACAAAAATGATGATGAGTGGAATTCCAACAGTGAAAGAAAGGAATGCCAACGGGACCGCGGCTAACCATTTACTGGTCTTTCCTGGCGCCTTGGAATCATCGTGTGCAGTTGGCAACGATAAATCCAAGGTCATCTACATATCCCCACTCTGTTGTCTCTGACTATTCCTGTGTGAATACTCTCTTACCCAAGCACCATGTGCCAAGTACACGCGCCGTCGGAATCAAGGCAGGGGCAATGGATCTGATATCGCTATCGAGCCAGACCACATCTGCCTCAAAGCCCACCTGCAATGTGCCACGGCGAGTCTCATCTCCTGCTTGGAAGGCGGGTCCCGCGGTATATGCCGAGAGGGCCTCGTCAACAGAGATTCGCTCATCAGGAATCCACGGCGTTGGATTTTCTGAAAGGGCATGCTCTCGCGTTACTGCAATAGTCATACATTCCAAAGGTTTCTGACTTGTGACTGGCCAATCTGAGCCAAATGAAATTGCCGCACCATCATTGAGTAAAGACTTAATCGGATATTGCCATTGCGCTCTCTCTTGACCCAGCCGCGGTGTCGTGAGTTCGCTCTGCAATGAGTCATTGCATGCCCATAGCGGTTCAAAATTTGCAATAACTCCGAGTTGAGCAAAGCGCGGTAAGTCAATGGGATCCACTAACTGGACGTGTGTAATGACAGGACGCGGATGCGATTTCTCCTTATTCACTGCCTGCGCATATTCAATGGCGTTAAGCGCGGCGTGAATTCCATCATCACCGATTGCGTGAATATGTGGTTGAAAGCCCATCGAATCTATTGTTGCGACAGCTTCTTTGAGTTCTTGCCAATCCCAGCATGGCATTCCCACTGAATCGGGTGCATCAACATAAGGAAGCTTCAGCGCTGCCGTACCGCCTTCAATGACGCCATCAGCAAAGAACTTAATAGAGCGACATGTTAAATGACTCTGAGTTCCAACAAGATCGCGTGCCGAGGCAAACCAATCTAATTGGTTGCGCCAATTGAAAGGGTCCGCGCGAAGTGCCAAGTTATACCGAACACCAAGTAAGCCATTTGCCAAAGCATCCATATAAGACTCTGGCATTCCTGGATCAATCCAGGCATCTTGTACCCACGTAGTTCCAGATGCTGCCAATGTTTGAGTAGATACTTTAAATCCTTCACGAAATTCTGCACGAGAGTTTTCGGGAAGTTGATTCATGATCAGATCAACAGCTCCCCATTCGCGCATCGTGCCCATGGGAGTTCCGTCAGGTCGACGGACAATCACTCCTAATGGTGGCTCTGGTGAATCTTTCGTTACACCTGCAATTTCTAGAGCCTTGGTGTTGCACCAAATGGTGTGATAGTCATTGGCGCGAAGTACGACTGGGCGGTCTGGGACAACTGCATCTAGCCATTTAGCATCAAATTCTCCATTGGCTGCATGCCACGATTCATATGATGCGCCGACAATCCACTCTTTGTCAGGATTATCTTGCGCGAATTTGCGAACAATCTCCAATAACGCATCAAGTGTGGGAGCGCCTTTAATTTGTGGACCAATTGATTCAAGTCCGCCATAAAGCGGATGCGCATGCCCGTCACCGAATGCAGGAAGCAACATTCCACCTGCTAGATCAATCTGCGTTACATCCTGCCCCACATGCTTCTTGGCATCTTCGCCAAGGGCGATGATTTTCTCTCCTTCGATTGCTAAAGCATCGACGATGAGGTTACCTGAAACGCCAGTCCAGATAGTTCCATTCGTAAAAACCGTAATACTCATTGGCTATCTCCACTTTCATTTATTGTGTCATCGTCTTCACGGGCAAGTGTTGTATACATTTCGGGCCTTCGCGTTTTAAAGAACGGGAAGAGAGTAAGCCAATCTCGTCTTTGATCCAATTCACAATCTGCTATGAGAATTGCTTGTTCAGATCTTCCCGCTTCAACAAGAGTACGACCAAATGGATCGGCAATAAACGAAGACCCATAAAAAGTATTAGGACCCTCAGTGCCAATTCGATTCACTGCGCCTACAAATAACCCATTTGCTATTGCATGGGCGACCATAGTCGCCTTCCACAATGGAGCGGTATCAAAGTTTGGAAAATTTGGCTCCGAACCAATTGCCGTTGGGTAAATTACGATATCGGCACCATCGAGTGCGTATGCCCTGGCTAACTCTGGAAACCACTGATCCCAACACGTAGGAATACCAACGTGGGCCTCGCCAATTAAAGTTGTAGGAGTTCCATCGTCCCCACATGAAAAGTAAGTGTTTTCGTAGTAGCCGGCAGTTTGTGGCAGATGGGTCTTGCGCGTACGCATCACGAGTTCGCCCGCCGCAGAGAGAGTGATTGCTGAGTTATAACCGAGTTCGCTTTCATCATCTGGTTGTTCATAGAGCGAAATAACTACAGAGGCATGTGTAAAGCGGGCCATTTTTCTTGCGAATGCGTATGACGGGCCCTCCATTAACTCTTCTGGTTGGAAGTCAGAACCCTCTGAATTCGGTTCCCAACATGCATACGGATACAAAGTTAACTCCGGCAAAATTATGAGATCGGGTTCATACTCCTTGCACAGTTCAAATGCGCTCTCCAAGGAGCGCATTTGCTCCTCCATCGACCCATGCCAAGAGTCTTGAATCAAGGCAACCCTGAGCGACTCCCTCGATGCATCACCAATTTCTGATGGAGCCAGAGACTCAAGCTGATCTTCGCCAATTGCTGCATACACTTCAAAGCCAGATGTTAAGGACATGGCCCCAGGCTATTACTTTTCGCCGGTGATATCTATCGGAGAAATAACCAGATTGAGGCAATAATTCCGACCGTGAATACAAGTGACTTGTAAAAAATTCTGGGCATCCTGTTTGCCCATTTGCCACCAAGGGTTCCCCCAAAACTTGACCCCAGAAAGAGAGCTCCAGCAAAAAGCCAATCCACTCGTCCACTGAAAACATAAATCAGATTCGAGATGATGCTTGTTATGCCAACAATGACATTCTTAACGGCGTTAACGGTTTTCGGATCTCGTTTTCTATCGCGAGCCAGCGTCGCAATAATCATTACACCTTGACCTGGACCGAAATAGCCGCAATAGAAACCACTGGCAGCAATCGCGATAAATTCAGTTATTTTATGTTTGATTCCCGATCGCGCCTTTGCGGGCAATAAGATTGTTAACGTTGCACCAAGAAGCAAAAAGGGAACAATGTTTTCAAAAATTCTCTCTGGTAAAGCCAGAAGCAAAATGGCGCCGACAGATGCACAGAGTGCCGAAAGGGCAATGTGAAATCTATACTCATGAATAAGTTTGCGAGCACTGTGATCACTTGCCCGAACTGCGAAAAGATTCGCGCTAGTAACTCCCAAAGCATTTGTCACAGTCGCGCTGACCGGATTAAGACCCAACGCTAGTAGAACGGGAAATGAGATGAGGGATGCCCCACCCGCCATTCCGTTTATCGTGCCAACAACAAAACCTGTTGCAGCAACTACTACCAACGCCAGCATTCACTACCCCCTACTCAAAAAACGAGAGTACACTTTCTCAACGGTTATTTTGCACCTATTTCGTGATAGGACCGCGCCCATGTACAAAGCTCTTCCAGATGTGGCGTTTCCATCGAAGGGTGCGCTTACATTTCATGGCATTTAAGCGCGGAATACCTAATCCACAAGGGTGGCGAAATCTAGAAGCCATCTCAAACGAATCGCATAGTGGTTTCGTTTTCCCCACGGTAAGTACTCCATTGCTTGTAATGCATCACCTTTCAGATTTACATGTGTGCGATGCTCAATCACCTATCCGCCCTGAGTTTCTGGATCGATGGGCTGACCCTGATAGCCCGATTCGTGAACTCGTTGGCACTATCGGGACTTATCGCGCACAGTCGATGTTGTCATCACAGGTAGTTGAGGCGATGGTGCAATCACTTAACGAGATTTCTCACGGGCCGCTTTCAGGTCATGCCGTAGATGCGGCGATAGTCACAGGTGACACAACTGATAACGCGCAGGTCAACGAAGTTAATTGGTATTTAGCGTTACTCGATGGCCAAGATATTCGCCCTGACTCTGGCTCATTCGATAAATATGAAGGCACTAGTGACGATGGCCCCGATCATTACGATGTGAAGTACTGGCATCCTCACGGCACTCCTCCTGGCAAAGAAGATGATCAGGCACGTTCACTCTATGGATATCCAATCGTGCCTGGACTTCTAGATTCTTGCCGCACACCTTTTAGGGCAACGGGTTTAAATGTTCCTTGGTATGCGGTGCACGGAAATCACGATGCCCTCTTGCAAGGAACTGTTACTCCTAATTCAGGTACACAGGAAGCAATGGTCGCTGATAAACGTTACGAAGCCCTGCCCTCCACAATGACTTTGGAAGAAACGCTCGCTGCATTCAACGAAATTGGACCCGCTGATTATCCAACATCTAGCGATGCCCCATTTGTTATCGTCACGCCAGATACGCAAAGGCGAGCGGTTAACCGCGGAGAATTTGCTCAACTACACCTGCAATCGCCCGGATTACCTCATGGCCATGGATTTACGACCGATAATGTTCTCGACCAAAAGATGTATTACGCCAGCGATGTTGGGTCGGTGCGATTGCTTGTCATCGACAGCGTGAATCACTTTGGTGGGTGGCAAGGTTCGCTAGATGAGGAACAGTTTGCTTGGCTCGAGAATGAAATTGCCAACTCTGATAAATACGTAGTTCTGGCATCCCACCATCCATTAACGACCATGTTTAATGATTACTCACCTGCGGGCCGCCGTGTCTGCCTTGAGGAAATTCAAGCGATGTTACTAAAGTACCCAAAAGTCATTCTCTGGTTGGCAGGACACGAACACCGACACCATGTGGAATGGATTGGAAACCAATCAACTAATCAAGGGCTGTGGCAGATTGAAACAGCTTCACACATTGACTGGCCACAGCAAAGTCGCACAGTTGAAATCGTTGAGGACTCTTCGGGAGATATCTATATTGGCTTAACAGTTGTAGATCACGCAGGAGAAGCCGGGTACGCACAGGCAAAAAGTACATTGGAAATTGCTTCGCTATCTCGAGTCTTAAGTGCCAATGCCTGGCAAAAACGTCCAGCACAAGGAAGTGAAAGTGTCGACACATGGGCACAAGGAACTCCAGAAGATAGAAATATTGTTCTGAGAATCGCGCAACGCAAATAGGTTTAAGCGTCAATCCGATCGCGATCAATTTCTGCTGTTGAAATGAATTCTTTGCGCGGTGCAACATCGTTGCCCATTAGCAATTCAAACATCGCATCTGCTGCTTCTGCATCGGCGACAGTTACGCGTCGAAGTGTCCGGTGGTCTGGATCCATCGTTGTGTCTCGCAACTGATGCGCATCCATTTCGCCTAAGCCTTTGTATCGCTGAAGCGGCTCTTTCCATTTCTTTCCAGCTTTTGTAAGGTCGCCTAAGACCTTCTTCATTTCATCATCAGAATATGTGTAGTGGAAATCGCCCTTCTTTCCACCTGAGCCCATGACTTCAATGCGGTGCAATGGCGGAATCGCGGCGAAAACGCGACCGGCATCAATGAGTGGGCGCATGTATCGATAGAGCAAGGTAAGTAATAGGCAACGAATGTGTGCACCGTCAACGTCAGCATCTGACATGAGGATTATTCGACCGTATCGAGCTTCATCGAGCTCGAATGAACGTCCAGAACCAGCACCAATTACCTGAATGATCGATGCACATTCGGTGTTATCAAGCATCTGAGATAGCGATGCTTTTTGGACGTTAAGGATCTTGCCTCGTATCGGCAAAATTGCCTGGAATTCAGAGTTTCGAGCCGCTTTAGTAGTGCCCAGTGCCGACTCGCCTTCAACAATAAAGAGCTCGGTACGGGAAACATCTTCGCTTCGGCAATCAGAAAGCTTGGTAGGCAAAGAAGAATTCTCTAGAGCATTCTTTCGACGCTGCAAATCTTTATGAGCCCTGGCCGAGATACGAGTGCGCGAGGCTGCAACTACTTTTTCAAGGATTAAACGTCCATTGGCCTTATCGATGCGCTTGGTCGTTGCAAAGAATGCCTTCATCTCATCTGCGACAACTGCTGAAACGATGCGAGTTGCTGCAGCTGTTCCTAGAACTTCTTTTGTCTGTCCTTCAAATTGAGGCTCGGACATCCGGACAGTCACTACAGCAGTGAGGCCTTCCATGATGTCATCTTTAATTACATCTGCTTCAGAATTCTTTAGCGTCTTAGTCGAGCGAAGTACCTCATTGAAGGCTTTTGTTATTGCGCGTTCAAAACCTTGAATGTGCGTTCCGCCTTTTGGCGTAGCAATAATGTTGACGAAAGAGCGCATCGTCGTATCAAATCCGTTGCCCCACTTCATGGCGATATCAACGCCCATGTCGCGCTCTACTTCGGTAGAGACCATATGTCCTTGATCATCCAAGACCGGGACTGTTTCAGCGTAATGTCCGCTACCCGTTAAACGAATAACATCCCCGACTGCCTCATCTGGTTGCAAGAATGTGCAATATTCTGAAATGCCGCCCTTATGAAAGAAGGTTTCTGTCGTCCTTGCCTTGCTGCGATTGTCGTTGACGATGAGTGTCAGCCCTGGAACAAGGTAGGAGGTTTGACGCGCACGTGCGTAAATTTCCTCTAATTCAAGTTCTGCTTCTTTAAGGAAAATCTGCTTATCGCTCCACCATTTGATGCGCGTACCAGTAACTTTATGGGGAACTTTTCCAACAATGCGCAAACCTGACGCCGGCGTAAAGGAGGCCTTTGGGTCATCCCCATCAAAAATACCTGCAGTACCTCGTTGAAAAGACATCCAATAAATCTTGCCATCGCGATCAACTTCTGCATCCAATCGTGATGCCAGCGCATTAACCACCGAAGCGCCTACTCCGTGCAAGCCGCCCGATGCAGCATATGAACCCCCACCAAATTTTCCTCCAGCATGAAGTTTTGTAAGGACTACTTCAACGCCAGTGAGACCAGTTTTTGGTTCTTTGTCGACCGGAATTCCGCGGCCGTCATCATGTACTTCAACTGATCCATCTGATTCGAGATTGATTTCAATTTTTTTGCAATGTCCAGCAAGTGCTTCATCAACAGAGTTATCAATAATTTCCCAAAGACAATGCATAAGGCCGCGTGAATCAGTAGAACCGATATACATACCCGGGCGCTTGCGGACCGCATCGAGGCCCTCAAGTACCGCTAAATCTTTCGCGGTATAACTTGCCTCGATCGTCTCGCTCAGCTTGCTGGGTTTAGTGGTCACGGGCGCAAAGATTAGCCACGGTTTGGCATATTGACCGTTAAGCGCGCCGTCCCTGTCTCATATATTGAATACTTGCTGAGAATGCCCCCTGAAAGATGGAAAAATCGGGCGTGATATATGCCACCACAAAAAATATATTTTCTTTAACGAGCGGGGAATAACCAATACATGGTTTGATGTTCCCTAGTACAGAGACCCATTCAGGGTCACACCGTGAGGAGAGCGCAATGACTGAACAAATGATCCTTGAGACCACTCCCCTCAATGCCGTCGATCGTTGTGATCGTTGCGGAGCCCAAGCATACGTACGTGCAGTATTGCTTTCGGGTGGCGAGTTACTTTTCTGCGGCCATCACGCCAAGGAATATGCTGGAAAACTTAAGCCTGTGCTTTCTCATATTCACGATGAGACGCAGAAGCTTGTTGACGTACCTTCAGTCAACTAAGAGTTAGTACTTCTATTTTGGCCAGTAATGGCCTTATGGCTGCCATCACACCACGGTTTATCTTTGCTCAATGAGCAGCCACAAAATTTTACATTCTCTTTAGTCTCTAAAACATTGCCATCGGCATCTACAAAATCTACGGCTCCGAGAATCTTTATAGAGCCACTGATTGGGTTGATATAAATGGTGGGATTAGCCATGGCTCTTAATCGAGATAATCGCGCAGTACTTGCGAACGAGATGGGTGGCGCAATTTCGACATCGTCTTTGATTCAATCTGGCGAATTCGCTCACGAGTTACGCCATAAACCTTTCCGATTTCATCCAGTGTTTTTGGCTGACCATCGGTTAGGCCAAAACGCATTGCCACTACCCCAGCTTCGCGCTCTGAAAGTGTGTCCAGAACTGCATGAAGCTGCTCTTGAAGCAAGGTAAATGAGACTGCATCGGCCGGTACAACTGCCTCGGAGTCTTCGATGAGATCTCCAAATTCAGAGTCTCCTTCTTCTCCCAATGGAGTGTGAAGTGAAATTGGCTCGCGGCCATATTTTTGAACCTCGACAACCTTTTCGGGTGTCATATCTAATTCTTTTGCGAGCTCTTCCGGAGTCGGTTCGCGACCAAGGTCTTGCAACATTTGGCGTTGAACACGAGCAAGTTTATTAATTACTTCAACCATGTGGACAGGAATACGAATTGTGCGCGCTTGATCGGCCATCGCACGAGTAATTGCTTGACGAATCCACCACGTTGCATAAGTAGAGAACTTGTAGCCCTTGGTGTAATCAAACTTCTCAACTGCGCGAATTAATCCGAGGTTACCTTCTTGAATAAGGTCAAGGAATAACATTCCGCGACCTGTATAGCGCTTGGCAAGGGATACAACCAGGCGCAAGTTTGCTTCCAAAAGGTGATTCTTTGCGCGCATGCCATCTTCAACAATCCATTCAAGTTCGCGCTTAAGTTTCTTCTCTAACTTCTTCTCTGTTGCAATCTTTTCTTCAGCAAATAGACCAGCTTCAATGCGCGTAGCAAGTTCAACTTCAAGTTCGGCGTTGAGCAGCGCAACGCGACCAATTTGCTTCAGGTAATCCTTAACAGGGTCAGCTGTTGCGCCAGCGGTCATTACAGTTTGAGCGGGTGCATCATCTTCTTCTGAGGCTTTGAGAGTAAAGGCATCAGCTTCATTGCCATTGCTCTCTTCGGCTAAGTTAACAACGCGTGGTGCTACGCCTTTATCATCTGCTGGCTCATCGGATGAAACGTCAGCAACGAGTGCATCTAAATCCTCTAGCTCTACCTCTTCAAGTTCGACATCTTCGCCATCAATTTTTGCAACAGTGCTCTTGCCTGAAGCTGTTGGCGCTGGTACTACCGCTGGAACTGCAACTGGTGCCACTAACGCGTATTCAGCTTTTTTCAAAATACGAGTTGGAGTACCTAAGCCAGATTTGCGGAGTTTCTCTACAAGAACAGGGACAGATGCATTAAGTTCGCGAGCTTCTTCAACTAATTCTTTATCAATTTTCTTTGGAATGCGATTAAGGCTAGTAACTCCACGCGTTGCAAGTTCTTCGCTGACTTCTTTAAGACGCTGTACCGCGCCTTTGGCAAGAATAATTGTGCGCACATCTGCAGCTGTGAGATCTTTCTTCACGATAATTTTTGCAGGTACCGCTTTCTTTGCAACGGCTTTCTTAGCAACAACTCTTGCAGGGGCTTTCTTCGCCGCTTTTACAGGAGCGCTCTTTTTTGCAACTGCTTTCTTAACAGGCGCTGCTTTTTTAGCAGTTGCCTTATTTTTGAGCGCACTCGTTGCAGCCACAGCAGTCCTTTGTTTTGGCTTCCCCGATTAACCTTGAACGATTAATCGCGAAGAAGCGATGGCTATATTATAAATTATCCACAGGGGTAAATGCACATCGAAAAGCCCTTTTTGACCGCG